>JBOGKK010000212.1:0-27360 GCA_050745425.1 Terriglobales bacterium
GCGGCTCGGTTCCGAGAAACTGGCGCAGGCGCTCGTAGGCGCTCTGGCGCACGAGCGCCTGCAATCCTTGATGAATTGCCTCCGTATCGGTGCGGGCGCCACAGCGGGCGCGTGCCTCGGCGAGCAGCTCGGCATCGATATTCAACGTTTTCTTCATGCCTCCGATTTTAAGGCATGGATGCGCCAGGGCTACGCGCGGGAGCCTGCGCCAGTCAACGCCTCACTCCAGCGCCCAGCCTTTGGTTTCCGGCACGAACAGCGCGCTGAGCGCGGCCAGTGCGAATGCGATGCCGCACAACTCGAATGCGCCCGCCATACCGTGCGTGATTCCGTAATCGCCGATCACAAACGGCGCGAAAGCGCTCAGACCGCGTGCGACATTATAGGAAGCGCCGAGCGCGGTGGCACGGATGGGCGTCGGGAACAGCTCGCTGCCCAGAATGCCGGAGCCAGTAAAAAAGCCTGTACCGAAAAACGCCACCAGCGATGCCGAGATCAGAATCATCACCGGCTGGCGCGCCGCCGCAAACCACGGAATCAGCAGTGCCGCAATCGCAAGATAGGCCACGATGCTGCGTTTGCGTCCCCAGCGATCGGCGATCACGCCAAACAGCAGGTAGCCGGGCAGCATTCCGCACAGATTCAGAATCAATAGAAATTCCGTGCTGCCCAGCAGCGCAAACCCGCGGCCGCCCTGCGCCACCGGCAGCATCAGATACGCGGGAAGCCATGTGAACATCCCCCACCAGGCGAACATCCCGCACGTGTTCATCGCCAGCAGCGCAAGCAGGCGCGGCGCCGCCCGCCGCCACAATTCCGGATGCGGCGTTTTGGCCGGATGCGCGCGCTCCTGTTTCCACATCTCCGGCTCCGGGACTCCGTGCTGAATCCACAAGGTGACCAGCGCCGGAATCACACCTGCAAAAAATACCCAGCGCCAGCTCGCATGCGCCAGCACCAGTCCTGCCACCAGCGCCGCCAGCGCGTAGCCGACGGCCCAACTGCTCTGGACGATACCGAGCGCGCGGCCGCGCCACTCGGTGGGCCAGGTTTCGGCCACCAGGGCCGCGCCCGCAGTCCATTCCCCGCCCATGCCCAGCCCCAGAAAGAAACGCAGCGTCGCCAGCATGAGGATGGAGTTGGAAAACCCGCAGGCAAAGGTAAACAGCGAATAGATCAGGATGCTGACGCTGAGCATGCGCCGCCGTCCGAAGCGGTCGGCCAGCAGGCCGATGATCAGGCTGCCAATGGCGGAAGCAATCAGCGTCAGGGTGTTCAGGAGCCCGGCGGTCGACTTGCTCATCCCGAAGGCGGTGATGAGGTGGGTCAGCACCAGCGAGTAGAGCATGACGTCGAAGGCGTCGAGCATCCAGCCCAGGCCGGAGGCGACGAGCGTCGAGCGCTGTGCGGCGCTGGTCGCGCTCCAGCGGAAGCGGCCGGGCGCGGCGGCGGCGCCGGGGCGAGCGGGTTGGGTGGGCGGTTGCGTGCTCATTGTCCGTCAGGCAGCGCCGGAATTTTTGGTTCCGAACTGGGGAGAATGGGGCGGGTGCGATTGACCAGCCAGCTCACGCCGCTGGCGCCTGCTTTTTCGCTGCGTTCCATGCGCAGCGTGCCCTGCGCCAGGTATTTCAGATGTACGAGATCATAGGCGAGTCCCGCCGAGGCGACCAGCTTCATGTAGGCATTGTGGGCAGTTTCATCGGGCGCTTCGGTGTAGCCCTGATCCCAGGTGATGTCGCTTTTCGCACCTGCGCCCGCCATGCCGGGGTGATGTCCGGTGCTCCCTTTGAGGGTCATGTAAATGCGGATGCCATCGACGATCGGCTGTTGCATATTGTCGGGCTGAAACGCCTGGCCCCAGCGCTGGTAGCGGGCGTTCATGCGGTTTTCGAGCGGCAGCAGGTTCGGCACGGCGCGCTCGGCGAGCGCAATCCGGTCGCGCAACGCATACGCGACAGCCTTGGAATAGGTATCCCTGGTGTCGTCGCGCGCGTATCCCAGGCTAGTGAACCAGCCGCGTGGAATCCACCAGGTGCGGCCGTTGTTGGCGCCATCGCGGCTCTGCACCCAGCCGCTGTACTCGCTGAACGGATGCACCCACTCGTGGGACGGATAGCCGTGCGGGTTCAAAAACGCGTCGGGATTCCACTGCTCGAGCAAGAGCCGCCGCGTGCGCGACTCCGGATACACGGGATCAATCTGCCCCTGGCCCATCGAAACATCCGCGGCCAGCGCGCCGTGATAGCCCAAGTGCAGCAGGTTGTCGGGCATGATCTTCGCTTCCATGACCGACAAGGCCGCGCCGTCGGGATTGTCGATCGGGTGCAGCACCACGTTCACCTGCCGCAGATATTTGCGCACCGCGGGATCGCTCACCAGCATCTCCGCCAGGCGGTCGACATGGCTGGTGCTGGAAACCTCATTGGCATGCTGCCGCGCCGAATAGACAATCGAGGCCTTCCAGGTCGTTTCCTTCGGCCAGGAGATCAGCGTCGAAGGATTGGGGAGCATGATGTCGGCAGCCCAGATGACCTGGCCGAGGTAGCTCCGCCCCATGGAATATACGTTGACGCCCGGGTAGTGCGCGAGGCGAGCCAGTATGGCCGCACTTTCGGCGGGGCCAATCGGTTGCCGCCACTGCACGAAATGCTTCTGCCCGGGCGTGGTGGCAATCGGCGTGACCGCGGAAATTTGCGGCCGCGGATGCAGCGGCGGACTTACGTTCCAGGACAGCAGCACCCGCGGCTCGGGCGTTTTGAACGGCGTGCCCAGCGGGCGCGGCAGCGCCAGCTCGATCTGCATGTGCCGCAGATCGGGATAAGCGAGCTGATCGGGATAAATCCCCGCCGCGTGCATGGCATCGAGCCAGTGCAGCTCGCCGCGCGCCTGTTCGACCGAGAACATGCTGCGTTCCAGCCGTTGGCGCGGTTCCAGCTTTTCCCAAGCCGCCATATCGTAATGGCGCGCGTCGGCGGGCAGCAGCCACACCAAGCTGCCGATGCCAGGCTTGCCTGCCTCGACCCGTGCCGCCAGCAGGCGTGGCTGGAAGGCTCCGCTGATGACCGGCAGATTGCGCAGCTTGTGGTGTTGGCGCCCTTGCGCATCGGTCCAGCTCAGGCTGACCAGCGGGTTGGGTGCGGCTTTGCCGTAGAAGCGGATATAGACGACGCCGTCTTTGCCGTCTTCGGAGGGGTGCATCACGGGAATGATGCGGCCGACGTAGTTTTCCGGCCGCCCGTTTTTGAGATCGCCGAGGGTGTCGAGGAATGTTTCCGTGGTGTAAAAAACGTCTTCCTGCAGCGCTTCGATCGAGGAGATCCGTTCTTTGTCGACGCCAATGTTGTAGTTGGGCTCGGAGAGATGAAAATCCATCTGCAAGGTATCGAATGGCGGCACGTATTCCGGGCGCAGGCGGCCGTGAGCCTGGGCCATGATGAAGCGGTACACGCGCGGCAGGGTTACCGTCTGGTAGACGTGCCAGAATTTTTCGATGTCGGTCTCGATGCGCTGGTTCACGAGCACCTCGCTGCCCTGCGTCATCCGCACCCAGCCCGTATCCACCTGCACGTTCTCATAAGCGGGCATGACGCCGCTGTAGGGCTGCATGACCGCGTGAACGGTGAAGCTGCGGTCGAGCAGCACGTGTCCGGCGGCATCATAGGCGCGAACCTCATACGTCGGCCTGGGTACGGGATTGGCCGGGTCGGCCAAGGCAATCTGCACCGGAGTTTCGACTGCGCGCTCGTCATTGAATTCGGCGAGGTGAATGCCGGCCAGCGGCATCGGGATCTGTTTGGCCAGCACCTCGTCCACCGGATAAAGCTCCTGCACCCAGCGCGCCGGGGAGTACATGTCGCGGATGCCGGTTTCATCGACGTCTTTGGCGCTGTCGATGTCCAGCTTGGCGATCGCGTGTCCCTGGCGCTGCAGGGCCGCCAACTGCGGGCCGATGACGTCGTGGAGCCAGCTATAGCCTTGCTTATAGGCATCGAGCACGGTGACCTGCACCTGATCGGGTGCGGCGCCGGCCTGCACCAGCATGTCGCGCAGCTGCGCCGCCAGCCGCAGCCGCTCCTGCGGTCCTTCACTGACGCGCGCTTCGAGCACCACGGGCTGGCCGGGGTGCAGCTTTGCCGCCGCCGTGCGCACGTCATCGAGCAGCGTTGTGCCTTCCCAGGGAATGTGGATGGTCTGCGAGAACGTGGGTGCTGCCTGATGAAACGGAAACTCCGGGTTGCTGTAATGCAGGTCGGGGTTGGCCTGGCAGCAGCGCGTGCCCGCACGCAGGCTCGCCGCGCTCACCGTCGCGGCAACGTGCAACTGCTGCTGCATTTGCTGCTGGATGAAGGGGCCGAGTTTCGGGTCGACCAAGCCGGCATACAGCGCCGCATGCACGTTGCTCACCGGCCCGGCGCCGATTTGCGCAAGCCAGCGGTGGAGAAAAAACATCCCTGCCGCGGCCTGACCCACGCCCGAGTGCAGGGAGAAGAACCGGTGCAGCGCGTAGCGCACGTTTTCGAGGGAATCGTATTGCTTGCCGACGCGCCACAAATTGGGCAGGTGATTGGCCAGCAGATCGAGCGCCGCGGCTTGCCCGGCGGCGTCACCTTGCACCAGCACAGCCGCCTGCTTTCCGAAACTGCGATCCACGATGCGCAGCTCACCCTCGCCTGCGCGCAGCGGGGGATCGGCTTGGGATGCATCGGGGTCGTCCGCCCGCAGTTTTTTCTCGATGGCGGCGCTGAGCGCGTTGTCGCCGGCGGCGACGGGCAGCTGCTTGATCTGTTTCAGGTTCGCGGTGCTGGCCGGGGAGGCGAGCGGGAGGGTAATGCCGATCGCTGCAAGCCCCATGCGCGCGGCGACATTGGCCATGGCGATGCCCGGCGCTCCCGCCGGTACGTACAAATGCGCCTTGAGTGTGGCTGGCACTGGCACCGGCCCGCTGGCGCCAAACAGCCCCTTGCTGGTGTAGAGTCTGGCCAGATCGAGCCCGTCGACCCCTCCGCCTGATACCGGATTGCCGCTCGCCGCCGGTTTGGCCGGCGCCGGTTTCGGCTGCGGCATCGACGCAGGGTTGGCTCCATGGCGGGCGGGCGGGTGGAAGGGCTTGGGATTGATGGCGGTGATGGCCGCGCCGCCGAGCACGAACAGTTCATGCACCGGGGCCAGCTTGCCCCCGGCGAAGGCCTTGCCGAGTTCGGCCGCGGTGACGGGGCCCTGGGCAACCAGATAGGCTTTGTCGATGCCCTCGTGGCCGGCCAGATAGTCCAGGCCCACCAGTTGGACGTGTGCTCCGGGTGCGGCAGCATTGACCGCGGCCACGATGGCGCTCAAATGTGCAGCCTTCTTTCCGGTATGCCATAGGAACGGTGCGTGTGCGGTGAACGCATCGGCCGCGGCCGTCATTCCGGCTGCATCGCCGACCACCAGCAGGTCATGATTGGCGGTCCCTGGCTTCAGCACGACGACGCGTCCATGTTTGGGTTCGAGGCGGAAGGTCCAACTGCGCGCCGCACCGCGGTCGGCTGCCGGCAGCGATTTCGCGCCGATGTAGATATGCGGTCCTGGGCTGGCGGCGCTGCTGGCCGCCGAAACCACCAGTGGTGGTGTCAGCCCCATCGTGCCGTGGGCCAACCGCGCAGCAAAATTGGCCGCGGCCGCATTCTGCGCCCCGGTCGGCTGGGCCGGCACAACGATGTGGCCCACGATCGCATCGGCCAGGCCGTCATGATTGGTGTCGCGCAGCATCCAGCCGGTTGTGAAAACCTGATTCCAGAGGCCGGGCGAGTTTCTGCCAACCGGCGTCTGGCCAGAACCGGCCATGGCAACCAGAAGCAGGACCACGGTGAGAACGCAAAAGCGGCGCATAAGGGCTCTCCCTTCGATAAGCAGATGCAGTGTAGCTCGAACGCCTGTCTTTGTGCGATTCTGTGTGGGCCGTGGAGCGCATCTCGTTCGATACCGGGGGCACCTTTACCGACTGCGTGTGGGTCGAAAATGGCGAGCTGCGCGTGCTCAAACTGCTTTCCACCCCCGCCGATCCCGGTCAGGCCATGCTGCACGGTATGGCATCGGCGAGCGCGGGAGGCGGCGAAATCCGTCATGGTACGACCGTAGGCACGAACGCGCTGCTGGAGCGCACGGGCGCCCGCGTTGCCTTCATCACCACCGCAGGATTTGAAGATACGGTGGCCATTGGCCGCCAGGCGCGGCCTGATCTGTACCGCTGGTCGAACCCCAAACCGGCTCCGTTGGCGCCCGAGCACATGCGCTTCGGCGTGGCCGAACGCACCCTGCCCGATGGCACGATTTTGCTGGCACCGGAGGCAGCCGAGCTGGCCAGGGTGGTCGAGGCGGTGGCGGCCACAGAACCGCAGGCCATTGCCGTTTCGCTGCTGTTCAGCTTTGCCAACCCGGCGCATGAGCGCGCCCTGGAAAAAGCCCTGCGGCCGCTGGGCGTACCGATTTCGCTTTCGCATCGCATCCTGCCCGAATTTCGCGAGTACGAGCGTGGCGCCACGGTGTTGTTGAACGCCTATCTTGCCCCCAAAATGGGCCAGTACCTGACCGCGCTGGCGGCGCGGCTGCGGCGCCAGTCGAGCACCGCGCGCCTGCACGTGATGCAATCCTCGGGCGGCATCACGTCGGCGGCGATGGCCGCGCGCGAACCTGTGCGGACGATCCTGTCGGGTCCGGCCGGCGGCGTGGTCGGGGCCTTTCAGTCGGCACGCCGCGCCGGTTTTGATCGCATCCTCAGCTTCGACATGGGCGGCACCTCGACCGATGTTGCTCTCATCGATCGCGGCGGCCTGCGCACCACGCACGAAGCGCAGGTGATGGGTTTGCCGGTGGCGGTGCCCATGCTGGATATCCACACCGTCGGCGCCGGCGGCGGCTCGCTCGCCAGCTTTGACGCCGGCGGCGCCCTGCAGGTGGGCCCGGCATCGGCGGGCGCCGATCCCGGGCCGATCTGCTATGGCCGCGGGGAGCGCCCCACCGTGACCGATGCCAATCTTATTCTCGGCCGACTCGATGCCGCGGGCCTGCTGGGCGGCGGCATGCCGCTCGATGTTGAACGTGCCCGCCGCTTCCTCACCGCAGCCAAGGGTGGTGTGGCGACGGCGGCCGCGTTTGCCGACGGCATCGTGCGGGTTGCCGAAGCCGCCATGGCCAAGGCGCTGCGTGTGATCTCGGTCGAGCGCGGCCACGACCCGCGCGAGTTCACCCTGGTCAGCTTCGGCGGCGCCGGCCCCCTGCACGCGTGCGCACTGGCGGAGGCGCTGGCGATTCCACGCGTTCTGGTTCCGCGCCTGCCGGGCGCGCTGTCGGCCGTGGGTATTCTGGGCTCGGATATGGTCAAGGATTATTCCCGCACCGTGATGGCGCCGCTCGGCAGCGGTGTGGCGGCCCGGCTGGAGCGAGTGTTCCGCGATCTGGAAGCGCAGGGCAAGCGCGAAATGCGCGCCGAGCGGCTCACCGCGCAGGCGCAGCGCGCGCTCGATGTGCGCTACGCCGGCCAGGGTTTCGAGTTGACGCTCGCCGCCGGCGCCGGCGTTGCCGCGCGTTTTCATCGCCTGCACGAGCAGCGCTATGGTTATGCCGATCGGGCACGGCCGGTCGAGGTGGTGAGCGTGCGCGTGCGCATGGTGGCCGCCTCCCCACCCCTGGCGGTGCGCCCGCAGCGCGTGCGCCGCGGGGATGGCAGCCAGGCGCATAGGGCGCAGCGCCGCATCTGGTTCGGCGGCCGCTGGCGCGCCAGCGCCGTCCTGGATCGCTCCCGGCTCCACGCCGGCGATCAGTTCTCCGGCCCCGCCATCGTCAACGAGTACAGTGCGACGACGGTGGTGCCGCCAGCCTGGCGCGCACGCGTCGATGCGTGGCAGAATCTCATCCTGGAGCCGCAATGAAGCCTGCGCCCGACGCCATTGAGCTGGCGCTGTTCAAGAGCGCCTTTCATGCCATTGCCCAGGAGATGGGCGTGGCGCTGCGGCGCACGTCTTTTTCGCCCAACATCAAGGAGCGCCGCGACTATTCCAGTGCCTTGTTCGATGCCCGGGGCGAGGTGATCGCCATGGGTGACGACATGCCGGTGCATCTGGGCTCCATGCCGATGTCGGTGGCGGCGGCGTTGCAGGCGCTCGAACTCGAACCCGGTGATGTGGCCATTCTCAACGATCCGTACGACGGGGGCACCCATCTGCCCGATATCACGCTCGTCATGCCGGTGTTTACCGGCAGCGGGCGCGCACACCGGCGCCCTGCGTTTTACGTGGCCAACCGCGCGCATCACGCCGATGTCGGCGGCACCTACCCCGGCTCGATGGGGCTGTGCCGCGAGATTTACCAGGAAGGCATTCGCATTCCGCCGCTGAAGCTGATGCGGCGCGGCCAGCTTGATCGCGGCCTGCTGCGCCTGATTCTCAACAATGTGCGCACCCCGCGCGAGCGCGAGGGCGATTTGACCGCTCAGCTCGGCGCCTGCCGCATTGGCGCCGCACGACTGGAGGAGATGATCGCCAAATATGGGCTCGCCCGCCTCGAGCGCAATAGCGTGGCTCTGCTCGATCATTCCGAACGCCTGATGCGCGCCGAGTTGCGGCGCATGCCGGCGGGGTGCTTTGCGGCCGAGGATTTTCTTGACGACGATGGCCTCGGCACCGGACCCATCCGCATCGCCTGCGCTATCACGCTCGATCCCCGGCGGGCGCGTGCCAGCGTTGATTTTACGGGCAGCGATGCCCAGGTCGCCGGGAGCGTCAACGCCGTTGCCGCCATCACGTATTCGGCAACTTTTTACGTCTTCCGCTGCTTGCTGCCGCCCGAGGCCGCGCCCACCGCCGGGCTGATGCGTCCGGTCACGCTGCGCATCCCCGCCGGCAGCGTGGTTGATGCCCGCCCCCCGGCCGCGGTCGCGGCCGGCAACGTCGAGTGTTCGCAGCGCATTGTTGACGTGCTGCTGCGCGCGCTGGCCGGGGCGCTGCCGGATCGCATTCCTGCCGCCAGCAGTGGCACGATGAACAATCTCACCATCGGCGGTCAATATCCGACTGGCGACGCCCGCGCCGGCCAGGCCTATGCCTACTACGAAACCTGTGGCGGCGGTATGGGCGCCGCTGCTGATGCCGATGGCCTTTCGGGCGTGCATACCCACATGAGCAATACCCTCAACACTCCGGTTGAGGCGTTGGAATATGCCTATCCGTTCCGCGTGCATCGCTACGCCTATCGCCGCGGCTCGGGCGGGGCCGGGCGCTTTCGCGGCGGCGACGGGTTGATCCGCGAAATTGAGCTGCTGGCGCCCGCCCAGATTACCCTGCTGTGCGAACGCCGCCGCCTCGCGCCGTATGGTCTTGCTGGCGGCGGCGATGGCGCTCGCGGCCGGACGCTGCTTTGCGAGCCCGGCGCGCCGGAACGCGAGCTGCCCGGCAAGACCAACCTGATGGTTTCTGCCGGCACCCGCATTCGCCTGGAAACCCCCGGCGGGGGCGGCGCCGGCGTCAGCGCCGGCAAGCAACCAGCCCGCTAAAAATCAAGGTCAAGTTGCAGCGCGTCCAGGTCTGCGGCGTAATAGCCGGCCAGCCTGCGCACCACGCGGTAGCCCAGCCGGGCGTAAAATGCGAGCGCGCCGGCGTTGTTCACGGCCGCTTCCAGGCGCATACCCCGCGCGCCACGCTCACGATAATACTGCTCCGCGTTGCGCATCAGTTGCTGGCCGATACCTCGCCTGCGTGCGTCTGCATCTACGTCGAGGGTGATGATGTGTCCCCTCTGCTGTTGCCCGCAGCTCAGCAGCAGCCCGAGCAACGGCGAGCCATCCTTGCCGATGCAGCCCTGATGCAGCCCATGGAGGCGCAAATACGCAGCGATTTCGTTTGCGGAATAGGCAATGCCGGGCGGAAAGCAGCTTTGGTCAAGAGCGTGGACCTGCTCCACATCGGCTTGCGTCAATGTCCGGTAGATCACCGAGAAAGTCTAGCGGAGAATGCTTCCCAAAATTCCGCCGATCACACGTCCGGCGATCAAACCAGTAACCACGGCTGCGGCCAGGCTCACCTCCGCATGCTTCTGCATTTGCCGCTGTGGGAGCAGATTGCGCGCGTCGCGGCGCACGCGCCGGCGTAATGCGGCCGCAGTGTCAGCGAAGGCGCCACGCTGGTCAAGCAGGCGGCGATCGAGTTCGGGTAATGACAAAGACGAGTGCGACATCAGTAACCTCGTTTACCGGCGGCGATGGCTGCGCCAGCCAAGTGCCAGCCCCACCAGTGCGCCTGCCGCTCCGCACAGCGCCATTAAGGGCAGCAAATTGTGGCGCCGGCCTTCAGCGCTGCTGGCGGCGCGCAGAAGACTTTGCAAGCGCGCGGATTGCACCCGAGCTCGCCGCGACCACTCCCCAGCGTGGCGGGACAGCCGGTTTGTCCACTCCGGCTCGGGGGGTGGCATCGAAATGGGCTCTTTGGTCACCGCACCGTAGGATGCGGCAATGTCTGGGCCCGTTGCGCGTGGTAGCGATGAGCCGAGGCGAAGGCGTAGTGAATGCCAGACACCACGGTCAGGAAAACAACCGCGACCCAGCCGACGCGCTCCAGAAAGTAAAACAGAGCGTTTGGCGACCAGGCTTCCAGCAGCGTGACTCCGACGGTTGCCAATTCGGCTGTGGTGGAGGCCTTCCCCCACCAAGTGGGCCGAAAGTCGCTAAATCCTGCCCCCCAATACAGCACCGCCGCCGAGATGACGATGCAAAGGTCCCGAAGAAATATCAGGATGGTAACGGTCCACGGCATTTCGCCCACGATCGCCAACGCCAAAAACAGGGTTGCGATCAGAAGCTTGTCGGCTGCCGGATCGAGATAAAGGCCTAAGGAAGATCGCTGATTGAAGTGACGCGCGATCCAGCCGTCGCAACAGTCGCTCACTGCGGCGGCGATAAACACGGCTACCGCCCAGCCCGGCCGACGCAGGATCACTGCCGCCAAGATTGCCGGAATCGCCAGCAACCGCAGTTCGGTCAGCAGGTTGGCCGGGTAGCACCACTCCGGCAATGCCGGCTTGATCGTCGCTGTCGACACCTCCTGATTATCGCAAACGACGGCGATTGACTGGCGCGGGACCCCGCGTGGCTGCGCCATGCGACCCGCTTAACGCCCGATCGGGCTGGAGGCCCCTGGAGCCCCAGCCCGATCGGGCGTCTTGCGGTGGCTGGAGGCGGGCGTGGTGGCCGCGGTGGCCGCGGTGGCCGATGCGGCCGGTTGCAGTTGCGCCAGTTCGGGCATGTATTGTGCGCGCAGAGCCTCGAACTTCGGCATCAGCCTGGCTTTGATCGGTTTGCCCGGCGGCAGCTTGAGGCGAAAGATCTCGTAATTTTTGAACACGCCGTTGTGTTCGATCCGGAAATCAAGATGCGGGCCGGTCGCCAAGCCGCTTTCCCCGCTCAGCCCGATATGCTGGCCCTGCGCCACGTGTTGGCCCACGTGTACGAGCACTTTTGACAGATGCAAGTAGAAGGTGTTGTAGCCGTGGGGATGCCGAACTTCGACCATGCGGCCATCCTCGCCGCTCCATCCCGCACGCAGGACCACTCCCGCCCCGATGGTCCGCACCGGCGTGTGCATGGGAGCGGCCAGATCAGTTCCCAAATGCGGGCGATAGATTTTCAATACAGGATTCAGGCGGTGATAGCTGAAACCGCTGGTCACGCGGGCCATGAAGGGCAGGGGCGATTTCAGGAATTCACGTTTCATGGGACGGCCGTCGGGGCGGTAGTAGGCAAGATAGCCTTGCGCGTCGTGAAAGCGCAGCGCGGTAAAGGGATGTCCGCCGTTGATGTATTCCGCCGCGACGATTTGGCCATAGCCGGCAAATTTTCCGTTGAGTAAATGTTGTTCCACCAGCACCTTGAAAACGTCGCCCTGGCGGGTGTCGGTATTGAAATCAAGGTCCCAGCCGAAAATGTCGGCCATCTTGACGGCCAACTCGTCGTGGGCACCGGCATCCTCGATGGCCTGGTAGAGTGAGGACTGCACCACGCCCGAGACGGTTTGCAAGCGAGTGGTGAACGGTGTGGTTTCGATGGAGGCGGTCCAGTCCGAGCCAGCGTGCTGGCGCGGGGGCATGCCGGCAGCTTCGGCCTTGATCCAAAGCTTGTGGTTTTGATCGATTTGGTAAACCAGCGCTTTCAACTCGCCGGCCGTGGTGCGTACGAGCGTCAGGGTGCGGCCGGCCCGGATGTCGGTCAGGTCGTAGACGGGGCGTGCGGCGGCGATTAAATCCTGGACCACGTGTCGATCGAGATGAAACGGCGCCATCGCCAGCACGAAATTGCTGCGGGCCGGGATGGTGACGCTGTGGCTGACAGTGGCCGGCTTGGCCGCAGCCAGTGGCGCGGCGATGGTGGTTGCTGCCGCCCTGGGCGCACCGGAGTGTGCGTGTGGGTGTGCGTGCCAGCTCCAAATGCCGACGGCGAGGGCAAGGACAACAACGGCGGCGGCCAGCGCCAGGAAACGGCGAGGAATCGGACCCATTGGCTTCGATTGTAACGGAAGCGGCATCTAGATCGTCCAGCCTAAATCACGTATGCGAGCGCAATTTCTGCTCAATACCCCGACACAAAAGGCGCAGCGCCAAAAAGGCAATACCGGTTGAAAACGCGATGGCAGCGGCGCTGGTCGCGAGTTCGAGGGCACGTTCAGCGAGGATGGTAGCCATAGTCCAAGAACTCAAATGCACGTGAAGGGCCAACCGCCTCGTGTGATTGGCCGAAGGGTGAAGGAGCCTACATTGGTTATAATGAGCACTGATTTTTGTACCCCGCCTGAACAGCCCCGCCTCGCCGCGCGCAACCAATGCACGGCGGCGGCGGTCGCTATCTGGTGCTAGCGATCGCACATGATGAATTCAGTTTGCAATGGGCCACGCCGCGCTTGGGTTTTAATTGCATTTACCAGCTTGATGCTGCTGGTTGCCAGCGCCTGCAACACCTACTACATCCCGCCGCCCCCGCTTTCCATTTATCTGGCAGCGCCGACGTCCGATCTTGTCATTTCGGCGCTGAATAACGACGGCCAGGTTGTCCCTTCAACGCTGGCATTGCAAGGTGTAGTCAGTAATAGCCCCAACACAACCATCCTGTATTCGGTGGGGCAGCAGGGCATTTACGTAGCAGGTGGCAACGCCATTTACGGCTACATCACCCCTGATGGCACCTATCAGGCGCCGCTGGTGGTGCCTACGCCCAACAAGGTGGTCATCAAGGCGGCGGCGCAGGCCGACACCACGGAAACTGCGACTTGGACGTTAACCCTGCTGAACCCGACCGCACTGGTCACCAGCGTAACGCCGGCCACCGTGACGGCGGGATTGCCGGCCAGCCTGGACGTGATCGGGACGAACTTTGCCCAAGGAGCCACTGTCAACATGAGCGGTGCCTCGATCACCAGCACCAACCTTATCAGCCCGACGGAGATGAAGGTGTCAGCAACGATCGAGCAACCGGGCATGCTGGGGCTAAGCGTAATCAACCCGGATCCGTTCGGGCCGCCCAATTCGATGTTGGTACGCAGTCTGCCCTCGAATCCTCCGACTTCCAGTGCGATTGCGGTCACTGCTGGCGTGGTGGGCAGTGATGCCAATGGCAATCCGGTGACTGCCAGCGAGGCCTATGTCCCACGCCCCAGCGCGCTCGCCGTCGTGAATCTAGATACGGGCCAGCAAATCGGGACGGTGAATATGCCGAGCGGCTTTCAACCCAGCCTCGCAGCCGCTGATCCCGCCGGAAACGAAATTCTAGTCGCCAGTTTCAGCAGCGACATCCTGCAAGTCGTCGATACCAGGCAGGATGCGGTGACCCATTCCTTCAAGGCGCCAGTCGCGACTTCGGTGACGATCAACGGCGGGACCTGCATGATCTGCGCCATGGTGGTGGACAGCGCCCGCCATGATGCCATTCTGGACACCGCAGCCGGATATTTCACGCTCGATTTGAGCACCGGCAAGACTTCAACCCCGGTGCACGCGCCCGCGAGCCTGAACTTTGCCTACGATTCCGAAACCCAGCGTGTGTTTGTGCCCTACGCCTCCGGCACTGGCAGTAGCGGCAGCGGGGTTTACATTCTCAACCTGCAACAAGGCACGAAAGTGAGCGTCACGCCCCAAGGGGCGTCGTTTGGTGCCCAGACGACCAGTGCCACCTGGGACCCGACCAGCGGCATTCTCACCGCCGCCGCCGATAGCGATGCCAGCACATTTGTGAGCCTGAACCTCAACAATGCGCAGCAGAGCAACGGTTCGAGCGCGACTCCGGCCTCCCAGTTCACCGTCACCAGCGGATGTCCGCTGCCCTGGCGCGGCATGGGGGTCGATCTGGTCGGCCACCTGGGCTGGCTGGCGAATGCGGGCGGATGCATTGCCGTCGCCGGACTTCCCGAGGCCGCCGTCAACGGCACCCCGGCGCAGCCCAATCCGCTGCACTGGGCACGAGTGCCGGCCGCTCCGGATGGTTTGGCCTGGCAGAGCTCGACCCTCGAACAGCCCTCCACGATTGCCGCTTACACCGGCTCGGATGGGCGCGCCTACGGCCTCGTACTCCGCCAGGACGGACAGTATCTGCTCAAGGTCGATCTCGGCCTGCTGCAGCAAGCGACGGCGCTCGACGGCGGGTATGACGCCAATCAGGTCGATCCGACCCATGCCACCCAGAATGGCCAGACCGTGTCCTCCATCACCTACATCCGGCTGCACTAAGCCGCGCGATAAGCGGCTGGTGCCTATGTTCAGCGTTGGGGGAAGGCTCCGGCGCGGCCTCGGCACGCACCGGCCGCATCGTGCGGCGCCGTGTTACACTGGCGCCAATTCTGCGCCCCATGACGCACGCCGTGATCACAAGCCCGGGGTTATGGTCCTATGCCGTCTTCGCCGCTGTCGCTGCGGTGGCGCTGCTGGTGCTTGCCGTGCGTGGCGATTGGCATCGGGAGCGCGGCCTGGATAAGCTTTTGTTGCTGGGCCCGCTGTTCTATGCCGCGCCGCTCGCCGCCTTCGCCACGCAGCACTTCACGCAGACTGCCTCGATTGCCGCGCTGGTGCCGGCCTGGCTTCCCTGGCACCATCTCTGGGCGTGGTTCGTCGGTGGCTGTTTTATCGCTGGCGCGCTGAGCCTGATCACCGGAGTCCGCACTCGCCTGGCGGCGCGTCTGCTTGCGCTGGTCTTTTTTCTCTTCGTGCTGCTGATGGATGCCCCCGGTTGGCTGCATCAGCCGCACAATCGCTTTGCGCTGGCCCTTGCCTTCCGCGAGCTCGCCTTCTCCGGTGGCGCTCTGGCGCTTGCCGCCGCGCTCGCCCCTGACCGCTCCCGGCGCAGCGCTCGTCTGCAGGCGGCGATCGCCAAATACTTCCTCGCCATTCCCATTCTTTTCTACGGGTTCGAGCAACTGTTGCACGGTAACTTCGTGTCCGGCGTCCCACTCAAACTGCTGACGCCTGCCGGGCTCTTCGGACACGCGGTCTGGACCTATCTCGCCGCGGTCATCTATCTCATCGTTGCTTGCATGCTGGTCGCCAACCAGCGGGCGCGCACCGCCGTGACTTGCCTCGGTCTGACCGTACTGTTCCTCGTGCTGGTGGTCTATGTGCCCATGCTGGCCGCGCAACCTGCGAGCCTGAATCGTTTCAACTTCATGGCCGATACTTTGATGTTTGCCGGTGCGGTCTTTCTGCTTGCGGGCTCGCTGGCAACCGCACAGCCGCGTACGGCTGCCGCCACCCCATGACTCAGCAGGCCACGCCGTAGCGTTCGCGCAAAACGGTGAGGTGGTGGGCGATGTGGCCGGGGATCAGGTAAGCGAGGGCACGGACGGTAATGCGCTTGCCGCTGGCTACGCCGGCACGATCCCAGGCGTCGGCAGGCAAATGGGTGATCAGCGCGAGCGTGGCAAGGCGGACGCGGCGGAATTCCTCGATGTGCTCGCGCCAGGCGATGTCATCGGCGTGGGCGGCGGCGGCGGCAATCTCCTGGTCATAGCTCGCAAGCGGCGCATCGAAGCCGCGGGCAAACCACAAGACGCGGAACGCAAAAGCCCGCTCCGTATCCGTGACGTGATTCAGCACCTGGCGCGCGCTCCACTTCTCCGGCGCGTAGCGATGGAGTGACTGCTCTTCGCTCACCTGGGCGCCCAGAGTGCTGATGGAGGCAAGCTGCGCTTCCAGGGCGGGCACAGGATCGGCGCCAGGCACCAGGTCGATGTAGCGGAAGTATAAGGGATCGGCTTCGGAGGCTTGGGGGCGGCCAACAGCACTCATAGCAGCGAGTATAGCGCCGCTGGCGGCCGCTCAGGCGCTGGCGCTGGGGCGGTCGAGAGGGCGGCAAGGGCCGTGCGCCGGAAAAACCTGGCGCGCTCCCCGCCGGTGCAGTTGCTGCCAACTGGCCATGACGGCGGGCAGCTCCTCGGCGGTGGCCATGCCTGGGCCGGGCAGATCGCCGGTGAATACGCAGCCATCGTCGAGCAGCAGCGAGACGCTGTCTTCGCTGTGACCGGGGGTGGGTACGATTTCGCCGCTCAGCTCCATGCTGGCCAGCAGGCGCCGGCTTTCGGCTGCGGCGATCACAAGATTGCCCTGGTTCGAAATCTCGACGTAATGGTCCTGCGGCTTCATGTGCTGGCGCATCGCCGGAATCGAGGCCTGCTGCAGGTCGATGACGATCAGCTTCATCCCGGTCCGCTTCAGCTCCTCGGCAAGCCCGGCGTGATCCATGTGGTAATGCGTGGCGAAGCCATAGCGCACTTCGGAGGCGGGCACGCCAGCGCGGGTCCAGGCTGCTTTCATCTCTCCGAGTGAGCCCGGCCAGCCCAGATCGACCAGCAGGCGCGTGGGCCCGGCACCGATCATCCAGTAATTGGTCGAGCGATAGCCAACGTTGACGATGGGGCACGGCATAAACGGTGGTCGATGCCTGGGGAAGGTGGTGCGCCCTGAGAGACTCGAACTCCCGGCCTTCTGGTTCGTAGCCAGACGCTCTGATCCAACTGAGCTAAGGGCGCACGGAATACTTGATAGTACCATGGGCCATGCCCCACGTGACCTCCGCGGCGGAGGGCGTCCTGCCCGCAGCCGACCTGCCCACTGTCATCGCAATGGCCGTACTGGCGGGCGCCTGCGCCACCCTGTTGCACGAGGGATTGGGCCATGGCGGGGCGTGTGTGCTCTCGGGCGGCCACAACCTCGTGATCTCGACCGTGGAGGAATCCTGCACGCTCGCCAACCACTGGATTGACGCAGCGGGAACACTGGTCAATCTCGCCGCGGGCTTGATCGGCTGGTGGTGGATGCATCGAATCCGGCGCGCGGCACGCCTTCGCTATTTTGTCTGGTTGCTGACGGCGTTCAACCTGCTGACCGGCGCCGGCTATTTTCTCTTCAGCGGTGTCGGCGGGCTGGGCGACTGGGCGGCGGTGATCGCCGGCCAGCACCCCGTCTGGCTGTGGCGCACGGGCCTGGCGGTGGGCGGCGGCGTACTCTATGCCGCGGTGCTGGCGCTGCTGCTGCACGAGCTGATTCCGTTTCTCCCCGTCGATGGCATGGCCCGCTCGCAGCACGCGCGGCGCCTCATGCTGGCCCCCTACTTCACCTACGGCGTTTTGTCGGTGGTCGCAGGGCTTTTTAATCCTGTGGGTGCGGTGCTGATCGCCGAGTCGGCGGCAGCGGCCGCCTTTGGCGGAGTCTCAGGCCTGTGGTGGGGCATGCCCTATCTGCGCTTTCCGCGCTATGGACGCGCAGGCTCCAAATTCGTCCTCGACCGGCGTAGCCGCGGCTGGATCATCGCCGGCGCCGTGGTCGCGGTGGTCTTCATTGCGGTGATTGGCCCGGGCGTGCGACCGTAGGCGCCGGAAGGATTTCATAAGGCCGCATCATTGCGTTGGCCTGGTGCTCCAGAATGTGACAGTGCCAGACGTAACGGCCGGTGAAATCGGTGAAACGGACGAGGATACGCGTGACCGCTCCGGCATAGCAGCGCACCGTATCCTTCCAGCCCATTTCTTCGGGTGCGGGTGGTTCCGCCGCGCCGGTGTAGCGCATGCCGCCGCCTGCCCAGTACTGATCCGCGTCAAACGGCTGCCGCTCCAGCACCTGAAAGCGCACCATGTGCAGATGAATGGGGTGGATGTCTTCGCTCAGGTTCACGAACTCCCACACTTCCACCGCCCCCAGAACGGGCTTTTCGCTGACCGGGTCCCGCCAGTGCCGGTCATCGAGCAGCATCTGCTGGGGTAAACCGGACAGGGTGTCATACTCCCGCAGCGTCAGCCGCCGCACTCTTTGCGCATCGCTGGCCCGCCCGCGTGGCAGCGATCGCAGCCGCGGCGGCGGCGTCCATGCCGGCGGCATGGCTTGCACTCGCGGCCGGACGCGGAAGCGTAAAATCCCCAACCCGTCGTTGCGCAGCTCCAGCGCGCTGCCCGCCGCCGCGCTGAAGTCCACAATCACGTCGGCACGTTCGCCCGGCGCCAGCGAGAGTTCCCGCAGCCGCACCGGCGCGGCCAGCAGCCCCTGGTCCGACCCAATCACCTGCAGTGGCAGCGGCGGCAGCGAGCAGCGAAAAAACCGTGAGTTGGCCGCATTCACCAGGCGCAGCCGGTAGCTGCGTGGTTCGACGCTCGCCTCCGGCCAGAGCGAACCATTGACCAAGATCGCATTCCCGAACACCTCTGGAACCCAGGGATGGCCGGGCAAGCCGCTGGTGGGGTAATCGAGCTGCCCATTGCGGTCCAGCCAGCGATCACACAGCATTAGCGGCAGCTCAAACTCTTCGCGTGGCAACCCCAACTCTTCCTCGCGGCCGTCGCGGATGAGGTAAAGCCCGAATAGCCCGGCATACACATTCAGCCGGCTCAGCCCCATGGCGTGGTCGTGATAGAAGAGCGGGGCGGCTTCCTGGCAATTGGGGTAGTAAAACTGCTGGCTTTGACCCGGCACCGACCAGTCCTCCGGATAGCCGTCGCTGCCGGGCGGCACGCGCGCGCCATGCACATGCACCACCGCACGCACGGGAGGCAGCGAGGCTGCGGCGCCCGGCAGAGAGTGGTCGACGGGCAGGAAGTGTCGCGCCGGCAAGGCGTTCTCCCAGATCACTGAAATCGCCTGCCCGCTGCGTGCTTCGAGCGTGGGCCCGGGCACGCTGCCCGCGTAGGTCCAGCAGCGCGTAGGCGGTAGCTCGGGATGAAGCTGACAGAGGGCCTCCCGCATCTGCACGCGAAAGGTGGATTCGCCCGGCAGCGGCTGCGCCCGAGGCGGCAGCGGGAGGGGGTGCTGGAAGCGGGTCAGCCGCCGCGGATCGAGCGTGCCCCGGCCGCGCCGGAGAGTCTGCGCCCAAGCCGGCAACGCCAGCGCTGCCAGCCCCGCGCCACCGGCAAGCCGCTCCAAAAACTGCCGGCGCGTGAGTCGCATCGTTTCAGTCTAGCGGCACTCCTTAAAAATGGACGCTGAAGGTGCCGAACAACGTAAACGGCGCCCCCGGATACGCCAGCGCATAACCGCCGCTGGGCGTGCCGAAGTAGCCGCCGGATGAGATATATACGAACTGATTGTAATGCCGGTTGGTGATGTTGAGCGCCGTAACCCGCAGGTTGAACCAGTCGATGGGCACGTTGACTCCCAGATTGAGCGTGCCAAACGTGGCCATGGTCTGCTGGCTCGGCCGCCCGGCAAAATTATCGAACACGGTTTGGGCGCCGGTGTAGCGATACCAGATCCGAGGCTGTATCACGATTTTTTCGGACACCGGAAGCGTGTAATATCCGCCCACGTTGAGCAGCGTGTGCGGCACATAGGGCACCGGCAAGCCGTTATAGGGCGAGCTCCCCGCCTGCAGTATTCCGGCCGAGTTGAAACTCTCCCCCACCACGTAATGCGTGTAGTGAGCGCCCTCCACGGTGCCGTTCATGAACAGGTGCAGGCTCGAAGTGACGTCGCCGTCGAAAAACGAATTCACGCCCTGGTATTGCGAGGAGGCGCTCGCGGCAATCGTATCCCCGTTGGCCAGGCCCACGTCCTGCTCCTGATCCAAATAGAGAAGGTGAAAGTAGGAAACGCCCGCCAGAAGCTGGCTTACCTGCCCGACGTGTGCCCAATGCAGCTTGACTCCGCCCTGTGAGTATTCCGCTCGAGCCAGATGGTAGGTGTTCGGATCGACGCCCTGGAAGAACCCGCCGCCCCCGCCCATCTGCGGCGTCTTCAGTTCCTCGGAGTAACCGCCGTACACGCTCAGCCATGAGGCCGGATGCACACTTAAGTTGAGCGACGGCTCGAACCCGCTGGCAGACTCCATGGCGTTGCACGAGGAGCTCTGGATGCTGATGTTCCCGGGCGTGGACGTAAAGGCGCCGTTCAATAGACAATGCGCGGGCACCACCACGCCCGGTGTGAACTGAAACGTCTGGGTGACGCCGTCCGCGTAGGCCAGCTCGTTGCTGTAGTAGCGGATACCGGGCGTCAGGTTCAACCAGCGCCAGGGCTGCACCCTGTCCTGCACGAAGCCGGTGTACATATCCTCTTGAAAATACGATGAGCGGGCCTTGCCGCCAACGTTAACCACACCCTGCTTACTGCCGCCGAGCGCGGGCTGATAAAAGTTCGCGCGCGAGTTGTAGAGGGAGTGAATGAAAAATCCTCCAGCGGTGACGGTGTTATCCGCCAGCACTTTTTGCACCTGTACACTCGCGCCGAACATTTTGGTGAACGGGTTATTCCATTCCAACTGCTGCGGTCCGGCAGTGTACACATCCGCCCGCCGGTCGTGCAGCCGGTTAATGCGTTCATACCACGCCGAGCCCTGCACCACGGTGGTCGGATCGAGCGCCAGGTGAAGCTTGCCCCAGAACAGATTCAGCAGGTTGGCGTCATATTTGTTGTAGCTGCGGAACGGCAGCGTGCTGTAGAAACCTGACGTGGCCTGAGAGTACGGCGGTGCGCCCGCGGCGCCGGTGAAGGTAATCGCTGCGTTCTCCTGCTGCGGAATGACCTGCGGCCGATAGCCGGCGCTGTCGGAGCTGTAGCCGGCAAGCTGCAGGGTCCCGGCAGCAAATTCCCGGATGAGCTTGCCGTACAAAGCTTCGTCGTGATTGGGACTTTGAAACCCGTCGGGCCCAAGGCGGAAACTGTTGCCGCTGCCATGGCCACCGGCGAACACCGCCGACCACCCCCGCATCAGGCCGCTGGTGATCTCGAAATCGGTGTTTTCCTGCCCGTAGCTGCCCAGGGTTTGCGACAAACTATAGTGAAAATGCCGGGCGGGCTGCAGCGGCGTGTACTCAACCCCGCCCCCGACGTTGGTGTACCAGCGCTGGGCAGGCTCGCCCGGACCGTAGACCACGGCCGTATCGTTGATGATCGCCGCTTGCGGGAACATGTTCGACTGCCACAGGCCGGTCACCGCATCTGCCACCGGAATGCCATCGAACGTAATGCCCAAGGCACCGCTGGTGGTAAATCCTCCGTACCCGCCCCAGCCTTGTTGCACGCCGTTCAGGGTCACCGTGTTTTTGGTGGCTCCGGTGTTGCCATAGCCGGTGACATTCGCGCCCGGAGCAATGGAAATGATCTGCGCCGAACCCGAAGTCGGGCTGAGCGAGTTGATCTGCTCCCGGCCGAGCACACGGATCGTCTGGTTCGACTGAAACACCTTCGTCTCCGTGGGCGCTAGCGTTGCCCCCTTGACCGCCCCCGCGCGCACCATCACCATCTGCGTCTGGGCGCGCAGTGCCAGCACCGCCGTGACCACCACCGGCTTTCCTGCCACCACCTCGATCGTCTGCGTGAACGGCTGAAATCCCGTCGCCGTGATGTGCACGCGATAGCTTCCGGGTGCCACGCCGGCGAACTCGAACTTTCCCTGCACACCCGTTTGCGCCATGCGTGCCGCCCCGAGCGTGGGGGTGAGCATCACCACGGCGGCCGGAATGCTATGATGCGTCACGTCCTCGACGCGGCCGCTAACCAATGATTGGCGCGGGGCCTGGCGTGGCTGCCGGTCCCGGCTGTAAAAGCGCCGGGGCATGTGCGCCACGCCACCCGCTTGACGCTCGGCCGGGCCGGGGGCCCCTGGAGCCCCAGCGCGGCCCCCGCGTGTGGACGGGACCGCCGCCCAAACTGCCAGCGCCAGAACCGGGAGAAGCAAAAGCAGGAGAAGCCCACGGCACTTGCAGACCACAAATGTATCCATTTTGCCTATATTACGTGGCTCCGGCTTAAGGAAGCCTTAAGGTTCGATGACCGATGCGTCACTGACCGCCCCCTCACTGCTTCGAGTTCAAGATTTCTCCCGTCGTTGGACTCAGCTGCAGGCGCAGCGGGTGCGCGGGCGGCGGATCGGCGAAATCGAACATGCCGTCCAGTGAGCCGCTGAGCGCGTCATAGGATCCATCCCCGAGCCGCTGACCATGTAGAAATGTGTCTTCGATCAGGCGCAGAATCGAGGTCTGATCGGTGAGCTGCGCGGCCACAAAGTTCTTGCGCGCCCAGGGCGAAATCACCAGCAGCGGCAGGCGGGGACCGTAGCCGCAGCGGCCCTCGGCGTGGGGATTGCGCGGCGTGATTCCCGGCAGGCGCGGCTGCCCGCTGCCGCAAACTCCCGCCCCATCGAGGGCGTCCCAAGTGCCGCGGGATCCGTTGACGAGGGGGCTCGCCACGTGGTCGTACCACCCATCCGAGTCATCGTAAGCCAGGATGATTGCGGTGTGCCGCCACTCTGGCTGGCGCTCAATGAAATTGATCATGCGCACCAGAAACGCCTGTTCGTCCAGCGGATCCGAGTAGCCGGCATGCCCGTCTTCGTAGGCCGGCGCCTTCAAAAAGCTGACCTGCGGAAAATTGCCCGCGCGCACAGCGCGGAAAAAATCCTGCAGGTCGTATTGGTGATGGGCGCGATCTCGCGGTTGGCCGATGGTGGCTACCGAAGCCGGTCGCAGGTGGCGCAGGTTGGCAGTCGCCGGATAGTACTGAAACGGTTCATGGTACGCCAGATAGTCGTGAATCCGCACGCCGGTGACGGCCGAGGTATGACTGCGCCGGCAGCCGGTGGTGCCGTTCGCATTGGTCACGCTCAAATCAAAACCACCTTGAAACCACCCCCAACTGACGCGCGCGTCATTCATTAGGTCGCCGATATTGTCGCCACCCAGGCGAAATTCGGTATGGGCGGAACTGGAGCACACATCCCCCAGCGGAGAGCCGTCGTCGATGTCGGTCCACGTGCCCGCACCTCCGGCAATGATGCCGTGGCGCCCGCCCACGACCTTGCTCACCCCGTTGGTCTGCCCCGAAATCAGGTTGATCGCGCCCACGGTGGACGGGCCGAAGGTGGTGCCGAAAAACCGCTCGTTCAGGGCGTAATGCTGCGCATAGTTCCAGATCGCGGTCACCGTGTTCCCGTCGAAATAGCCCATCGCCAGCCCCTTGGGCTGCGGCGGAGCCTTGGGTCCCGGGGGCAGGCTCTTGGCGCTGGTGTACTCCGGGAACAGATCCATCTTCCCGTGATCAAATGCCAACTGCTCGGCCCGGTAGGCATGACTCTGGTCAGCCGTAGCCGCCTGGCTGCGGTCCAGCCGGAACGGATTCACCGCCTGCTTGCCGTTACGCGGATTATGGATGGTGGGGTTGTCCGTCAGCAGGTGATGGTTGAGCCCGTCGACGGCGGGCGTGCCCGGCACGGCGTGAAATGCGGGTTCCCCGGGTGGGTTGAGCGCATGCGGATAGGTGGCGAAGTAGTGGTCAAAGGCAACGTTTTCCGAGTAGATCACCACGATGTGGCGCAGGCGACTCGCGGGGCCGGGTGGCTGCTGGGGCTTGCGCGGGGCGTGCTGCGCGCTGGCGGCGACGGCGGCCCCAGCCAGGATTAGAAACGCGAACTTGAATCGCATGGCAGCCATTATGAACCCGAACCGATTTTTTGGCGCGGGCCCCAGCGCGGCTTTGCCGCGCGCCCCGCTTAGGCTCGCGCCAAACCGGGAGCCCGCGGCCCCGGCTTGGCGCTGCGCTTCGCTGGGGCCGCACCTGCATTGTTTCCAAGGGGCGCGAACGAGCCACCAGCTCGTTCGCCCGTCCCGAATTTCGCAGCCCTTCGCACCGATTTTGCCCGCGGTGCAAAGCGGCGCGACCCCCGCGAGTGGTCTCCAGTGTAAATTGAAGGCGTGGCGGATCTGGCGATTCACTGGTTTGCATTGACGGCAACGGCGGCGCAGCAGCGGGCGTGGCGCGCGTGGCTGTCGCCCCAGGAGTGCGCGCGCGCGGACCGTTACCTGAGCCCTGTGCATGGCGAGCGCTACCTGGCCGCACACGCGCAACTGCGCTGGATATTGGCGCGCGAGATGGGCTGTCCGCCTGGCGCGGTGTGCTTCCGCCGCGATGCGCATGGGAAGCCGGGCATCGCGGGAGCTGGGCTGCAATTCAACCTCTCACACTCTGGCGCGCTGGGGCTGGTCGGCGTACACCCGACGATGGAAGTGGGCGTAGATATCGAGGTCGAGCGGACGCGCAACTTTTTGGGCCTGGCGGAGCGCTATTTCACCCCGGCCGAGCAGGCATGGCTGCGGGAGCAGCCGGAGGCGGAGCGCGCCCATGCTTTCGCGCGCCTCTGGACCTGCAAAGAGGCGTGGATGAAGGCGGACGGACGCGGGCTGGCCGTGCTGCGGCAACCGGAAATTGCTCTTGACGGTGCGGCGGCGGCATTGCACGCCGAAGGGCGCGCGTGGTGGGTGCACGAGTTGGCGCTGGCGCCGGGCTGTGCCGCGGCGGTGGTGATGCGGGCAGCTCCGGAGGCGATCAGTGTGAAGCGGCTGCCTCCTCCGCCGCTTGCGTGAGCAGGGAGACGATGCGGCTGGCGCGCAGCAGCAGAAATACGACGGTGAGCCAGAGCGTCAGCCCGATCACCAGACCAAACAGGGGATCCGCCAGACGAATACGGCCGCGAAAGAAAGCGGCAACCGCCGCCACCGCGATGAGTTCGGCCCCGGCCGGGAAGTAATAGAGCGCATCGCCCAGCAGCAGCGGCCAGACCAAAAACTGTACGGCGATGATTCCGGCCATGGTGGCCACCGTCCACGCGGCAAGGTGGGCAGAATACAGAATGTTGGCGGCCACCGCCATGGCGCCAAAATCAACCAGGATGATCCAGCCGATACGCCGGCTCGCGGCCACGCGGATGGTGCGTTCCTCGGCCGCCGCCACCGCCGTACCGCGCGCCTGCTGTCCGGAAATCATCAGGCCGATGCCGCGCATGAGCAGCAGCGAGGCTGGAATGAGCACGCAGGCCACCAGCCAAATCCACGATTCGCTGTTTAAGGCCAGCACCATCCACAGGCCGCCAAACAGCGACAAGAAAATCGCTGCCATGCCAGCCGTCGCCAAATGCGAGGCGAGCGCGGGTGCTGCGACGACCGGCTCCGAGCTCACGAGCGTACTGCCTTTCCCTCCGCAAACAGGACTGCTTCGGTTTCAGCCATCACCCTGGCCACCGGAATGTTGCGCATGCAGCGATGGTCGATCGGGCACTCGCGTAATTTGCACGGACTGCAGGCAATGCCGGGCGCCTTGATGAGGCGCAGCTTGCCGTTCTCGGTGAGCGGGTAGGTTTCTTTTTCGTTGGTGGAACCGAACAGTGCCACCACGGGCGTGCCCACCGCGCCGGCCACGTGCATGGGGCCGCTGTCGTTGGCGACCAGCACATCGGCGGCGGCGATCAGGGCGACGAGATCTTCCAGGGAGGTTTCACCGGCGAGGTTTTTCAACTGTTCCGGATGCGGCGCCAGCATGCGGATTTTGCGGGCGAGCTCGCGTTCCGCGTTGCCGCCGATGAGCACCACGCAAACGCCGCGGCGGGCGAGTTCACCTGCCAGCTCGGCAAACCGCTCCGGCAACCAGCATTTGGCGGATCCAAAAGCGGACCCGACATGCAGAGCGGCAATACGGCTTTCCGGCAGCGCGGGCGCGAGTTCGCGCCGCCAGCGCGCTACCCGCGCCCGATCGGGGTAGAGGGGAACGCGCAGACGCGCCGGTTCCTCAGCCGGAAGCCCGGCGATGAAGCCGGCCTGGCGCAGCAGCTCCAGATAATAGAACGACTCGTGCCCCGGCAGCGATCCCGGCGCGGGCGCCGGAATCGCCGGATTTAGCAGCCATCCGCGGCGATCGCGCGCGTAGCCGATGCGGCGGCGCCCACCCAGCCGCAGAGCCAGCAACGCAGCATGGAAGGAATTGGGAAAAATGACCAACTCACGCGTGGACTTGTGGCCCTCGATGCGGGGCAGGCGGCGGTGACGCGGCAGCGCCTCAACCCGGATCGGCATGTGGGCCATGCGATAGACCGGCGCCACCTCCGCGCGGGCAAGGACCGTCCAGGTGCGATCGGGTGTGGCGGCGAGCAAAGCCGCGAGCGCTGGCAGGCTCATGACGGCATCGCCGAGCCAATTGGGCGCCAGCACGGCTCCGGTGGTCACCGCGCTCATAGATGGCACGCCTCCCGGATCATGGTTGTCAGTTCCTCAATGGCAGGAATAAACATTTCAATTTCCACCACGCGCGTGGCGGGCAGCAATGCGGGCAAGTTCACGGCATCTTTTGCCGTAGTCACAAAACCGTTCGCTCCCGCCGCCTGAGCCCAGGTGCGCAAGCGGGCGAGGTCGCGCCTTGAGTAATGATGGTGATCGCGGAACGCACGTTGCGCCACCGGGATGACACCGAGTCCCGCAAGCGTCTTCCAAAACGATTCTGGACGCGCAAGACCACAAAATGCAAATAGGTTTTGACCATCTTCCGGATCTGTCGCGACAGGACGCTTGCATCCGCGGAACAGGCGTGCTTGGGTCAGCCTGGCAAGACAGGCGCTGGCGGCCTCGAAACCGGGCTCGTCGCCGACCCAGAGCACCGCATCGGCGCGCGCCAGCGCGGCCGGGGGCTCGCGCAAACGGCCGGAAGGCAAAAGGTGGTCATCGAGGTCACCCGGAGCGACCAGCACGAGATCGAAGTTGCGGAAGATCTGGCGGTGCTGAAAACCGTCATCCAGTAGATGGACTTGCGAGTGAAAGCGCCGCTCACCTTCCAGACCAGCGCGGTAACGGTCGGGATGGACCAGCACCGGAGCGCCGAGGCGCGTGGCGATGAGTTTGGGTTCATCGCCCACGATGGCGACATCCTCGAGCCCGGTTTCGGCCACGGCGAGACGGCTGCTGGCGCGGCGGTACCCTCGCGAGAGTACATCGAGGGTCAGGCCCAGCCGCCGCAGCTCGAGCCCGAGCGCAATGACGGCGGGGGTTTTGCCGCTGCCGCCGACGCGCAGATTGCCGATGCTCACCACCGGCTGCGGCAGGCGTGCAACGCCGAGGCGGC
>JBOGKK010000213.1:0-1625 GCA_050745425.1 Terriglobales bacterium
CGTTGTTTCAGTTCTTCGCTCCGGATCGGCTTTTCAATATAGTCACTGGCGCGCAGACGCAGGCACTCGATAACAGTTTCCTTCGAGCCTTGGCCGGTCAGCACCAAAACCGGCAGCATCCCGTAACCCTGGCGGATGCGCTCCAACAGCTGCAGCCCGTCCAGCCGCGGCATGCGGATATCGGTGAGCACCGCCTGCGGCTGTGTGCGTGCGAGGTGCTCCAGCGCCTCGGCGCCATCGCCCGCGGTATCCACTTCGTAACCCCATCCGCGCACCAGCTCGGCGAGCCCATGGCATTCGCTGGGTTCGTCGTCCACTACGAGAACGGATCCCCGCTTCATTTCTACACTGTAGCAGCCCCGTGCTGCCGCGGCGGTTGGCGCCTGGGCGCCGTGCGTTGGCCGGGGGGCGAGGGAATCTCTTCGGTAACAGTGATCGTGGTCAGAAGATACGGGAGAAAGTTTCCACTGTGTTGTACACTAAAGCCAAGTCAAGTCACTCGGGAATAGGCAGAGGTTCGGGGGCAACCAACCCCAACCAGGAGCCGCTCCCACTTGCGAAGTGGGCACATTTCTGCAAAATCCCCGGCTGGCTAGGTATGACGAAGGAGACAGAACGATGATGAGGAGACGTGTACGGATGTGCAGATGGGGCGGACGGCAATTCAGTCCTGCCGTGATGATAACGGCAATGCTCGCCGTGGGATTGTGGGCGGTTCCACCCCACACGGGCCCGGCCGCGGCGGCCGGGCTGTCTTCCGTTTCTGGGATCAATTGGGCGGCCGCGCCGTCCGGGGCCGTGCCGAATCCGTTCAGCGCCATGCTGTCGGCTTTGCCCGCCAGCTCTTCTTCCGATGCCTTCGTGCCCAGCCAGATGCAAGGCTCTCTCGCCGGCACGCCGGGTTTATGGAATACGCAGTTTGCCGAGACTCTGGCGCCGGGGCAAGTAAGCTCGGGTGCGTACGTGCAGCGGTATTCGCGCTCGCCCGGGGGTCTGGTGTTTACTGACATCAACACCGGCTGGACCGTGGGAATCACGAAATGGCTCGAGGTCACGTTTGCGACCACGCCCTACCGGCGCGTACGGCTCACCCACCCCGAGCAGTTGACGTTTCCCAGCGGCGCCGGACTCGCCAACTTCAACCAAGTGGCGCCGTTCGCGCGCAATCCTTTGCTGCACGGTGCGGTGGATTGGAGTCTGGGCGCCACCATCGGGTTGCTCTCGCAGGATCGCGGCGATGCCTTGGGCCTGGCGTTTCAAATCGCCGAGCACGTCCCCTACCACAGCGATTTCACGCAAGGGGCTCTGGTTCATGGCGTCACCACCACGGAACCATGGTTCGAGGAAAACGTGCTGCTGGATAAGCGCTTGGGCACGGCCGGGGAAATGGTGTTCAATCTCGGCTACCAGCACAACGGTACGATCAACAAGGACGGCATCTATTTGCCGCTGCGCGACCAGCTCAACTACGGTTTCGGCGAGATCTTTCCGCTGCGCTCCCGCCTGCAGGGCATCGTGGAGCTGAACGGGAGCTACTATTTCGGCGCCGGCGCCACGCCCAACCCGGGCACGAGCCTGAGCGGCACGCACCCGGTGGATCTGACCGGCGGCATCCGGTTTAATCC
>JBOGKK010000214.1:0-27972 GCA_050745425.1 Terriglobales bacterium
TCTCAGGTTGCGCCACTTCGTCTGCCAATGTATAGGCACGCGGCGTGCCAGACCGAAGCTCGCACAAAACAAATGACTTACATTCGATCGGCTGATTTAAGCGGCAATTTTTCCGCCTCGGACTGAAATTTCCGGTACGTGGTGGAAAATTTTGCGCAGCGCTCCCGTCAATCCTGGTACGTTCGCGACGGCAAGCAGAAAGGGCGCATAGGCCGCCCTCAGGTCGAGCAACCACATACCTTCCGGACGGTCGAGCATCAGCACACGGCATCCGGGGTGGGTTGCCAGCCAGCTGCGAGCCGAACGCAGCGTCGGCAATGCCCTGACCGCGCCGATCTGTAAATGAGCTGCCGCCGCATGGACCCATTCGATGTGTGCCGGATTGTCGCTGCGCATGCAAATGGAAGGCGGTAGGCTGCGCGTCTGTGGCCGAGCGGGCAGGGCACGCCGTCCGCGGCGGCGCCGGGGCGGCGCTCCGGCCAGCGCGGCAACCGGAATCCGCCATTGGCGGCAGGGAGCAAGATCCGAGGACAGCTCCAGTAGAATTCTGCCCTGTGGAGCCGGCCAGCATCGCAAAGAGGCTGCACCGGGGCGTCCGACGCGCCGACATTGAGTTTCCAGCCGATCCAGCTCGTTCTCCAGTGCGGCGGGTAGATGCCGGATGGAAGTCATCGACACATAGCGTCCCAGAATGACCGGCGCGTGTACTGCAAGCAGGCGCGGTCGGCGCCGTTGCCAGGCGGCAGCGATCGCCGCGGCCACGCATTCAACCAGAACACTGCTCATGCGCTTACATCCGCAATTGCGAGGGCGCCCATGCGCCGGAAACGAGCGTAGCGATCCTCGCGCAACTGAGCCGGCGTCAACGAGCTGAGCTGCTGCAGATGACGCTCGATGGCATCGCCGAGCGCGCCCGCCGCTGCCGCTGCATCGGCATGCGCACCCCCGGCCGGCTCCGGAACTACCTCGTCAATCAGGCCCAAAGCCAGTAAGTCCCGGGCGGTGGGCTTCAGCGCGGCCGCCGCCCGCGCCTTCATGTTGGCATCGCGCCAGGTAATGCTGGCGCAGCCTTCCGGCGTGATCACCGAGTACACCGCGTTTTCCATCATGAGGACACGGTTCCCGACAGCTATCGCCAAGGCACCGCCGCTGCCACCTTCTCCGGTAATGGTAACAATCACCGGCACGCCGAGCTTCGCCATCTCGCGCAGGTTGACCGCGATCGCTTCGGCCTGGCCGCGCTCTTCGGCGTCAATGCCGGGATAAGCGCCGTTCGTGTCGACAAAGGTCAGGATGGGACGCTGGAATTTCTCTGCCAGGCGCATCAGGCGCATCGCCTTGCGGTAACCCTCCGGTTGCGGCATGCCAAAATTGCGCTTGATTTTCTCTTTAATGTCGCGGCCCTTCTGCTGTCCCACGACCAGCACCTCCCGGCCCCGAAACTGCGCCGGGCCCGCCACCATCGCGGCGTCGTCGCCAAAGCGGCGATCGCCGTGCCATTCCGTAAAGCCCGTGCACAGCAGCGGGAGCCAGTCGAGAAAATTGGGACGCTGGGCATGGCGCGCCAGCAGGACGCGCTGCCAGGCCTCGTTGTCAGCATCCGGAACCAGAGGTTCGGGCTCGGGTGCACTCACTGCGGCAGCTTCGGGTTGTGGAGCATCGCTCGGCATCGTCTCATCCCTCCAATACGCGTACGGAACCAGGTCCGCAGATGGCTTCCAGGCTGCGGCGCAGTGAGGCGTCGCCACCTACGGCGCGATCGGTCTCGAGAACCTGTTCAAATTGCTCGCATTCGGAGTAGGCCAGCACATGCAGCTTGACGCCGCCACTGCCGGCGCTTTCCAGGACAGCGGCCAGCTGGTCGAGATCCTGCGGCAGCAGGGCGTCGAGAGCGAGGCGCAGGCGCAACCCCAGCGGAGGCGTAATCGGAGCGCTCGCCAGATCGCGCAGATCGAGCAATTGCAGTTTGGCGGCACGCGCCGCTCCTTCTTCGCCGCCGTCGTCGTGAGCTTCATCGACCATAACACGCACCCGGGCGAGCACCGGTTGCGTGGCTTTGAGTTGAGCATCGAGGCGGCGATAGGCCTCGCTGAAACACAGCAGTTCGCGCCGGCCGGTAAGATCTTCGAGTGTGGCCGAAGCCCACATGTCCCCTTTCTTGCTTTTGCGCGTCTGCAGTTGCGACAGGATGCCGGCCACGTAGATCTCCTCCTGGCGATTGTGTACGCGGCCGTCAATCTCTTCGAGAGCAACCGTCTGCAGGTCCAGACAGCGATCGGCAAACCGCTCCAGGGGATGGCCACTCACGTAATAGCCCAGCACGTCCTTCTCGTTGGTCAAGCGCGTCGCTTCATCCCAGTCGACAACGGTTGGCAGCGGGGGACGGCGGGGCGCCGCCGCGGTGTCGTCAAAACTCAGGAATAAGCCGTGCTGCGCGGATTGGCGCGCCTTTTCCGCCTTTTGCGCCCGATCCAGCGCATGTTCGGCCTCTGCATACAGCGCCGCACGCGCACCGAAGCTATCGAGGGCTCCGGCTTTGATCAGACTCTCCAGCACGCGCTTGTTGAGGGCCTTGCCGGTCACCCGCTCGCACAGATCGAACAGATCGAGAAAGGGACCATTCGCGCACGCTTCGAGAATTGCTGTCACCGAGGTGCCGCCGACGTTTTTGATCGCGTTGAGACCGAAGCGAATGCCCTCGCCCTGGGGCGTAAAGCCGGCGCCGCTGAGGTTGATGTCAGGGGCGGCAATCGGAATCCGCATGGCGCGGCATTCCTTGATGTACTTCACCAGGTTGTCGGTGGAGGCAATACTGGCGTTCAACAGCGCCGCCATGAAGGCGACCGGGTAATGCGTTTTCACGTAAGCCGTCTGGTAGGCAACCCAGCCGTAGGCGGCGGCGTGGCTCTTGTTGAACCCATAGCCGGCGAATTGCGCCATCAGATCGAAAACAGCCTCGACCTTGGCGCGCGGCAGACCACGAGCCTGCGCTCCCTGCAGGAAGCTGTCGCGCTGTCGATCCATTTCCTGCTGGTTTTTCTTGCCCATTGCTTTGCGTAAAATATCGGCTTGCCCCAACGTATACCCGGCGAGTACGTTGGCGGCTTGCATGACCTGCTCCTGGTAGACAAATACACCAAAGGTTTCTTCCAGAATGGGTTGCAACTCATCGAAGGCATAGGCGATGGGCTTGCGGCCGAGCTTGCGATCGATGAAGTCGTCAATCATGCCGCCCTGAATCGGTCCCGGGCGGTAAAGCGCGTTCAACGCCGTCAGGTCACTCAAGCGGCTGGGGCGGTAACGGCGCAAGATGTCACGCATCCCCGACGACTCGAACTGGAACACGCCAAAGGTCTGCGCCTTGCAAAACAGCTCGTAGGTAGCGGCATCATCCTCGGGCACATGCGCCAAATCGATCGTCTCGCCCGCGTACTGTTGAATGAGCTTGACCGCTTCGTCGAGGATGGTCAGGGTGGTGAGACCGAGAAAATCCATTTTGAGCAGGCCGAGCTTTTCAAGTCCGGTCATGTCAAACTGGGTCACGATTTCGTCCCGGTTGGTTTTGAATAGTGGAACGAGATCGGTGAGCGGACGCGGCGCAATGACGACCCCGGCGGCGTGCATGCCGGCGTGGCGGCATAGGCCTTCGACTTTTTGCGCCACGGCAATGAGCTCGGCGACTTTCGGATCGCTCTCCACCAATTGCGCCAGCGGCGGTGATTCCTTCAGCGCGCCTGCCAGGGTGATGTTCAACTGGTTCGGCACGAGCTTGGCGATGCGGTCCACCTCGCCATAGGGCAGGTCCATGGCGCGGCCAACGTCCTTGATGGCGGCTTTGGCGGCCATGGTGCCGAAGGTGATGATCTGCGAAACGTTATCGCGGCCGTACTTGCGGGTGACGTAGTCGATCACCTCGCTGCGCCGGTTCATGCAGAAGTCCACGTCGATATCGGGCATGGAAACCCGTTCAACGTTCAGAAAGCGCTCGAACAGCAGCTCGTTTTCGAGTGGGTCGAGATCGGTGATGCCGAGCGCATACGACACCAGGCTGCCGGCCGCCGAACCGCGCCCCGGTCCCACCGGAATGCCCTGCTCGCGCGCAAAGCGAATGAAATCCCACACGATGAGGAAATAGCCGCTGTAACGCATACCGCGAATCACCCCGATTTCGCGCTCGAGGCGCTCGCGATAAGCGGCGGGGGGATAGCGCGCCTTCCCCGCCTCCCGGCGCGCGGCAATCCAGGGTTCACGCCGCGCCATACCGTCGCGTGTGACCTGCTCAAAGTAATCGTCAAGGCTGATGCCGTCGGGAACGGCGAAGTTGGGAAAGGAGTTTTCGATCTTGTGGAGGTGAAAGTCGCAGCGCTCGGCAATTTGCACACTGCGGTGCACGGCCTCTTCCACGCCGGAAAACACGCGCAGCATCTCGGCTCCGGATTTCAGAAAAAACTGATCGCTGCCAAACCGCATGCGGTTGGCATCCTGCACGCGCTTGCCCGTCTGAATGCACAGCAGCACGTCATGCATCTGCGCGTCATCGTGGGCCAGATAATGGCAGTCGTTGGTCGCTACCAGCGGGAGTGCCAGCGCATGGCTGAGGGTGAGCAGTTCATCTTTAATCCGGTGTTCCTGCTCCAGCCCCTGATCCTGGATTTCAATATAAAAGCGATCACGGCCAAAAAGCTCGCTGAACTGGCCCGCAGCCTGGCGCGCGGCATCGACCTTTCCCTTGCCGAGCAGCTCCTGCACTTCGCCCTTCAGGCAAGCGGAAAGGCCAATCAGGCCTTGACTATGCTCCGCCAGAAATGCCTTGCTGATGCGGGGCTTGTAGTAAAAGCCGTGAAGGCTCGCTTCAGAGACGATCTTGACCAGATTCCGGTAACCCTGCTCGTTCTCACACAGAACAATCAGATGGTTGTAGCTGTCGCCCTCCGGGGGCGCCCGGTGGTCGCTTTTCTGGCAGATGTACAGCTCACAACCAATAATGGGCTTGATGCCGGCTGCGCGCGCCGCGGCATGAAAGCTGTAAGCTCCAAACAAATTGCCGTGATCGGTGAGCGCCACCGCCGCCATGTCGAGATCCTTGGCTCGCGCGACCAGCTTGTTGACATCACACGCGCCGTCGAGGAGCGAATAGTCGGAGTGCACGTGGAGGTGGACAAAAGGATCCATGCGGCAGTTCTAAGTTACCAGTTTCGCGTTGCCCGTTGCTAGTTGCCGGCCACCGGGCCGGCACAGCCTGTCGTTGCCGTGGGCTCCGCCCCCGGCAACGGACGCCCGCGCTTGCTCACGGCGTCTCCAAGTTGGCGTGAAAACTGCTGCGCAGTTACTTCTTGCGGCGGGCGGCCGGTTTGCGGCCTGCAGGCTTGGCGGCGCTGCGCTGAGGCTGCGCCGTAGACCTGGCGGGCGGCTTAGGCGTGGGCTGGGGCACCGCTTTGCGGGCCTTGGCCGGCGCAGGCGGCTTGGGCACTGCTGCCACCGGCTCAACCGGGCGTAGTGCAGCGACAGCGGCACGAATACCCTCTGCCAACATCGCTTCGCTCAGGTCCTCACCGCCCAACAGACGCTTGTACCATGGCCGCAGGATCGCCTCCGCTTGCAGAGATCGCGGCGCCACACCCAAAATACGCAAGACGCCGAGAGGCAGCTTCTGGCGCTGCAGGATCGCCTGCGTCTGAAATTCCTTCAGTTTTTTGCCGGTTTTCGGGTTGGCCGGGCTGATGCTGGCATAGGCGACCGTTTCGGGCGAAACCTTTTCGATCAGATCCTGCACCGAACGCATCCAAGCCGCGCCAGGGCTGAGGGCGAGCAGACGCTTTTCGAGGATCTCAGCGTCGGAGGTGAGCTTTTTCCATCCCGCGGCAAGGTGACGACTGGGAAGCCACGGCCCCAAACGCGTCTGATCGGCCGGGGCAAGACCGGCCAGAAGCATGGGCATGGCCACCAGGCCAACGTCGATTTGCAAACCAAGCTGCTCCCAGACTTCTACGCCTGCGGTCAGGCGGCCAAGCCCGCCCAGATCCATCTTGCTGGTTTTGACGCTGGAGCCAAAAGCGGCGCTCAGCCACTGTTCTTTTTCGAGCGCCACCAGCACCGCGCCCGGGTCCGATTCGTAGGCAATGGCTTCCCACTCCTGGCCGCGCGAGGCGGGCGTGGCCCGCGCCACGTAATTTTCTTCCCGAGCCGCGGCCATGCGCGCCGCCGTGCGCTCGTCCAGGTTAAAGCCGAGCCGCGAACGCAACCGCACGGCGCGCAGCGCGGCAATAGGATCCTCAAAGAACACGTAGGGGTGGTTCATGCGGATCAGATGCGTTTCGATATCGGCGGCGCCGTTGCACGGGTCGAGCGGCAGTCCGCGCGAGGCGGAATTGAGCGACAGACCGATGGAGTTCAAGGCAAGACCGCGGCGGCGCAGGTCTTCATGAATGGTGCCTGGAGTGGTGGTGGTGGCGCTACTGCGGGCGGCCTGAATCCGCATGCGGCAGCCGCGCAGGCTGAGCGACAGCGTGGCCGTTTCCGCGCGTGGGCTCAGCCGTTCGCCGCCCGCCGCCGCCAGCGCGGGCTCGAGCGGGAGTGGGTCACCTTCGGTGGTGAAATTGAGCAGGCGCACAGTGTGGCCCGTCAGCAGGTCGCGCATGCTGCCGCCGGTGAAGTAGAGATTCAAGCGGCGTTGCTGGCAGGCCTCCTGCAGGATCTGCAGCGCAAGTTGCTGGTCCTGATTGAGGCGCGTGGTGAGAAGGAAGTTGTAGTCGGCCATGGCGTCGCTCAGGCGCGGGGATGGTGCGCGCGATAGACTTCCTGCAGCCGCCGGTTGGCGACGTGCGTGTAGATTTGTGTGGTTTGAATGTCGGCGTGGCCCAACAGCGCCTGCAGGCTGCGCAGGTCCGCGCCGCCTTCGAGCATTTGGGTGGCAAAGCTGTGCCGCAACAGGTGAGGGTAGGCGTGCAGGCCGGCGGCCCGGCTGAGCGCGTGCAGACGCCGCCACAATGCCTGGCGCGTCAGGGCCTTCCCGGACGGTCCGGGAAAGACCCACACCGAGGCGCGCTGACGCAGTAGTTGCGGACGCGCCTCGGCCAGATAATGGCGCAGAGCCGCTACCCCGCGGCGGTTCAGCGGCACCAGCCGCTGCTTGTTTCCCTTCCCCTGGCAGCGCAGAATGCCTTGCTGCAGATCAAGATCGCTGAGTTGCAAGCCGGTGAGCTCGCTGACCCGCAAACCGCAGCCGTAAAGCACGTGCAGGCAAGCCTGATCGCGCCGGTGAGCGGCGCGCTGCCGCGCCTGGGCGGTAGCGGCCGGTTCGGCCGCCGCGAGCAGCCGTTCGATTTGCTCCAGGCCCATGACTTCGGGGATGGGGCGGCCCCAACGGGGAGCATGCACGTTTTCGCTGGGATCGTGCTCGAGCCGGCCCTCGCGCACCAGATAGGCAAATAAATTCCGGCTTGCCACCAGTTTCCGCGCGGCGCTGCGTGCCCCCAGACCACGCCGGTGCAGATCGAGTAAATACGCCTGCAAGTCGCCCAAGCGACAGGAGGCTGGAGCCAGGCGGCGGCTCTCGCACCAGGTAGTAAACTGGCCCAGGTCGCGGCGATAAGCTGCTAAGCTATTGACAGCTAAGCCTTTCTCGACACGTGCCCAGTTCAGAAAACCAGCGGTCGCGTCGCGCCAGCCCATGGTGGCATTTATTTCCACGAATTCTCCAAGTGGCTGAACCGGAATGAGTTAATCACATGAACTCAAGCCGATTCAGAACGAATCATACTAAAGTTGGCACAATGATGCCAGCCGTATTCACACGCACCGGTATCCTTGCTTGAATCCAGCCTCGCGCAAAAAACTGATCCTCTGCCTGCGCTCCGGCCACCAACTGGCTGGCTTCGTAGACCCGGACGCGCTTTTGGCCTCATCACGGCTGGCTCTGCTGCGTCCCGAGGGTCAACGCGTCGAAGTGGACCAGGAGCAGATTCTGGCAGGTTATTTTGTCGACGAATTCGTTCGTGATGAGGAATTGAGGCGCGCGGCGCCGCGCGGTGCCGTGGCGCTTCCGGGCATCCGCATGCGCTGCCGGACCCTGGATCACCAAACACGGGAGGGGCTGCTGGCGAGTGACTTATTGGGTTTGCATGAGGGGCTGGAGCTTACTGCCCCCTATGCCGAGTGCCGATGGCAGCGCCTCTATGTACCGCGCCGCGCACTCGAATATCTGGCCGTGGTGGGGGTGGTGCGCGCCGCGCGCCAGCGCCGCCAGGCTCCGCAAGCTCAAATTTCGTTGTTTTCTCCGGGAGGGCAAAGATAATGCGTGTGGACGAATTGGCTCGCAGGCTGGAATGCCGGTGCGAGGGCCGCTGCGAGGCCGAAATTTCCGGTATCGCCAGCCTTGCCGCCGCAGGCCCGGCGGATGTCAGCTTTATCACCGACAGCAGGCGCGCGAGCGAGGCGCCGGCCTCGCGCGCTGGGGCGTTGATCGTCAGCGATGACTTCCCTGCCCTGACGTCGGCGCCAGGGCCCGCCCTGCTGCGCACTCCGAATCCGACGCTGGCCATGGCCCGTGCGGTAGCGCTGCTGCGGCCGGCCTGGCGGCCGGCGCCCGGCGTGGACGCCAGCGCCCGCGTGCATGCCTCGGCCGTGCTGGGCCGCGGCTGCTACGTAGGCCCGTTTGCGGTAATTGGTGAAAACTGCGTCATTGGTGATGCTGCCGTCATTCATGCGCACGCGGTGTTCTATCCCAACGTGGTAGCGGGCGCCCGCCTGCTGGCGCACGCGCATGTGACCGTGCGCGAGGGTGCGGTGCTCGGGGATGATGTGACGCTGCAGCCGGGCGTAGTGATCGGCGGGGATGGGTTCGGCTTTGCCGCTGATGGTCAGGGACACCAGGTCAAGATTCCGCAGGCGGGCACGGTCGCGATCGGCAACGACGTCGAAATCCAGGCCAATAGCTGTGTCGATCGCGCGAGCCTGGAGGTCACCCGGATCGGCAATCGAGTAAAGGTGGACAACCTGACGCAGATTGCGCACAATTGCGACATCGGCGATGACGCCCTGTTGTGCGCACAGGTGGGACTCGCCGGGAGTACGCGCGTCGGTGCGCGTGCGGTGCTGGCGGGTCAGGTGGGTGTCGCCGGACATTGCACCGTTGGGGAAGGAACCATCATCACAGCTCAAAGCGGCACGCACGGCGATCTGGCGCCGGGGAAAATGTATAGCGGCTCGCCGGCGTTCGAGCACGGGCCGTGGCTGCGAGCCACCGCCGCCTTCCAGCGTCTGGCGGACATGCAGCGGGAGATAAGATATCTGCGGGACCAAATCAGCCGGATGCAGAAGCAATCGTGAGTGAAAATCACATGCGAGCTCTGATCTACAGCGATGTGCATGCGAACCTGGAAGCGCTGGAAGCCATGCAGGAAGCGACCGCAGGCCGCTACGACACGAGTGTATGCCTGGGCGATATCGTGGGCTACGGAGCCAACCCCAACGACACGACGGCCTGGGTGCGGGCCCATACGCCGGTGGTGATCCGTGGCAATCACGATCGTGCCTGCGCGTCGTTTGACGGCATTGAAGGCTTCAACGTAGTGGCCGCGCACGCCGCGCGCTGGACCCACGATCAGCTGCAGCCGGAACACATCGACTGGCTCGGCGCGCTGCCCGCCGGGCCCCTGTCCTGGGAAGACTCGGATTTGGTTCATGGCTCACCGATTGACGAGGATGAATATCTGATCGAACCGGTGCAGGCGGCGGGAGCGTTTGCAGCCGAAGATGTGCTGCTTTGCTGGTACGGGCACTCGCACGTTCAGGGTGGTTTTGTGCTCGCCGACGACCAGGTCACGGCGCTGCCCTCGACCGCCGAAGAACGGCCTGCGGCGGATGCGGGCGCGCGCGTGCAGGAGTTCGAGTTGCAGCCGGGAGCGCGCTACCTGATCAATCCCGGTTCCATCGGCCAGCCGCGCGATGGCGACTGGCGTGCGGCCTTCGCCATATACGACATCGGGGCGCGGCGGGTCGAATTGCACCGCATTCCCTATGACATCCGTGCCGCGCAGACGAAAATCATTACGGCGGGTCTGCCGCTGCGTCTTGCGCAACGCCTGGCGGCGGGCAAATGAAGCCGGCGCAGGCCATCGCAGAGCCTTAGCGCCCGGCGAGCACCAGGGCAGCCAACACTGCGGTTTCACAGCGCAGGATGCGGGGACCGAGCGCAACGCGCGTAAACCCGGCGGCCTGCGCCGCCGCAGTTTCCTCCGGCGCCCAGCCGCCCTCGGGGCCGGCCAGCAGGCGACAGGGAGTGGCGGCGGGCAGGGTGATGCCCCCCGGCGTCTCGTCGAGCAACCAGCGTGCGGCAGGCGCCGGCAGCGCCAGGAAAGCGTTGAAGGCAAGCGGAGGCAGGATGGCGGGCATGGTCGTCCGGCGCGCTTGCTCGGCGGCCTGTCTGACGATGGTCTGCCAGCGCTGCACCCGCCGGCTGGCCGCGGCCGCGAGCTTCGGCTCCGTCCGGCGCGTCAGCAGCGGCCACAGGCGCGTGAGGCCGACCTCGGTGGCCTTTTCCAGCATCCACTCGAAACGGTCGAATTTGAAAACGGCCACTCCGGCTTCGAGTTCCGCCACCGCGGCCAGCGGCAGAGTCTCCACAATGGAAAACTCGACGCGTTGCTCGGCCGCGCGAACGACGCAGGCCAGATAAACCTGGCCCGCATGCGCCAGCTCGTAATGCTGACCCGCCTCCGCGCGCAGCACACGGGTCAGATGGTGCGCACCCGCGCCCTCGATCCAGGCTCGCCCGTCCGCAACCGAGGTGGCAAAGAAACGGCGGCGGGCCATGGATTAGCCAAACAGATCGCGGACTTTTTCGAACAATCCGGCGTCGTGGGGAATGTTCTGGTTGGGCATAAGGCGGTCGAGATCCTGCAAGAGCTGCTTCTGCTCCTTCGTCAACTTTTTGGGAACCTCGATTTCGACCACCACGTGCAGGTCGCCGCGGCCGCGTCCGTTGACGCGCGGGGCGCCCTTATTTTTCAGCGCCGGCATCTGGGCACCGCTGGGCGTTCCCGGCGGAACGGTCAAAAACTCATCGCCCCACGGCGTAGGCACCTTGACGTCGCATCCCAGCGCCGCCTGCGGGAACGAAACCGGTATCGAGCAATACAGTTCCGTGCCCTTGCGGCGGAAAAACGCATGCGCTGCCACATGCATGAGCACGTAGAGGTCACCGGCGCCGGCGCCGCCCACGCCCGCCTCGCCCTCGCCTGTCAGGCGCAGCTGCATGCCTTCCTCGATACCAGCCGGAATCGCGACGGTGCGGTGAATCTCCGTGTTGATCCGCCCCTGGCCGCGGCACGCCGGGCAAGGATCGCGGATGACCACGCCGGCGCCGCCACAGGTGCTGCAGGTGCGCGCCACGCTGAAAAAGCCCTGCTGGAAACGAACCTGGCCGCTGCCGCGGCAATCCGGACAGGTGGGTGGCGCCGCCCCCCCGCGCATGCGTTTGCCCTGACATGCCTCACAGACACCCAGGCGCTGGAATTTGATCTCGACCTCGGCCCCGCGCAGCGCCTGATCGAACGTCAGCTCCAGGTCGTAGCGCAGGTCAGCGCCGCGCTGGCCGCCGCGGCGGGTGCGGCGACCGCCTCCGAAGATCTCGCCGAATCCAAAAAAGTCGCCGAAAATATCGGCAAAATCGGTGAACGTGCTGGGGTCAAACCCCGGCCCGCCGTTGCCCCCGACGGCAGCATGGCCAAAGCGGTCGTACTGGGCGCGCTTCTGCGCATCGGCGAGGACGCTATAAGCTTCGGAAGCTTCCTTAAAAGCTTCTTCGGCTTTCGGGTCGCCCTGGTTGCGGTCGGGGTGGTAGCGCATGGCCAGGCGCCGGTAGGCGCTCTTGATGTCAGCTTCGCCTGCATCGCGGGCAATGCCCAGCACCTCGTAATAGTCGCGTTTGTCAGTCATGGGCACGGCGACACTCAGGCCTTGCGGCGCGCCACCCTCACCATCGCCGGGCGGACCAGGCGCTCGCGCAATTTGTAACCGCGCTGCAGTTCATCGATCACCGTTCCGTCGGGTGCGTCGTCGCTATCGACCATTTCGAGCGCTTCGTGCAGATGCGGATCGAAGGTCTGCCCATGCGCGGCAATCGGTTCCAGTCCCGCTTTGCGCACAGCATCGAGAAGCTGGCGGTGCAGCAGATCCATGCCCTTGCGCAGTTCCTCGAGGGAGCTGGAGGAAGCGTGCGCCTGGGCGCGGTCGAAGCTGTCAATCACGCTCAGAAACGGGCGCACCGTTTCGGCCGCCGCGTGCTGGCGCGCATCCTGCAGCTCACGGGCAAAGCGCTTGCGGGCATTGTCCGCCTCCGCCAGGGCGCGCAACAGGCGATCCTGCAGCGCATCGCGTTCCTCGGCGAGCTTCTGCAGTTCATCGGCGGCTTCGGCAGGCGGCGCGGCATCGCTCAATTCGTGCTCGGGGTCGAGGCCATGGGCCATGGGCGGCTTGCTTTGCGGTTCTTCCTGATTCATGAGGGTAGCTCTCCCAGCACGCATTGGCCCACCGCGCGCACCAGCGCGACCGCACCGAGCACGTGCGTGTACGCCATGCGCGTAGGGCCGAGAATGGCGATGGCGCCGGTGCCGAAGTTGGCCGCCACCAGCGACAATTCCGGCATCGCTTCCTCTTCCATGCCCACCCGTACGCGCAGCCAACAGTGCCCGTTCCGGTCTTCGCCGGCATCCCAATGCACCACGTCGCTTGCGTCCATGCCGCCCGGCTCGGCCAATCCGGCGAGCAGCCGCAGCCAGCGTTCCTTCTGTTGCAGGCCGGTCAGCAAATCGGCGAGGCGGGAGGAGTCGAGATTTTCTGCCAGATGCCCGGATCCATGCACGTAGACTGCGCCCTCGTTCTGCATTTCCAGCACTCCGCAGTGCGACAGTACCAGCACGCGTTTGAGCAGATCGTCATAGGCGGCGCGCTCTTCCTCGATACGCCGCACCAGTTCCTGGCGGATGCGTGGCAGCGTCAGACCGCTGAAGTGGTGGACCAGATAGCGGCTGGCGGTGTCCAGTTCGGCTTGCGTATATACTTCCGGAATCCGGCCCACGCGCTCGCGCACCTGCCCGTCGGCGGTCGCCAGAATCGCCAGCACGCGATGCTCGGTCAGGCGGAAAAACCGCAGATGCTTCAGTCCGGACTCCGGCGCCGGCAGTACCGCGACCAGGCCCACCTGCTGCGTCAGCTCGGCCAGAAACTCCGAGGTTCGCAGCCACAGCGTGGTGTCGTCGCTGGCGCCGCGCAAGCTCTGCTCGAGACGCCGCCGCTGGGGCTCGTCGGTCAGCGGCAGGGGCGCCTCCATGCGTTGCAGCCACCAGCGAATCGCGGCCGGGGTGGGCAAGCGGCCGGCCGAGGTGTGGGGTTGCGCCAAAAGTCCACGCTCCTCGAGTTCGGCCAGAACGTGCCGGATGGTCGCCGAACTGGTGTCGGATACGCGCTCTTCGGCCAGAACCCGCGAGCCGACCGGAAGCCCGGTGGCAAGATAGGTCTCCACTACGCCTGCAAGAATTGCAGCTTCTCGCGCCGCCGCAGCAACAGCAGGAGTCTGGGATGCTTCACGCACGGTTCAATTATAGACGCAGTAGCTGGCAACGTTGCCGTTGGCGCGCCATGGTCAAAGCAGGCTGGCGAGCGTCTGGTGGGGGCGGTTCTGAGCGGCCGCGACCGCTTCATACGTGAGCACGCCGGCATGGGTATTCACGCCCCGCATCAGGCCGGCGTCGGCGTGCACTGCGGCGACAAGGCCACAGTCGGCGAGTTTGCGCACGTAGGGGAAGGTGGCATTGGTCAGCGCCAGCGTGGAGGTGCGGGGAACGGCGGCCGGCATATTGGTTACGCAATAATGCACCACGTCCTGCTCAATGTAGGAGGGATGAGTGTGCGTGGTTGGATGAGCCGTTTCAATGCAGCCGCCCTGATCGATGGACACATCCACGATCACCGCTCCGCGCCGCATGCGCGCCACCATGGCGCGTGTGACCACCTTGGGAGCGGTGGCGCCCGGAATCAGAACTCCGCCAATGATCAGATCCGCTTCGGCAACGGCATCGGCAATGGTCGAAGGGTTAGCGGAGAGCGTCTGCACGCGCCCGCCCAACAAGTCGTCCAGATGGCGCAGGCGCAAGGCGCTGCGGTCGGCGACGGTGACCACCGCGCCCAGACCCGAGGCCATGCGCGCCGCATTGCTGCCGACGATGCCCGCGCCCAAAATCAAAACCCGCGCGCCCGGAACCCCCGGCACGCCGCCCAGCAGCAGGCCGCGACCGCCATAGCGCCGCTCCAGGTACTGCGCGCCAATTTGCACCGCCAGCCGGCCGGCAATCTCGCTCATGGGCTCGAGCAGCGGCAAGCGCCCGTCACTCGTCGATGCGACGGTCTCATACCCGATTGCGGTGACCTCGTGCTGCAGAAGCTGTTCGGTGAGATCGGGCAGCGGCGCCAGATGCAGGTAGGTCAGCAGCAGCAGACCGGGACGGAACAGCTTGTACTCCGGTTCAATCGGCTCCTTGACCTTGCACACCAGGTCGGCACGCGACCACACTTCCCGGGCGCTGGTGACCATCTCGGCGCCGGCCCGGCGATACTCCTCATCTTCAAAATACGAGGACTGCCCAGCGCCGATCTCCACCAGCACCTGGTGCCCCGAGGCGGTCAGCTCGCCGACGCCAGCAGGTACCAGCCCGACGCGTGTTTCATGGTCTTTCAGCTCGCGAGGAACGCCAAGGATCATTCTTTATTCACCTGTATCAATCTGTGCCCGCTGCAGGCGGCCGCTGTAGTCGACATAGAGCGTCTTCCACTCGCTGTAGACTTCGAGCGTCGCCTGCCCGCTCTCGCGATGGCCGTTGCCGGTGGCGCGTACGCCGCCAAAGGGCAGGTGGACTTCGGCGCCAATCGTGGGGGCATTGACGTAGACGATGCCGGAGTCGAGATCGCGCAAGGCACGAAATGCCGCGTTCACGTTGGCGGTGTAAAGCGAAGAAGACAGTCCGTAGCGCACGCCATTGTTGATGGCGATGGCGTCCTCGAGATCGTCGCAGGCGATCACCGAGACCACGGGTCCGAAAATTTCCTCTTGCGCAATGCGCATGCCGCGTTCGACGCCGGCAAAGATGGTGGGTTGGAGGAAATAGCCGTGCGCGCAAGCCTCCGTAGTAACGCGGCCGCCTCCCAGCGCCAGCCGCGCCCCTTCTTTTTTTCCGATGGCGATGTACTCCTCAATGCGGTCACGCTGCCTGGCATTGACGACCGGACCCACCTGCGAGGCGGCATCCAGACCGGGCCCTACGGTCAGGGCCGCCGCACGTTCCTGAAACGCCTCCAGAAATTTCTTGAGCATGCCTTTTTGCACCACAATGCGGCTGGCAGCCGTGCAGCGCTGACCGCTGGTGCCGAAGGCGGCCCACAGGCAGCCCTCCAGCGCCAACTGCAGATCGGCATCGTCGAGGATAATGATGGCGTTTTTGCCACCCATTTCCAAATTACAGTGCTTGAGCCCGGCGGCGGCAATCTGACCGACTTGCTTGCCCACCGCGGTCGAGCCGGTAAAGGAGACAATACGCGGGCGCTCATCGCCGACCAGCGCCGGGCCCACCTCTCCGCCGCGTCCGAAAACGACGTTCACCACGCCCGGCGGCAGCCCGGCGTCAGTCAGCGCCGTCACCAGGTTCATGGCCGATAAGGGGGTGTCTTCGGCGGGCTTGAGCACGGCGGTGTTGCCGCACAAAAGGCACGGAGCCAGTTTCCAGCTCGGGATTGCCATGGGAAAATTCCACGGCGTAATCAGCGCCGCCACACCCAGGGGAACGCGCATGGTCATGCACATTTTGTTGGCCAGCTCCGACGGAGTGGTCTGGCCGTAGAGGCGGCGGCCCTCGCCGGCCATGAAGTAGAGCATGTCAATGGCTTCCTGGACGTCACCGCGCGTCTCTTCGAGCACCTTGCCCATTTCGCGGGTCATGGTGGCGGCGTAGGCCTCTTTGCGCTCCACCAGCAGTTGCGCCGCCCGGAACAGAATTTCGGCGCGTCGCGGCGCGGGCGTCGCCCGCCAGGCCGGATAAGCAGCAGCGGCGGCAGCCAGGGCAGCATCGGCATCGTTGGCGCCGGAGGCGGGCACGCGCGCCACCAGCTCGCGCGTGTCGGCTGGATTGTGCCGCTCCAGCCAGGCATTGGAGTGGGGCGCGGCGGGTTTACCTGCAATCCAGTTCTGAAGAGTAACAGTGTCAGGCATAGCGATTCTCAGTTTACTGCACTCGATGGGCAACCTCGCCCGGCTGCACCTCATCGAGCGCCTCATTATGCCTATTCGACATGCTCAGGCGGAGTGGGAAGGAAAACTGGCCAGCGGCAGGGGGAAAATCCTATTCGGCGGCTTTGAAGGTGGTTATTCGTTTGCCTCCCGCATGGAGAGCGGAACGGGAACCAATCCCGAAGAGTTGCTCGGCGCGGCGCAGGCGGCGTGTTTTTCCATGGCGCTGGCGCGCGAGCTGGGCCGCCTGCACGCGGCCCCACGCCGCATTGCGACCCGTGCCGACGTTCATTTTGACAAAAGCGGCGACAGCTACGCGATTTCGGCAATCGATCTGCACTGTGAAGCGACGGCGGAGGGCGTCAGCCCGGAACAGTTTGCCCGAGCCGCCGAACAGGCCAAGCTGACCTGTCCGGTGGCCAGGGCTCTGGGCGCGGTCGAGATCCAACTCGAGGCGCGGCTGCAGCCCGGCAGCCCGCAAGCGGAAGCCGCCTGACAGGCACTGCGAGTGGAAACCGAGCTGAATCTTGAGTCTTGGCTGGCAACTGGCCAGCAGCGTTTGGCAACTCCTTCGTCATGCCCCTCTCGCTTGCAGACGCCGCCGCCCGCCAGAGTTGGCTTGACCCGGTGGACCACGCCCTGGATGGCGCCATCGCCGCCACTCGGGACCGGCTCGGTTCCCGCCGCGATACGGTTGCCGGGTGGTTGCACGGCGACCCTCTCGGCCATCCGCTGCATGTGATGCTCACCGATGTGCCGCTGGGCGCGTGGACAACCGCCATGGTGTTCGACCGCCTCGCCGGTCGAAGCGGACGCGAGCCCTGGGATGCGGCGGCGAGAGGGGCGGTTGTGATCGGCATCGTGGGCGCGCTCGCCTCGGCGGTGGCCGGCCTGGCGGACTGGCACCGGCTCGCCCAGCACGAGCCCCGCCGTATCGGGCTCGTGCACGGCACGCTGAACACGCTGGGGTTGGCCGCCTTCGCAGCGTCATGGTGGCGCCGGCGCCAGTCCGGCCACGGCCGCCGCTCGGGGCTGGTTGGCTATGCGCTTGCCATCGCGGCCGCCCAGCTTGGCGGCAGTCTCGTCTATCAGCACGGCGCCGGCCAGCGCGGCCACGCCGTTCTCAAAGCCCGCGAACCCGCTGCCTAAATCCAGTTAGCGTCCGCCGTTGGCGGCGATCTGGGTGGGGGCGGCAGCGCGGACGAGGCCGAGGGCGAGCAGGGCGCGGGCATCGGGAACGTAGCGTGTTTGCCAGTGATGCGCAGCCTGGAATTTCTTCATGGCGGCAATCGAGGCCTCATCCCAATGGCCGGTTGTGATCTTCAGGTAGCCGGCCTTGACCAGGGCTTTTTGAATTTCGGTGGCGCGTTTCGGGCTGATGGCTTCGCGATGGCGATGACTGCTGCGCGCAGCGTGCTTGCGTGTGTGCCCGTGAGCATGCCGCGGCGGCGTAACCAGCGCCAGTGCTAAAAGCCAGACCGCCATCAGGGATGATTCTCCAGAGGCGGAGGAATGGTGCCGCCCACCAGCCAGCGGCTCACCGTGCCGTCGTCGGCGGTGCGGCGCAGCAACATGGCCAGATCCGAGCCGGCGTGCAGCTTGGCCGCGAGCTTCTCCCATTGTTGGCGGCTGTGAATATCGATGCGGTTGAGTTGCACAATGACATCGCCGGCATCGACGCCGATCTGGTCGGCAAACGATTCGGGGATGACCGCAATTACACTCACACCCTTGCCGTGTGGCAATGTCTCGAGCGCCATGCCCAAATCCGAAGGCGCCCGAAGCCGGGTGGTGTGGGTAACCGAGTCCGCCCTGACCGCCGGTGCCGCTGCATCATGGAACAGTTGTGCACGATTGGCGACCTGCAGCTCTGCCAGATGCGGCTGACCGTTGCGCATATAGCCAACGCGGATGGCGTGGCCGATGGGATAGAACTCGACATCACGCATCAGCGCCGCCGCATCGGCCACGCTGCGGCCGTTGATCATGGTGATGACATCGCCTGGCATGAGGCCAGCTTTGGCGGCGGGACCGTGAGCGGCGACCTGGGTGAGGGGTACGCCGGATGTGATGTGATACACGCGCCGGATCGCCGGACTCAGCGCGCTTTCAAAGTACACTCCGAGCGAGCCGCGCGTGACTGCGCCATGATGCAGCAGTTCCGGGTAGATCTGCCGCACCAAGGCGCTGGGCAGGGCAAAACCGATCCCTTGATAGCCATCCGATTCGGTGTAAATCGCGGTGTTGATGCCGACCACCTGTCCTGATAGATTCACCAATGGGCCACCGCTGTTGCCCGGGTTGATGGGAGCATCGGTTTGGATAAAGGATTCAAACTGCTGGCCCGGATCCATCACCCGGTGCAAGGCGCTTACAATACCAGCGGTTACGGTTTCCGGCAGGCCGAATGGGCTACCAATGGCCACCACCCAATCGCCCACGGCCAACGGGGCCGAATGCGCCAGAGACACAAACGGGAGCGGATGCGCGGCTTTGATTTTCAGCAAGGCCAGGTCGGTATCCGAATCGGCGCCAACCATGTGGGCGTAGTAGAGATGTTCGCCATCGCCGGCCGCGGTGCGCACAGCAATGCGCGCCGCATTACGGACTACGTGGCGATTGGTGATGATATAGCCGCGGGCATCGACGATGAGACCGGAACCCTGGCTGTGCATGATGCGGGCGCGGCGGCCGCGGCTATCCACGTCGATCGTGACGACGGCGGGCGAGACTTTGCGTTCGGCCAGAGCAATGCGCGCCGCCAGTGCCGCTGGCTGCGCCAGACGGTGGGTATCCACATGACGGGCCAGCAGCCAGCCCGCAATCAGGCCGGCCGCCAGCATCACCGCACCCACGCGCCAACCGCTACGCCCGCCTGTCATACACCTACTCGACCAGGCTTTCGACAAAGGCGCGCAGCTTGCGGCTGCGCGAGGGATGGCGCAGCTTGCGCAGTGCCTTGGCCTCGATCTGGCGGATGCGCTCGCGCGTGACCGCGAACGACTGGCCGACTTCCTCCAGCGTGTGTTCGCTGCCGTCGTCGAGTCCGAAACGCATCTTGATGACCTTTTCTTCGCGTGGGGTCAGCGTCTTGAGGACCTGCGAGGTCTGCTCCTTGAGGTTGACGTTGATGACCGCGTCCGAGGGCGAGATCACGCCGCGGTCTTCGATGAAATCGCCCAGGTGCGAATCTTCCTCTTCGCCGATTGGCGTTTCCAGTGAGATCGGCTCCTGCGCAATCTTGAGCACTTTGCGCACCTTGGCCACCGGAATCTCCATGCGGCGTGCAATTTCCTCGCTGGTGGGTTCGCGGCCGAGCTCCTGCACCAGTTGCCGGGAGGTGCGGATCAGCTTGTTGATGGTCTCGATCATATGCACCGGGATGCGGATGGTGCGGGCCTGATCGGCAATGGCGCGCGTGATCGCCTGCCGGATCCACCAGGTGGCATAGGTCGAAAACTTGTAGCCGCGGCGGTATTCGAATTTATCCACCGCCTTCATCAGGCCGATATTGCCCTCCTGAATCAGGTCGAGGAATTGGAGCCCGCGGTTGGTGTATTTTTTGGCAATCGAAACCACCAAGCGCAGGTTGGCCTCAATCAACTCGCGCTTGGCCTGCTCGGCCTCATGGTCGCCGACAACAATGGTGGCGCGGGTACGCTTCAGCGCGGATGAGGCAGAGCCGGCCATGACTTCAATTTCGCTGATCTGCTCGTGGATTTGGCGCTGCTCGCGCTTCAGCTCTTTGATGGCCTCGGCGCCGCGTGCCGCCTCCAGCTTGCGCTCCAGGCGGGCGTGCTGCATTTCCAGCGGGCGCAGTTGATCGACAACGTGAAACAGGTGGTCGATCAGCCGTTTACGCGCGGTTACGGTGAAGCCCATGCTGCGGATCAGGCGTGAAAGCTCCACCTGGGCGCGTGAAAGCTGATAGCGGCCGCGCAGGTGGTCGGGGCCGCGGCGCGGTAAATGGTCATACTTCGCGCCCGCCTGTTCGCAGCGCTTCAGCAGGACCGCAATTTGATCCATGCTGGCGAGGACCTCGCGGCGGCGCTTCTGCATGACTTCTTCGGAAATTTCGTCCTCTTCAATGTCGACGGGGACAAATTCCTTGATGCCGCGTGCGCCCTGGCGCAACTGCTCGCCTTCGGCAATCAGCTCGCGGATGACGATCGGAGACCGGGACAGCGCCTTTAAGACGCGGACCTGGCCGCGTTCAATGCGCTTGGCAATTTCCACCTCGCCTTCACGGGTGAGCAGCGGCACGGTGCCCATTTCGCGCAGGTACATGCGAACCGGATCATTGGTCTTTTCCAGAGCACCGGGGGTAAGGTCGAGGTCCGACTCTTCCTCTTCGGGCGCTCCATGCTCCACCTCAGCGCTTTCCTCAATGGCTTCGACCCCCGGGCGGTGGCCGAATCGGGTCATCAGATTGTCCAGATCGTCGCTGGAGTGCACCTCTTCGCCAGCATCGCCGGAATCGTCGTCGCGATAGTTCCGCTTTTTTCCGGTGTGGACTAATTTGCTGATATCGTCGTTGTCGTCAATGGCCAAGGGTTCCTCTTCCGCGCCGCGCCGCAATCTGCCGCGAATGTCTATTTTACTTGGATGCAGGCCGCTAAATCAAAGAAAATGCTCGCTTCTGCAGCCTCCCTATGCTAGATGAATGAGTTGTCTGGAAAGTTTCAACTGTCATGCCCGGCGGCATCGGCAGCAGACTTTTGCCGGAGCAAGGCTTCGACGCCGGCGCGGTCGCCGCGTGCCGCCGCGGCAGCAATGCGCGCCTGCAGGTCCTGACGCTGGCGGGTGGCGCGGCGCTCGCGCAAGGCGCCGATAGCGGCATCGAGAACGGCCTCATCGAGGGGCGGATCGCCGGTATTCAGCACAATTTCCGCCAGCCAATGCTGGTCGGCAGGGGTCAGCACCGCGGTTAGATCCTGCCAATCGGCACCCGCAGGCGCCTGCTGCAGGCGTGCCAGTAAACTGGCCGTGGGCAGGCCGTCGAGCAAGCCCTGGCCCGCCAAAATGTCTGCAATTTCGCTCCGCCGCAGCTCCCATTCGAGCCAGGCGCGCAGGGCGACGCGCTCGGCGTAGAGGGTGCGGGGCGCAGTCTCCGCATCGGCCTCGATGGCGCGCCGGCGCTGGCGCGCCGCCTGCAGCAGTTGCCGGCTGACCAGGGGCTGATCGATACCGAGCTGGGCGGCGAGGTTTTCCGCCAATCCCTGCCGCAAAATGGGTTCATGAACATGGCTCAGAAAGGGCAATAAAAAGTTGATGGCCTGGATCTTCCCTTCCGGCTTTTCGGCGTCGAACTGCTCCCGCGCGCGAGCGCCGAGGTAGTCGAAAAAGGAGCGGCTTGATTTCAGGGCCGCGGCGTAGGCTTCCCTGCCCTGACGGCGCAGGAAGAGGTCCGGGTCCAGTCCGCCTTCGAGCACCACAACGCGCATCTGGAAACCCTCCTCCAGCAGCAGGGCGACGGAGCGCTCGGCTGCGGCGCGGCCGGCCACGTCAGGATCAAAATTGACGGCGACTTTTTTGTTCAGGCGGCCGAGCAGCGCCACCTGGGCTGGCGTCAGCGCGGTGCCGCAACTGGCGACCACGTTTTCAAACCCGGCGAGAAACACGCGCAGACAGTCGAAGTAGCCCTCGACCAGGATGGCGTAGCCCAGCTCGCGGATCGCCGCCCGCGCCCGGTCCAGATTGTAGAGCACCCGGCCCTTGGTATAGAGCGGGTGCTCGGGCGAGTTGAGATATTTGGGGACACGGTCGTTGCTTTCGAGTGCGCGGCCTCCAAAGGCAATGACATCGCCGCGCTCGCCGGCGATGGGGAACATGAGGCGGTCACGGAAACGATCGTAGAGATCGTCCCAGCGCGCACCACCGGAGGGCTGCGCCGCCGCGGCCGATTCACGGCGCAACTGGCACACACCGGAGCGCAGCGCCAGGGTGGCCTCCGTGCCCTGAGCCTGCAAGTGCTGCGTCAGGCTGCGGCCGCTGCCAGGCGCGTAGCCGAGGTGAAACGCACCCCATTGCGCCGGTGAGAATTCGCGGCTGGCCAGATAGGAACGGGCGCTCGAGCCTTCCTTGTCCGCCAGCATCTGCACAAAGTAGTCGCGGGTGAGGGCGTGTATGCGCAGCAGTTCGCGGCGCTGCGGATCCGCCGCACTCGATTGCTGCTGCGGCAGTTCCACTCCCATGTGTTCGGCGACCAGAGCTACGGCTTCCGGAAATGTGATTTTGCGCAGCTCCATGAAGAACTGGAAAATGTCGCCGTGGGCATGACAACCGAAGCAGTAGTAGAAGCGCTTGGCGGTGTGGACGTGGAAGGAGGGAGTCTTTTCGGAGTGAAACGGACACAAGCCGATCAAGCCGTTGCCGCCGGGCTTAAGCGCCACCACCTCACCCAGGAGCTGACCAAGATCGGCGCGCGCTTTGAGCTGATCTGAAAATTCCGACACTTGCTTAACAGATTACAGGAGTGCACAAACCCCGGTGACGCGACGGCCAGCGCGCTATGATGGTGGCACACAACGCCGCATGCCGCTGATCCGAATTCTGGCGGACCAAGAGGATGACACCCTCCCGCCCCCTCCGCCAATCCTGAAGGGGGGCGCATTCCCCATCGACGAGCTGCTGCTCGACGAAGTGCATCGGCGCGAACGCCGGCGTGTGCGCCAGGCCTTTGTGTTTTCGATGCTGGGGAATGTGTTTCTGGTGCTGTTGATTCTGCTGGGCGGCAGACTCTTTCCAGCGTTGACGGTGAAGCTGGCGGCGACGCCGCCCGAGCAGCAGCCGCAGTTGACCTATCTGGAGATGCCGCCGGATCTGATCACCAAGGCCAAGCCCACGCATCCGAAAGCACTCAGCGATCGCGACCGGCATTTTCAGCACGACAACAAAATCACGGATTCGCTGAGCGTGCCCCATGCACGCCCGGCGCCCACTCCGCGTCCGTCCGCGCCGCCGCCGGGGCCGATCACGCCGGCCACGCGTCCGTCGCCGCCGCGGCCCTCGGCGCGCGCGGCCGGCCCGCCGCCTCCGAAGCCCGAACCGAAGAGCACTCCCAAGGCCAATACCAAGGCGGGGCCGGAGACCGGGCAACTGCAACTGCAGAACCTTCCTCAGCCCAAACCGAAGCCCGGACTGAAATTCGATATCAACCCGGGAGACACGCTGCAGCGCGCCATCAATGGCGCCGTGCGCGACGGCGCCCGCGGACACCAGGCGATCACCGAAATGGCTCCGCTGCCGCAGCAACCTTCCGGCGGCGGCGCCTCCGCGCCGGGCCAGACCGGCGCCGGCGTGCAAATCCTTACCGACACCCAGGGCGTGGACTTCAGTTCCTACCTGCGCCGCATCGTCGAGATTGTGCGCCGCAACTGGTACGCCGTGATGCCGGAAACCGTCTACCTGGGCACCAAGGGACGGGTGGTCATCATCTTCAACATCAACGCCAACGGCACGGTGCCCGGCCTGAGTCCGGTGAGTCTGTCCGGCACCGCATCGCTGGACCATGCCGCCGAGGCTTCGATCCATGCCTCGAATCCGTTTCCGCCGCTGCCGCCGGCCTTTCACGGACCTTTCATCAAACTGCAGTTTTCTTTTTACTACAATCTCATCCCGCCCGGAAAGTGAGCGGGGGCGCGCGTGGCGAGAGCTCTCTAAGGCCCGGCTTCGGCGGACTGGCCGGGATGCCGGTCATGGCGGCGATGCCCGCTCATCTGTTGCGCCCAGAGCAGAAAGCGCAGCAACTCACCGCGGTCACGCCAGCAGAAGCGGCAGAACAGGCGGAAGTCCACCTGGTCGGCGGGCACGCCGGTAAAGGTCTCGATGCGCCAGGCCAGCAGCGGACTGCGCCAGGGGCAGAACCGGTAGCCGCGCGTCACGCGCCAGAGGAATCGGAGCCAGGCCATCTCTGTCATTGTCTGACATTTCCCCGCTACAATCGAACTGCATGCGTTGGCTGCTTCTACCCCTGGCGTTTCTGCTGGGTTCGATTCCCTTTGGCTTCCTGCTCTACCGCTGGCGGCGGGGTGGGGATATCCGGCGCTCGGGAAGCGGCAATATTGGCGCCACGAACGTACTGCGCACGGCCGGAAAGAAGCTGGGCATGGTCACGCTGCTGCTCGATGCCTGCAAAGGCTGGGTGAGCGTGTGGCTGGCGCTGCACTGGGGCGGAGGGAACACCGCCCTGATTGCCGCTTGCGTTTTCCTGGTCATCGCCGGACATATCTTCAGCCCCTGGCTGTCCGGACGCGGCGGCAAGGGCGTGGCCACCGCACTGGGAGCATTTTTAGCGCTGGCCGCGCTCGAGCTGGCGGGGGCGGTGGTGGTGTTTGTGATTGTGGCGGTTTGGTGGCGCTATGTCTCGCTGGCCTCGATTTGCGCCTGCGTGGCGCTGCCCCTGCTGCTACTGATTCCGATGCAGGCGGGCCGCGTTGCGCCGGTCGAAGCGGCGGTGGCGGCGGCGGCGGCGGCGCTCATCATTTACCGGCATAAGGGTAATCTGGCGCGGCTGCGCCGCGGAACCGAATCGCGTCTGGGCACGCGCGTGGGGAAAATGGCATGACAAGTGAGCGTAGCTACAGCTGGGGCAAACGCGCGGGTGTGATTGGCGCCGGGAGCTGGGGCACGGCGCTGGCGCTGGTTTTGCGGCGCCAGGGGTATGCTGTGGGGCTGTGGGTGTATGAAGCCGAGCTGGCCGATCGCATCCGCAGCGAACACGAGAACGCGGTTTACCTGCCTGGTTTTGCCCTCGATGAGGGCATCACCGCAACCACGGAACTGGCGCAGGCGGTGGCTCCGCTGACCATCATTGCGGTGCCTTCGCATGTGTTGCGGGCGACGCTGACGCGGCTGGCGCCGGTACTGCCGCCGGCCAGCGAAGTTCTGCTCGCCACCAAGGGACTGGAGGAGCAAACCGCGCTGCGGGTAAGCGAAGTCACGGCGGAAGTGTTGGGAGCGGAGGTGTCGAAGCGGCTGGCGACGCTGAGTGGGCCGACGTTTGCCCGTGAAGTTGCCGCCGGGGAGCCGGCCGCGGTCGTGCTGGCCGCTCAGGCGCCGGAGTTGGCGCATTCGCTGCAACAGCGCATGGCCTCGTCGAGTCTGCGGCTGTACACCAGCAGCGACCTGGTGGGTGTGGAACTGGCGGCGGCGCTCAAAAACGTGATCGCCATTGCCTCCGGCATTTGTCACGGGCAGGGCCTGGGTTCGAACACTCAAGCGGCGCTCATTGCCCGCGGCCTGGCGGAAATGACCCGCCTCGCGGTGGCCATGGGCGGACAGGCGGAAACCCTCGCCGGCCTGGCCGGACTCGGCGATCTGGTGCTCACCTGCTCCGGCGCCCTGAGCCGCAACCGCGCGCTCGGCATCGCACTTGGCCAGGGGAAAACGCTGGCCGAGGCGCAGGCAGCGACGCCCATGGTGGCCGAAGGGGTGCGCACCACGGCGGCCGCGGTGCGGCTGGCCCAGCGCTGGGGCGTCGAGATGCCGATCCTGGAGCAAATGCACTGCGTTCTATTCGAGCAGGTGCCCCCGCGTCAAGCGCTGAGCGAGCTGATGGGGCGGGCGCTGCGCGCCGAATAAGGAGTGGGGCGAGGCGATTACCGCGGCCCCGGGCGCCCGCGCCTGCGCAGGGCGTCCGTCTCCAAGTGGCCGCGCCGTGCGGGTGCAAAACCGTTTTTGGGGGGAATGTCACTTTTACTGGTGTAAGTTGTTGATTACAAGTAGCGTGGAGGGTTACAGGCACCACGCCGTTTCTGACTCCCGCAGCGGGAAGTGCGGCCGTGGCGCTTCCCGCAGGGATGGGTCAATCGAATGTCAAGCGTACCGGGCCGGCGGACATCTGCCGGGGTCACCTGAGTGGCCATACACAGTTAGATGGCGGATGGGAGTGACTGGGTTGCCTGCGCCGAGGTGGGAGGGAGACGGCAAGAGGCAGCGCGGCTGCGCCGCGCGTCCCGTTTATGAGCCGCCACCGCTGTTACTGCCCGGCGCTGCGCTGGTCTGGGTTTATCTGTTCGGCGATGGGCGGATGCCGGCGAGGAGGATGTCCACCAGCCTGCGAAAGGGGCCAAATGCCGAAGGACTTGCACCCGCCGATCTGCTCGCTTTGCTGATAGTTGCTGGCCTCGCTCTGAAGCGGCAACCCGAGCGCATCGACGTACAGCTTGCGGCTATGCGGCGGATCAGGCGTGATGACCGCCACGGTCGAGAAGAACTCGATGTTCACGTTGACCCCCTTTTCACGCTGTGCATGATTCCACTCGCTCTCGGGCAAGCCGCGAGAGGGCTTGCGCGACAACCCGGCGCCGCACTTTTTGAGTCGCTGATGGCGCTGATTTGGCGGGGGCTTTCATGGAGTCATGGTCGGATCGTGGCGCGATGCGTGTCAAATGTCGCAGCAAACCAGGAGGATATCCACGGCGTGTTCCGTGTCCATGAGCGCTATTTTTCCGATGGCTGTATCGCTGCTCCAAGCAGCGCATAAAGTTGCATAACGCCGGGGGACAAATGCGGGCGGCATTCAGCTTCCCTTCATCTTGCAGGTGATTCCCTGTGCTGAGGATGGTGTTCCTGAATGAAGACCAGAATGCGCAATCTCGCCGGTTCGATGGCGGTCCTGCTGGCGGCGACGGGTGTGGCGCTGGCACAGAGCGCGCCGCGGCGGGCGCCGGCCGAACCCAAGCGGATCGCCGTCTACACCATTCCCGCAAGCGTTCAGGGACGCTTTGACCACCTCGCGCTGGATATCCCGGGCCATCGCTTGTTCCTGGCTGCAGAAACCGCCCACGAGGTGCTGGTCTTCAATAGCCGGAATGGACGCTACGAAAAGGCGATCACCGGTATCGGCATCCCTCATGACGAGCTTTACCGTCCCCGGATTGCGCGCCTTTTCGTTACCGACGGCGGCGCCGGCGAGGTTCGGGTCTATAACGGCCACACGCTGGCGCAAGTGGGCACGGTCCGGCTGAAGGTGGATTCCGACTCGACCACCTACAATCCCCGGACGCAGCGGCTCTACGTCGTCAACGGCGGTGGGGACGCGCACCTGAGCTACTCGGACGTCAGCGTGATTGACACCAATCGCGACGTGAAGGTTGCCGACATCCAGCTTCCGGGCGATACCGTGGAACAGTTGACGTTCGATCTGGCGGCGCATCGCCTCTATGCCGCCAACCCGCCGGCGGGCGAAGTGGATGTGATCAGCATGGACTCCAACAAGTTGCTGGCGCGCTGGAAGGTCACGCTGGGCAAAGGCGGCTCGGCGATTGCAGTCGATCCGGCCACCCACCGGCTCTTCCTCGGTTGCCGCAGCGGCGTGATCGTCATCTGCAACACACAAACGGGCAAGGAACTGCAAACCCTGAAAATCGCCAGGGGCATTGATGACCTCATCTTCAACCCTGCGACACTCGAGATGTTCGCCCCCTGCAGCTCCGGAACGCTTTTCGTGTACCGGGAGGATGCACCGGACCGCTACTCGCAAGTTGCGGCGGTTGCGACCGCTCGCGGGGCGAAGAACATCGCCTTCGATGCCGGCTCGGGCCAGCTCTACACGACCGTTCCGCCCGGGCCGGGCCGGCCGGGCCGGGTGTTTGTCTACCAGATGGCTCGCTGACTGGCATGGCTCTGTACGCCGAATCGCGGCACTGCTGGAGAATTAGAGCAAAAACAGCGTCGGTGTAGCAAGCTTCGGG
>JBOGKK010000215.1:0-9386 GCA_050745425.1 Terriglobales bacterium
GGGCGTGCGCCAGGAGATCGCTTCCCTGCCCGGACAGTTCCATCTCTCGGTCGACAAGCTGGTGGAAGAGGCGATAGAGGTGCAAGAGGCGGGGGTGCCTGCGGTGCTGCTGTTTGGAATACCCGAGCACAAGGACGAGCAGGGCTCGGGTGCGTGGGCGCGGGAAGGGATTGTGCAGCAGGCGACGCGGGCGCTGAAACAGCAGGTGGCAGGGCTGCAGGTGATCACGGATTTGTGCCTGTGCGAGTACACCGCGCACGGCCATTGCGGAGTTATTGAACGGCGGGGCACTGACGTAGAGGTCGTGAACGACGCCACGCTCGAGTTGCTGGCGAAGACAGCGGTGTCGCAGGCCGAGGCGGGCAGCGACCTGATCGCGCCGAGCGACATGATGGATGGACGGGTGCAGGCGATCCGGCGCGGGCTCGATGGCGCGGGCTTTGCCGGATTGCCGATTATGAGCTACGCGGCCAAATTCTACTCGGCCTTCTACGGGCCCTTCCGCGACGCGGCAGGCTCGGCGCCGCGGGGCGGCGACCGCGCGGGTTACCAGATGGATGCGGCCAACGGGCGCGAGGCGCTGCGGGAGATGGAGCTGGACCTGGCCGAAGGCGCCGACATTCTGATGGTCAAGCCGGCGTTGCCTTATCTGGACATTTTGCACGCCGCGCGCGCGCGCTTCGACGTGCCGCTCGCCGCCTACCAGGTCTCCGGTGAGTACGCGCAAATCGTCGCTGCCGCCCGCGCGGGCTGGATCGAGCAGGAGCGTGCGATGTGGGAGACGCTTACTGCCATCCGGCGGGCGGGGGCGGACGTGATCATCACGTACTTCGCCCGTACAGCCGCGGGCAAGCTCAGCTAAGGGCAAACAGGGACATTTGTTGGCGCCGGACCGCGCGTGCGGTCGAAATAGGTTGACAGTGTGGTTTTTAGTGTTATAACATTGGTTTTGAGGTTGAAACCAATGGTTGATGATTATGAGGTTGAAACAAAAGTTGCGGACGCAGCCTGGGTAGCAGCCGCAACCCTGCAGCGGGAGCGGCCGCAGGCGGATTTTTCGGTGCAGGAGGTCTGGGAGCGCGCCCAGCAGTTGGGGTTCAAGCGGCCGGGCGTACTGCAGCACATTCGACAGCACGACGTGGCCAACAAGAGGCCGCAACCTGGCAGCTACCGGATGCTGGTGGAGACAGCGCCGGGGCGGCGGCGTTTGTTCCGGGAAGGTGATCCGTATGATCTGCGGCGCAAGGGCAAGATGGTGCCCAGCTCGGAACATTTGGCGGCGGAATGGCAGGACCTGCTGCCTTGGTACGCGGAATGGGCGCAGCGGAAGCCGGCGATGCTGGATCCGTTGCTGGAACTATGGGGGACGGGGCGCGAGATTTGGCGCGCGGAACGTGCCGACCGCTACGTGGAACGGATGCGCGGGGGCTGGGAATGAGCCGGATTTTCTGGGATACGAACATCTTCATCTATTTGCTGGAGGGCGAAGGAGAGCAGGCGGCGAGGGCGCGCGATTTGCGGCGAGCGATGCTGCGGCGCGGGGATCAACTGCTCACCTCGGCACTCACGCTGGCGGAAGTATCAGTCAAACCACTGGAGCAGGGCGCCGAAGCGCTGAGCGAGCGCTACCAGCAGACGATCCAGCGGACGGCGACCGTGCTGCCGTTTGAGGCGGGCCACGCGAGGCGTTTTGCACGCATCCGGCAGCGGCGCGCGGTGCGGCCGCCGGATGCGATTCAACTGGCGTGCGCGGGGGCGGCCGGCGTCGATCTGTTTGTGACCGCGGATGAACGCCTGCAGGGCAAACAGTTCGACGGCATTCAGTTCATAGTGCCGCTGGCGCGCGTACCGCTGTAGAGGAGCGGGGCGGGGCGATCCGCGGCGCTGCGCTGCGTTGTCGCCGTTCGCGTTCGCTCACGTACATCTGTGTACGCTCGCTCGCACTCGCTTCCTTCGCCTTGCGCAGCTTGCGTCTCGCCCCTTCCGTAGAGTTCCCCCCCCCGGCGGGGAACCGCCGTTCCGAATTACGCGGTTCTGGCCATGCGATCTTGCCCCAAGGCGGGGCTAGAGGCGGGGGTAGTCTTTGCGGCCGGGGGCTGCGGCGGCGGGTTTGGAGCCGGGGAGGCGGACGACGATGTGGCGGTCGCGGCCGAGGCCCTCGCTTTCGCTGGCGAGGCCGGGCTCGTCGCGCAGGGCAAGGTGGATGGTGCGGCGGTCGCGGGAGTTCATGGGGGCGAACTCGTAGGGCAGGCCGTTTTTGCGGACGCGCTCGGCAGCCAGGTGGGCGAGCGAGCGCAGCTCTTCGACGCGCAACTGGCGGCGGCCCTGGCAGTCAAACAGGATGCGATGGTGCTCCTCGGGCAGGACGCGGATGGTCTCAAACGCGAGGTACTCGATGGAGCGCAGCAGCTCGCCATCGTCGGCGAGGAGCAGGTTGGCGTCCTGACCGGAGAAATCGACGACCAACTCGGGGCCTTCGTCGCCGGGCGCCGGCGGCGGGGTCAGAAATTGGAACTGCAGACGGAAGTGGCCATCGCGCACCACTGCATCGAGGAACTCACGCAACCGTGCTTGTTTTTCAGCGTCCATGAGGCATGTTCTCCGTACTTTCTCAGCACTAGCGCTTGGGGCTGACGACTTTGCCGGTAAGGGCTTTCTTTTTTCCTGAGGAGGGCTCGGCGCCGCCGCTGGCGAGCTTGTCGCGCTCTTTGGCTTTGTCGCGGGCGGCGACATCGGCGATGGCCTTATCGTTATAGGTTTTGTTGGCGACCCATTGCTGGCCAGTGCTGATCACGTTGTAGCCGAGATAGTAGAGGTTGACGCCGCTCGGGAGATAAAAGAAAAACCAACCGATGAAAATCGGCATGGCCCACTTCATGAGCTTGGCCTGGCGGGGATCCTGGCCGGGGGTCATGGGCATGAGAGCGGTCATGAAGAACTGCGAGATGACCAGCAAAATCGGCAAAATGTAATATGGATCGATTGCCGACAGATCGTGGATGTAGCCGATCCAGGGGGCGTGGCGCAGCTCGAAGGCGGTCTCCAGCATTTCCCAGAAGGCGTAAATCAGCGGGAGCTGGATGAGCATGGGCAAACACCCGCCGAGGGGGTTGACGCCATGCTCGCTGTAGACCTTCATGATCTCCTGCTGCACCTCCTGCTTGCGGGGATCGCGCATGGGATAGCGCTTGGCCTTGGCGTTGAGCGAGTTGATCTTGGGCTGCAGGGCCATCATCTTGGCCTGCGACTTCTGCGCCTTCATCTTCAACGGGAAGGTGGCCATGGTGATGATGAAGGTGAGGAAGAGGATGTCCCAGCCGTAGTTGGGGAACCAATGGACGAAGGTCCAGTTCATCCACAAAAACAGAGGCTCGGCGACGAAGCTGAACCAGCCGAAATCGACCAGACCGCGCAGGGCGGGATCGACCGCGGCCAGCAGCGAAAGTTTTTTCGGACCTACGAAAACGCGGGTGGAAATGGGTCCGCCGGTGGCGATGGCCAAGCCTACGGTATCGACTGGCTTGTTGGTGGTGATGTTGCCGCTGGCGTCGATGAGGCGCGGCTGGTATTGGTTCTTGAGGCGCGTGACCGTGAGCGAGGGCTCGTGATTGGGCAGGAAGGCCATGGCAAAGTAATGGTCTTCGACGCCCACGAACTGATAGACGCCTTGTTCGGTGGTGCCGGTGTTGACGTCTTTGCCTTTGATGGTGCTGACGCTGCTGCCGGACTGATGAAAGAGCTTTTCGGTGGCATAGTCGCCGGGCGCGGGGCGATCACCAAATGCTCCCTGCCAGGCGAGGGAGGCGCCGACGGGCTGGCCGTCGCGGGTGAGACTGGCTTCCACATTCACCTGGTAGGCATCGCCGAAGGTGAAGGTCTTTTGGGCCAACAGCGAACCGTCGGACCAAGTGAAGCTCAGAATCTGATCGCCATTGGCGGCGGTGCGCTGATGGAACTGAAACAGCGCGTTGGCAAGCTGCTGGCGCAGGGTGACATCCTTGCTCCAGAAGGCCATGGGATAGCCGAACTCTTTGGAGAAACGCGCGCCGACAACATCAAGCGGCTTGCCGGCGTCATCCTTGTACTGGGTGAGGATCCAAGAGTGGATGTCGGCGCCGCGGTTGCTGAACACCACCTTGTAGACGGGGGTGGCGACGGTGATGGCCTGTTCGCCGTGGGCGGCGACCGCAGGCGTGCGGGGCGCTGCGGCGAGTTTGGACGGAGCAGCGTTGGGGGCCGCGGGGACGGGCGCAGGGATGGCAGGGGCGACGCTGACGGAGGGAGGGGTTGCGGAAGGGGACGGCTGAGATGACGCGGAGGGCGGCGCCTTGGTAACCGACTGGCGGATCTTCTCGGCCTGCTGGAGGGTCGGCATCTTCGATTTTTTGTTGAGGAACGGCAGCACCACCAGGAACAGCAGCACCATCAACGCAAAGGCGAGAATGAGGCGGCGTTCAAAACCGGGATCGTCGTTGTTGTTCTGAATAGGCATGGTTGGGGACTACGCGTGTTTATGCCGCGGCGGGACCGGATCGAAACCGCCAGCGTGAAAGGGATGACAGCGCAGGAGGCGCCAGACGGCCATGCCGGAGCCGCGCAGTACACCAAAGCGCTCGACCGCCTGCAGCGCGTATTCGCTGCAAGAGGGATAAAAGCGGCAGGAGGGCGGCAGCGCGGGCGAAATCACGCGCTGGTAGCCGCGCAAGCAAAACCGCATCATTGCTCTGGGCCAGTTGCTCATGGGTTTGCCGCCAGGCTGCGGCATAGCCGCTGCAACTGTTCGCCGAGCTCGTGTGCGAGCTCATCAAGATTGGCCTCGGCGACCGAGGGGCGCGGGTTGATGACAAAGTCAGCGGCACAGGCGGCGCTGGGGGGCAGGCGGCGCAAGAGCTCGCGGGTGCGGCGGCGGATGCGATTGCGCACAACCGCGGGGCCCAGTTTTTTCGAAGCGGTGATGCCAAAGCGCTGGCCAGGCACGGCCTGTGGCCGCGTGATGCCAAAGATAGTGAAATGGCGGGAAGAGCGGCGCATGCCCTGCTCGTAGGTGGTGCGAAAATCCGCGCGGCGCAAAAGGCGGCGGTCTTTCGGCCACGTCTGGGCGTTAGTCGCGGTAGCCGGCGCTGACGGCAACGCGTTTACGCCCTTTCGCCCGGCGGCGGGAGAGCACAGCGCGGCCGTTCTTGGTAGCCATGCGGGTGCGGAAGCCGTGGGTTTTGCTACGATGCCGCCGATTGGGTTGAAAAGTTCTCTTGGGCATAATCTCACTGCCAGTGCGATTTCATCCGCACGCTTCGACCAAATGATCCACTGCATGCATAGGGCGCACCCGCCACTCCTGCCACGCCAATAAACGGCAGGACGAGGTGCACACTGGACTCTAGGTATTATAGGCGAGCCGGGCGATGGCAGCAAGGGCGGGGAACGGGAACGATTTTTTTCCATTCTGGAGGTTCGAATGGGGTGAGTTCGTGAGATGCTATCCACCGCTGCCCTGTTGGCAGCAGATCAGTAGTCGGCGAGTTCGGAACGCATGGCGCAATCCTCGGCCAAAACACAAACCACTTGGGACAGCATCCTGGGCGAGATCCGCAAAAGCGTCAATCCGTACCGGTACAACACGTGGCTACGGCCAACGCGGCAGGAAGGTCTGGACGGCGGCACGCTGGTGATTTCGGTGCCGAACAGCGAGCTGCAGCAGGTGGGCGAGAAGTTCCGCCCGCAGATCGAACAGGCCATTCAGCGGCTGCACCTGGACGGCACGGTGCAGCGGGTCGAGGTGGTGATTACGGCGGCGGCGGCGAGCGTGCCGGAAGGGTTGCAACGGACGGCGGAGCGGCCCGAGCAGCGCAAGCTCGAATTCGACACCGGGACGCTGAAGCCGGAATACACGTTCGAGACCTTTGTGGTGGGAGGCTCGAACCAGTTTGCCCACGCGGCGGCGCAGGCATGCGCCGAGCGGCCGGGACAGGCCTACAATCCGCTGTTTTTGTACGGCGGGGTGGGCATGGGCAAGACGCACCTGATGCATGCCATCGGGCACCGCAGCAAGGCACTGGGGCGGAACTACCGGATTGAGTACGTTACGGCCGAGGACTTTACCAATGAGATGGTGACGTCGCTGCGGCGCGAGAGCATGGCGGGATTCCGCGACCGCTACCGATCGGTGGACGTGCTGCTGATTGACGACATTCAGTTCATCGCCAACAAAGAGCGCACCCAGGAAGAGTTTTTCCACACCTTCAATGCCCTGCATGGCGCGGGCAAGCAGGTCGTGGTGTCGAGCGACCGGCCGCCGCGCGAGCTGTCACAACTGGAAGAGCGGCTACGCTCGCGCTTCGAGTGGGGCCTGATGGCGGATGTGCAGCCGCCGGATCTGGAAACGCGCACGGCGATTCTGATGGAGAAGGCGCAAATGGAGCGGCGCAAGCATCCGGGCGCGCTGGAGCTGGGGCCGGAGGTGGCCGGCTTCATTGCTTCGAAGATCAAGAGCAATGTGCGCGAGCTGGAAGGGGCCATGGTGCGGCTGCTGGCCTACTGCACGCTCAACGGCCTGCCGGTGACCATCCCGACGGCGCAGGAAGCGCTGAAGAATGTGCTCGATCAGCAGCAACGGAAGCTCGACATCGAGATCATCGCCAAAGCGGTGGCGGAATCGTTCAACCTGCGCGTGCTCGATCTGAAAGCGCGCAACAACAGCCAGCAGATCGTCGTGCCACGGCAGATCGCCATGTATCTGACGCGGAAGTTGCTGGGCATTTCGCTGCCGGAGATTGCGCGCTACTACGGGGGCAAGCACCACTCGACGGTGATTCACTCGATCCGCAAGATCGAGCAGGAGCGGCAGGCGAACCAGGCGCTGGCACGCACGCTGGCGCACTTAACGGAACAACTGCAATAGGACAGGGGTTAGGGATGGAAGCTACCCGGCTGACGGCGTTCAGTGATGGGTTTATCGCCGTCATCATTACCATCATGGTGCTGGGGCTGCGGGCGCCAGAGGGAGCCAACGGGGCGGCGCTGGAACCGGTGGCGCCGGGCATCCTGATCTATGCGTTGAGTTTCGTTTACCTGGGTATTTACTGGAACAACCACCACCATTTCTATCAACTCGTCGAGCGCGTGGATGGAGGGGTGCTGTGGGCGAACCTGCATCTGATGTTCTGGCTCTCTCTGGTGCCGTTCACGACGGCGTGGGTGGGCGCGCATGCGGGCGCACCGGTACCCGCCGCCATCTATGGCGCTTCGCTGTTCCTGCCGGCACTGGCTTGGTGGCTGATGCGGCACGTGGCGGTTGCAGCGCAGGAGAAGCAGTCGCGGCTGGCGCAGGCGCTGGGAGGGAGAGTCAAGGAAATGGGCTCGGTCGGGTTGCGTGGGCTGGGAATCGGATTGAGTTTCTGGCAGGCATGGCTCGGCTACGTGTTCTATACCGGAGTAGCGCTGTGGTGGCTGACACCGGACCGGCGGATCGAGCTCGCCGTCGAACGGGAGCAGCGATGATTTGCCGGACGCGGTTTGCGCGCGAGATTGTAGCCGAGTTTGCCGTGCCGGAGAACCGGCGCAGTGGGCGGGTGATCGTGCTGTTTGACGGCATGCCGGGGATGCCGCGAAAACAGCCGCTCATGAGCTGGCTGGCCGCGCGCGGCTACTGGGTCATCTATCCCCGCTGGCGCGGCGCCTGGGAAAGCGACGGACAGTTTCTCGCGCAATCGCCCGAACAGGATTTGCGCGACATTCTCGACGAACTGCCGCGCGGCCTTCGTGAGGTCACCTTCGGCCGGCGCTTCGCGTTGCGGCCGCGGCACGTCTATGTCATCGGCGGCAGCTTTGGCGGCACCGCGGCGCTACTGGCCTCCCTCGACCCGCGCATTGAAAAAATCGTGGCCAATTGTCCCGTCGTGGACTGGAGCATTCTCGACCAGGAGCCGTCGAAGGAGACTTCGAACCCGAGCTATACCGCGTACATCCGCGAGGCGTTCGGGAACGGCTACCGCCTGAGTGCCCGCAACTGGAACAAGCTGCGCAGCGGACGCTTCTATAACCCCATGGCGCATCTGGGTGAGTTCGACGGCCGTAAAATCCTGATGTTCCACGCCAAAGATGACCCCTATATCCCCTGGCGCGGCGTCGAGCACTTCGCCCGCGCCACCGGCGCCCGCCTGCGCCTGTTCGACCAGGGCGGTCACGGCCGCACCGAAACCATCGTGCGCCGCTACTGGCGCACGATGGATCACTTTTTTGCTTGAGGGCGCTGGCCGTCAGGCCCGCAAGGCGATGGCGGGGGCAGCGCGAACCGCATCCCGCGCGCGCAGCAGAACCACAGCAGCGGCCAGCTGCTCCCAATTGCCCTCATTGGCCCTAAGTCGCACCTCCGAAATGCGCGGGCCTGATCCGGCTGCAGTGGCAAGTTTGTTACCAGCAGTCCGACCGCAGGATGGCAGCAGCGTCGGCGTGAACAGCGCGCCGCGCGGCCAGGACGCATGGGACAGCATCGGCGGCGGCGACGATGGCGGCGGCGAGCAAAGTGGTCGGCCAACCCACTGAGACAGCAGCAGTCTTGGGAGAAAAAAGCAAATGCCCCATCCCGTGCATGAGCAGGAATGATGCCACAATGCCTGCGGGAATCGCCACCACCGCCATGCGCGCAGCGCGCTCCAAGGCCAAGCCATAAACTTGCCGGGGCGACGCCCCGAGAGCGATCCGCACCGCCATTGCGCGTTTCTGGTCTCCAAATGACTCATCTGCGGCGGCGAAAACGCCGAGCACCGCAACGATGAGGGCCACGGCCGCAAAGGCGCAAAGCAACCACAGCGCCAACCTGCGGCTGCGCGAGGCGCCGGCCACAGCGGCCGCCAAAGTTTCGACACGAGGGGCAGAAATCGATGGACTGATCTGGGTTAGCCGCCGCGTTGCCGCTGCGGAAAACTGAGATATCGCCGCGCCAGGATCGAGGCGAACCAGGAATGGAAGGCCGACCGCGACCGGGTAATAGACGGTAGGAAGCGGGGACAATCGTGCTGCTTCCTCGCGGAAATCTGACACCACGCCCACGACTTTGCATTTGAAACAGGGCCCGTTCGCAAAAAAGATACGACCAGTCGCGCTTTGGCGAGGCCAGTAAAGTTGTGCCAGCGACTCGTTGACGATTACCGGCGATGGCGGTGCTGATCCTGGCGTGCCGGTACGGAGGACACTGGCTGAGGCGCGATCGACGCTACGCTGGTCATCCCGATCGAAAAAGCGACCATCCGCCAACTTGGCGCCCAGAACCCGAAAGGCGCCGTCGCTGGCGTATCGGAGTCTGCCGACGGTGGCGCGCTGGTCGGGATCTAGCGATCGATCGCGGCGGTAGAAATCAAACGGATTCGACGCCGCTGGGCTGAACGGGG
>JBOGKK010000216.1:0-6865 GCA_050745425.1 Terriglobales bacterium
GCCAAGCAATGATTTGGAGCGGGGGCGCCGAGCACTCCAACCTGGCGAAAAGCGGGGGAGGTGTCCGCCGCGGACAATTACGTCACCACTGCGGGCGGCAAAGGCGTCGTGGGAGTCGAAGTGGTGCGCCAGCGCGCGGCCGCTGGGCGGCGCGGCCGTTTGGGCGAGGTGAGCAGGGGCCGGTCCCAGCCGCATTCGGTGCAACCGATCGGCCCATGCCGCAAACAACTCATGCTGTAGCCGCCGGGGCGGCTCAGTTGCGCAGGGCCTGTTGCGCAGCGTTTACGCCGGCTTGCAGGCGGGAGACGCCGGTGTGGGCCTGGGCGATGTATTGGTTGGCGACGGTGACCATGGCCGGGGTGGGGGGGACGAAGGCGGTGCTGATCTGGCCGGCGATGGAGGTGAGCCAGCCGCGCAGGCGGCCGGGATAGACGAGGGCGCCTTCGCCGGATTGGATGCGGAGGTCGACCAGATTATCGATGTCCGTGTTCAGCGCAGCGAGCGCGGCGGAGTGATTGCCGGCCTTTTGCAGCGCGGTGCGGGCGGCAATCGCCTTGTTCAGGTTGGTGTCGAGCTGGTTGAGGGCGTCGTGGATCTGCATCAACAAAGCGAAGCGCTGCTGGAGCTGCGCCTGGGTGGTGTGGAGGTTGGGGTCGAGCGTGACGGCGAAGGGCTGTTTTTGGGTTGTCGTGCCGTAGGTTAACGTCACCTCGTAGGCGCCGGGGACGACCTGCGGGCCGTTGGGAACGCCGGCGGCAAAACCGGAATTGAAGATGCCGGTGACGTCGGTGGCCTTGGGATAGCGCAGATTCCATTGGTAGCGGTTCATGCCGGGCTTCAGGTTCACCGTCTTTTTCACCTCTTTGCCGGTGAAGAAGGAGCGGGAGGTGGTGGTGAGCGGGAAGGTATAGGTGCGGATCAGCTTACCGCTGGCATCGGAAAAGCTCAGCTTCACGGGCTTGGCGCTGGTGTAGTTGGACGGGAGGTTGAAAAACACCGTCAAGCCGTAGGGCTTGCGGGCGCCGGCGGCGCCGCCGCCGCCGAATCCGCCTCCGCCAGCGGTGTAGAGCCAGGTTTGCTGGGGCTTGAACAGAAAGGCGGCATCGATCGACGGGCGCGGGACCCCGCCTGGCTGCGCCAGGCGACCCGCTTGACGCTCGGCCGCGCCGGGGGCCCCAAGAGCCCCGGCGCGGCTCCCGCGTGGGGCTTTGGCGGTGGCAATCTGCTCGAGGAATTGCAGATTGTCGAGCACCCAGAAGGCGCGGCCGAAGGTGGCGAGCACGACGGCGTGCTGCTGCGGCTGGAACTCGACATCGTTGACGCGCACGGCGGGAAGGTTGAGGGTGAGCGGGCGCCACTGCTGGCCATTGTTGAGACTGACATAGGCGGAGGCGCTGGTGCCGGCAATCAGCAGCCAGGGATCGCTGGGGTCCTGGCGCACGCTCTCGACGTATTCGCCGTCCGGGAGGCCGGTGGTGATCGGGGTCCAGGTCTTACCGTAATCGGTGGTCTTGTAGACGTAGGGATGGAAATCATCCCAATCGTAGCGGCTGGCGGACAGATAGGCGGTGCCCTTGGTGGTGGGCGAAGGCTCGACGCAGGTGATGGTCGACCAAGTGGGCAGCGCGGGCGGGCGCACTTCGCTCCAGTTTCCGCCGCCGTTGGTGGTGAGATGCACCAGGCCATCATCGGAGCCGACCCAGATCACGCTGTGATCGAGAGGCGAAACGCCGATCGAGGAGATGGTGTCGAACATTTCCTCACCGGTCACATCGGCGCTGATGGGGCCGCCGGGGCGGCCGAGCCTGGTCTTGTCATTGCGGGTGAGATCGGGGCTGATGGCTTTCCAGTTGGTGCCGCCGTCTTTGGTTTCGAGCAGGACGTTGGCGCCGAGGAGGAGGGTGTTGGTGCCGGGGATGAAGGTCGCGGCGTGATGGTTCCAGCCGAAGCGGTATTTGATTTTCGAGCCCATGAGGCCGAACTTGTAGGCGGGCCAGGGGCTGACGTTGGTGATGAGGTGGGTGCGGCGGTTGTCCTGCCATTCCTGGCCGTAGTAGCCGCTGCCGTAGGTGATCCAGGGTTTGCCGGGGGTGGGTACGACCCAACTCATTTCGCCGCCGCGAACGCTGGCCCAGACGGCGGCGGGGGAGGCGCTGGAGCCATTCCAGGAGCCGCTGTCCTGCTGGGCGCCGTAGATGTGGAAGGGGAACTGATTGTCGAGATCGGCGTGATAGAACTGGCCGGTGGGCTGGGTGTTTTCGCTGCTCCAGACCTTGCCACCATCTTCTGTGACGGTGGCGCCGCCGTCGTTGCCCTCGATCATGATGTTGGGGTTCACGGGGTTGATCCAGAAGGTGTGGTTATCGCCGCCATTGACACGGAAGGACTGGATGGTCTTGCCGCCGTCGTGCGAGACCCAGGCGCCGACGTTGGGCAGGTAGATGGTGTTGGCATCCTTGGGATCGACATAGACGCGGCCGTAGTAGAAGGCGCGCTGGGTGATGTCCATGCTGTTGTTGACCATTTTCCAGGTCTGGCCGGCATTATTGGAGCGGAACAGGCCGCCGGCCTGGCCGTCGTAATCGGCCTGGATGAGGGCATAGACGACGCTGGGATTGCTGGGGGCGACGGCAACGCCGACTTTGCCAAAGATACCGGTGGGCAGGCCGGGGCGGTGGGAGATATTCGTCCAGGAGGCGCCGCCGTTGGTGGTTTTGTAGAGGCCGCTGCCGGGGCCACCGCTGGAGAAGGTCCAATGGCGGCGGGTCATCTGCCACATACCGGCATAGACGATCTGGGGGTTGGCCGGGTCCATGGCGAGGGTGATGGCGCCGGTGTGGTCGTTGACGAAGAGGACCTTTTTCCAGGTCTTGCCGCCATCGGTGGTTTTGAAAACGCCACGATCTGGATTGGGGCCGAACAGATGACCGAGCGCGGCGACGTAGACGAGGTTGGGATTGGTGGGGCTGATGACGATCCAGCCGATGATGTGGGTCTGGGGGAGCCCGATGAAGCTCCAGGTTTTGCCGCCATCGGTGGATTTGTACATGCCTTCGCCGGTGAGCACGGTGTTGCGGGGGGCGGAATCGCCGGTGCCGACGTAGATGATGTTGGGATTGGAGGGCGCAACGGCCATGGCGCCGATGTTGTTGTTCTTGAAGGATTGGGAGATGAAGTTCCAGCGATGACCGGCATCGATGGTTTTCCAGACGCCGCCGCCGGCCGCGCCGAGGAAAAACACGGCGGGCTGGGAGGCGATGCCGGCGACGGTGGTGACGCGGCCGCCATCGTAGGGGCCGACGCTGCGCCATTTGAGGGCGGAGGTGAGGCGCTGGACGTTTTGACCCGTCGAAGGGGCGCTGGCAACGATGGCCGGGGTATTGTTGTGCGAGCAGAAGGTCAGCGTGAGAGCCAACGCCAGAGAAGAAACCAGCAAAACGCCGTGGGTTTTGGACATGACCAATCGCCTCATTTCAACATGTTGATGCGGCAGATCTCCAGATTCACCCGCATTAGACAACGGCAGGAATGAGAATGCAAGCCCAATCATTGACTGGCCGGGCGCGGCCCCCGCGTTTCGAGGCCGCGGTTGCCGCGGCATTCAAAGCAGAGGAGGTGTTCGCCGCGGACGAGGACGTCGCCAGCGCGGGCGGCGAGAGCGACGAGGAGGGGCTGCGAGAGGGCCTGGCCGGGGAAGGCCCAGTCGTGGGGTTCGACGATGAGCAGGCGGGTGCGGGCGAGCCAGCGGGTCGCGCCGTCGGCGAACAGGTCACGCTCGGCGCCTTCGATATCCATCTTGATGACGAGTGCGGGAGCGTCAGCGAGAAGCGAGTCGATGCTGCGGGCGGGGATGGCGGCGGGGGTTTCCGCGGCGGCGGGCTCGGTGCGGAAGCCGGCGCTGGGGCCGGTGGGGTTCAGAATGCGCACCCATCCGTCACGAGGGGCAACGGCGGCGTGGAGCGGGGTGATGGCGGCGATGCCGGCAACATTGTGGCAGAGTTGGGCGAAGTTGCCAGGTTCGGGTTCGAGGGCGAGAATGCGGGCGCGGGGGAATTGCCAGTGCAGAGCGAGAGAAGCGAGGCCGATGTTAGCGCCCAGGTCGAGGATCAGGGGCGCGGGCTCGGCGTTACCGGCGGCGTCGAGTTCGGGCCAGCGGGCGAGAGCGCGGAGGTCGTATTCATCATCGAGGAAGACCTGCTCGAAGATGCGGCGATCGCTGGTCGCGGGACGGAGGGTGATGGTCGCGCCAGCGGCCGCCGGCGCCCAGCGCGGGCGGAGGGTGACGCGCAACGTGCCGGCAGGCGCGGAGCGAAAGCGGAAGCGATAGAGACGATGGCGGCTGCGCTGGCGCAGGGCAGTGAGGGCGCGGAGGCGAAACCATTCGGTAGTCATTTATTGGCGCGGGCTCCTGCGCGGCGGTCGCCGCGAGCACGATAGGCGCGCCAGATGGCACCGGCTTGCTCGGCATCCTGAGGGCCGAGTGGGTCGAAGCCGACGCCGAGCGTATCCATCGCAACCTGCAGGCCGGAGCCGGGAAGATGTGCCGCCACCTCGGCCCACACCACCGCACAAGCGAGCAGACGGCCCTGGGAGCGGGCCGCACGCAGGGCACGCACGGAGGAATCAGTAAAGCGCGGGTCGGCACGGAGAACATCGAGGTGGCTCGCCAATCTTTGCTCTGGCCGCTCCCGTTGGTCGCTCGGAGTGCAGGCTTCGATTCCCGGCCGGGTCCGCCCGCTGGCGCTCGGGGCTCCTCCAAGCTGCCGCCGCAGGACGGAAGCATCGACCGCCGTGGTCACCGGCTGCTACCCGCGCGGGCGCGCTTCGGTCGCACCGGTGTGAACCAGTGGGCGCCGTCGCGGCCGCGGGTTTCGCGCAGATAGGCATCGACGCCGAAAGTCGGTAGGATGCCGACGAGGCTTTGGAGGCGCGCGGCATAGCCGTCGTCCTGTCGTCGTGCGATCAGGGCTCCGTTTCTCTCTTTGAATTCGAGCCGCATTCCCGTGGAGAGGCCGAGGCTGTCGCGCAGCTTTTTGGGGATGGTGACCTGGCCGCGCTCGCCAACGACGCTGGTGGATTTCATGCATTCATTATTCATATTTCATGGCGTCACTGCGCCCTGGGATTCCATTTCGGCGGCAAGGAGGGGGCCAGGATTCTTGCTCTGCTGACGGACGATGAGCACAACCGCCGACAACAGGAGGGCGATGGCGCCAATGGTGCGGAAGGTGATGGCTTCATGTAACAGCGCCCAGCCGAGGACGACAGCTACCAGCGGGGTGACGTAGGCATAGGTGGACACGCGGGCGGGCGAGGCCTTTTTGAGCAGCCAGAGATAGCAGGAAAAGCCGATCATGGAGGCGAACAGGATGAGGTAGCCCATGGCGAGCCAGGAGGCGGTTGAGACCTGGGCCCAATGGAAGCCGCGGGTTTCACCGAGCAGGGGCGCGGTGGCAACCAGCAGCGCGCCGCCGATCAGCATCTCGAGGCTGCCGGCGAGAGCGGCCGAGCGCGGCAGTGCGGCCTTGCTGCAAAAGATTGAGCCCACCGCCCAGAACAGGCTGCCGGCCAGAACGGCGCCCGCGCCGGCGAGATTGACGCGGCCGGCGCCGAGCAGCGCGGCGGGGCCAACCAGCAGCAGTACGCCGCAGGAACCGAGCGCCAGGCCGCTCACGGCGCGCCAGCCCAAGCGGATGCCGGTCGAGGAAAAGCCTTCGATCAGGATCATCCAGAGCGGGATGGTGGCAAACAGGACGGCGGCAACACCCGCGGTGACTCGCACCTGCCCCCAATAGAGAAAGCCGTGGCCGCCGAGAAACAGAAGCACGCCAGCAATGGCCACCGCCCGCCACTCGCGGGGGCCCTGAATGCGCGCGCCGCGCAGCCACGCGTAAGCGCCCATGAGCAGACCGGCGAGGAGCAGGCGGGTGCCGGCCAGCAGCAGCGGCGGCAGGGTGCGCAGACCGACGCGCATGGCGAGGTAGGCCGAGCCCCAGAACAGGTAAATCGCCACCGTGGCGGAGAGGAGGCGGGGGCGCGAGGTGGCGGTCACTTATACAGAATAACTGGGGCGCGCGGCTTTGCACCGCGGGCAAAACCGGTGCGAAGGGCTGCGAAATCCGGGACGGCGGTCCGCCCGGGAAACAATGCAGGCGCGGGGTGGGGAGAAAACTGCGGGGGCCCTGCTTCGCCAAGGCTACGCAGGGCGCGCGCTGGGATTGGTCTGGAGCGAAGCGGATGAGCGCCCGCGTATCAGCTGGCCATGGCCAGTTGCGTAAGTCTTTGCCGCGCGCGGAACAGGCGGCACTTGAGCGTCGCCGGCTTGCAGCCGAGGCGGGCGGCGGCCTGGGCGCAGGTGAGGCCGCGCAGCTCGCACAACTCGACGGCCTGGCGCAGCGGCGTGGACAGGCGCGAAAGCAGGCGGCGCAGGCGCTCGTGGCGTTCGCGCGCGAGGCAGCGGGCTTCGGGGCTGGGCAAATGATCGGCGAACTGGCGGCCGGCGCCGGTAGCCTCTTCGAGCGAGGAAGCGGGACGGGCGCGGCGGCGGCGCTGCTGGCCGCGGGCGGCGTTGATTACAATGCGCGTCAGCCAGGTGACCAACTCCGAACGCCCTTCGAACTGGGCGCGATGGCGGTAAGCCGATAGCAGCGCTTCCTGCAAGGCGTCTTGGGCGTCATCGGGGTTGCCTAATTGTCGCAGTGCGATGCGGTACAAGCGCGCGTGGTAGTGGTTCACGGCAGCATCAAAATCCGGAAATTCCTTCCGCAATACGGTAAATGTTGCGCTCTCCATGTCTGGCCTCCGTAGGTACTTTGTTCCTCTATTTGTGGTTGCGGGACTCACTGCCCGGTTCATAGCAATTCGC
>JBOGKK010000217.1:0-5457 GCA_050745425.1 Terriglobales bacterium
AAACTCGGCGACGCGGCGGAAGGAAATCGGGGATTCCAGTTTCATCATTTGCTGGCCGCTGAGCTGCGGCGCCTGGGGCTGGCGCCAGATCAGCACGGCGGCCAGGACGGCCATTGCCAGCAACGCCGGCACCGCCCAGGGCAGCGCCACGGGGGCGAAGATGGCGAGCAGAATGAGGTTGCGGGCGAACATGGCGAGGGTGGCGAGCAGGGTCACGGTGACGCTCATCTGCGCGATGCCGGCGCCGTCCTCGCCCGACCCCATCAGGCGCATCGCCGCACCCAGCTCGAGCAGGGCCGCGGTGCTGCTCACCAGCCCGCCCAGCAACGCGCTGTAGTACATTCCTTTGGCGCTGTACAAGCGCAAAAAAATATAGTTGACGAAACCCACCGCGGCGACCACGATGACCGCGACCCAGATGGTGTGCGGGTTGATCGTGTGCCAGCGGTCGATGGTGCGATCGGGCAGCAGCGGATAGACGACAAAGGCCAGGAGTCCGAGCCAGATGGCGCTGTGAATTTCGCGCGGTGCGAGCTCGCCGGCGAAGCGGTGGAGCTCAACTTTCCAGCTCAGCAGCAGGGTGGCGACAATGGCGGCGGCGACGGGGGCGAAATAGAGGCCATTTCCGACCAGAACGCCGAGAATGTAGAGGACCAGCAGCATCGCCGAGGTCGTAATCTCGACCGATTGCAGCACCCGCAGGGAACGGATATTAATAAAGACGATGAGCAGCAGCACGCCCGCCAGGCCGGTGAGCACCAGCGGCATGCCCACCAGCGCGGTGAGCATGCCGGCCAGCGCCACCAGCGCGCAGGTGCGGATACCGGCTTCTTTGTTTGACCATTCGCGTTCGAAGCCGACGAGCAAGCCAATGGCGAGCGCCAGGGCGATACGCGCGGCGGCCTGTCCGGTGGTCAGAGCGAGCATTGGAAAAGGATACGCGACGAAAGGCCAAACCGGGATGCGGCCGCTCCTCATCTGTATGGCGATCTATAATCGTATGGATGAAAAAGACTTTGAATATTGACGCAAAGCTGCTGGCCGAGGCGCGCGCAAGTTGCGGCGCTCGCACCGATACCGCAACCATTCACGAGGGCTTGCTGGCGCTGGTGCGCCGTGCCGCCTTCGAGCGTATGCTGCAATACGCGGGAAGCGAACCCAATGCACAAAATGTTCCCCGGCGCCGGGAAGCACCACGTGCGCGCCGAGCGGCCCGGTGATCCTGATCGACACGTCCATCTGGCTGCGCTGGCTGATGCGCAAAGCCGAGGAGGAGACGATCGCGAGCTTGCTGCGCCAGGGGGCAGCGGGCGGTCATGAGTTGGTTTATGGCGAGTTGCTTGCGGGCGACGGTGGAGGGCGTGCCCGGATGCTCAGCGATTACAAACTGATTTCGTGGGCCGAGCACCTCGAACACGACCGGGTTGTCGCGTGGGTTCAACAGCACAAGCTCTGCGGGTGCGGGGCGGGATGGATTGACTTGCACCTGCTGGCCGCGGCTGCTGCCGCGGGCTGGCGATTGTGGACGGCGGATGCACGGCTGGCGGATTTATCGGAGCAACTCGAGTTGGACTGGCGGCCTTGAGGCTAGCCTGCGCGGAGCACCTGGGCTGGGTCGAGGCGCGCGGCGCGGCGGGCCGGGCCGTAGCAGGCGCAGGCTGCGGAGGTGGCGATGACCAGCGCGGCGGCGGGCCGCCGTTCAGTGCGGTGAAGCGCTGGCCATCCAGTTCGAACGCGACGGTCAGCACTCCGCCCTTTACGGCGCCCGGCACGTCCGTCGCCGCGTACGGCACCGACAGCACACGCGAGTTCCTGAACACGCTCACGTAGAACGCCACGGCTTGCTCCGCGTTCCGGTCGAACCAGAGCATGGGCGTAACGCGGGGAAAATCGGCAAAGTTGGCCATGCCTGATTCTACTGATTCTACCCGTGGCGCCAATTGTCACGAAATAGAGTCATTTTGTTTCGAAGAAGGATGGGAACGGCTGTTAGCCCAGAGCGAGGTCATGATTTTCCATATTTAGGGCTTGACATGGCGGGGGGGGGGGGGGTAAATCTGGCTTAATGCCCCGCAACGGTGGCAGAAATTATTCTAGGAGGATCAAGAAATGAAAAAGCGGACACTCAGACCATTCGGCTCGGAGTTTCTGGAGGAAATGGCGCCCCAAGAGGAGAGGTTCGGTGCGCACGGCACCTCGGTCTGCAGCAATTACACAACCGTCAACGGAACGAAGAACGGCGACAACGAATCTGACGGCTGCACAAGCGACACGTACTGAGATTAAGGCGGGCAGGCGGGTCGGCCCGCCTGCCCGCATCATCAGTGGTCCTGATTATCACCAAACCCGAGGATGCGCACGCGCAGATCGTCGAGCACGCGCTGACGGCCAGCGGTACGCGCTGTGCCCGGCTTGACAGCCTCCCTGTCGCTGCCTCGGCGGGCTTTGGGCTCGCCGGCGGCGCGCGCGGCACTCTCGAGATCGTGCTTTCGGGTCGGCGGGTTCTGCTCCATGAAGAAGTAGACACGGTGTGGAATAGGCGTCGGCCGGCCTGGGATCTGCCAGCCGGGTTATCGCGTGCCGACCGCGCCTTCGCCGAGGGCGAGTGTGCCCACTTTCTGGCGTCCATCGCAAGCCTCCTGGCTGGCGTTCGATGGGTCAACCCGATCGAAATGGCGAGGCGGGCGAACTTGAAGCCCTTCCAGTTGCAGCGTGCCCGCAGTCTCGGCCTCCGCGCTCCCGTCACCTTGGTTACGACTGATCCGGCAGAGGCCTGTAGATTCGCGGATGAGGCGCCATGGCCCGTCGTTTACAAAGCGCTCTCCGCCATCGACCGCACCGCGTTCGAGGCCACGCCGCGGACCATTTACACCAGCGTCGTAACTGCGAAGCAGATCCATGAGCACGCCGACCAAGTCAGCGTGGCTCCCTGTATGTTTCAGGAGTATGTTTCGAAAAGAGTCGAAATCCGCGCGACCATTGTGGGCAGCGAGATCTTTGCAGCGGAGATCCACTCTCAGGAGAGCGAACGGTCAAGGGTTGATTGGCGGCGTTACGACTTCCCAAACACGCCCTACCGGGCGCATCGTCTGCCCGACGAGGTGAGCGAGCGGCTGCTCAGCCTGATGAGAGACCTTGGCCTGCTGTTCGGGTGTGCGGACATGATTCTGACCCCTGACGGCGAGTACGTTTTTTTGGAGATCAACGAGGCAGGGCAGTGGTACTGGGTCGAGGAGCTGACCGGGCTGCCGATCACCAACGGCTTAGTGCATCTGCTTGCAGGCGGCGGCCGATGCTGAGGACCGGCGGAGCGCCGGGAGCCGGCAAACGCGTGCGTAAGCCGTCGGCCTGCTGTGTCTATGCAGTCGCCCCGTGCGACTGTGGCCCAGCTGCGCTAGCGAGTATCTGCAAGGCCTATGGGTCGCACATTTCCGTAGCTGAGATCAGGGCCCTGGCTGCGGCGGACCTGCAGGGCGCGGACATCCGCGCCCTGCGGGATGCGGCCGAGCAGCTCGGCTTTTCCGCGAGTTGCGGGAGGGTGAGGACTGGGCTTGAGTTCGAAATTCCCGTCCCGGCCGTCTTCCACCTGCAGCGGGGCGGTGAGGATCATTTCGTCGCTGTGTTCTCGTTTGGCCGGCGGCGGGCGCGAGTAGCCGACCCCACCTTCGGCCTTTGCTGGATGCGGACGGAGGCGCTGCGTGCCTGCTGGACGGGTTTCGCGCTTCTGTTGGCGCCAGCCGAGGGGTTTGCTCCCCGCAGGCGCGCGAGCAGCCCGTCCCGGGGCCGGGTGAGGGCGGGCTTGACCCGGGAGTGGCCAGCGTTGACCGTCTCAGTGGTGGCGGCCGCGGGCCTGCTCGGCGCCGAGCTCCTGATTGCGCGCCTCGCGCAGACGGTTATTGATAAAGCGATACCGGGTCGAAGCTGGGGCTCACTGGATCTTGCCGCGTTGGCCGGATTCGCGGCGGTTTTCGGAACATTTCTCTTTAGCGCCGTCCGGGGAACCGCTCTCGCGCTCGCCTGTTGGCGCCTCGACACAAGCTTGGCCGCGGATTTCGCCGACCATACCTTCGGGCTGCCGACCTCGTTCTTCGACCGGACATCCGCCGGCGACGTGGTTACACGGCTTTCTGACCTCGAGTCGGTGCGCCACGCTGCCGTTGGGCCGGTGCTCACCGCCGGCATTGACGCCGTGATTCTGGTGATAGCTGGCGTGATGATACTTTGGTACGACGCCCAGCTGGCAGGGCTGATTCTGGGACTTGCGGTTCCGATGGCGGTCGGAGGAGCGATAGCGGCGCGCGCAATCGCTCGCGGCGAGCGCCGTGTTAGGATCCTGTACTCGGGGGCCATAGCTCGTCTCATTGACCTCGTCCTAAACGTGCGCGTGCTGAAAGTCTACGGTGCCACTGCGCCCGCGTCGGCTCGCTGGGCCGGCATGTACCGCGAGGTGAAGACGGTCGAGCGCACCCAAGCGGTCTGGCAGGAGCTCACCAAGGCTGCCACGACATTGTGGAGTGGCGGCGTCGCCTTTGTTGTGGTCGTCGTCGGCGCCGGCCTAGTGATCCGCGGGCAGGCCAGCGTCGGCGAGCTCGTCTTTTTCTTCGCTTTGGCCGGATTTTTTGGAACTTCGATGGGCACGCTGATACCCTCGGCGGTCGCTCTCCGCCAATCGCTTGTTGCCCGGGACAGGGTGAGGGATCTATTTGCTCAAAATTGCGAGCAAACGGCCGGGGGCAAGATTCGCCTTCCGGCCTCGCCCGCGCGACTTGCGCTGGAGGGGGTTGGTTTCGAGTACCGGAAAGGCAGCCTGGTCCTCAAGAACCTCGATCTAGTCTTTTCTGATCATGGCATCACCTGCGTTGTCGGCCGGAGCGGTTGCGGGAAAAGCACCCTTGCCGGACTTCTGTGCGGGCTGCTGGAGCCGTGCGCCGGCCGGGTCCTTTTGGGCGCGGTCCCGGTCGGAAGCATACCAAGAGTGGACCTCTGCCGGTTCGTAGCTGTCGTGTTTCAGGACGCGGGGCTAATGCATGGGTCCGTGCTGGAGAATATCCGGCTCGGCAGAGAAGGCGCATCGCGCCGCGAGGTCGAGGCGGCTGCGGCACTAGCTCGGGTGGACGAGTTCATCTCGAGGCTGCCCCGCGGGTTCAATTATCAGGTCGGCTCCTGTGGCTGCCTGCTGTCGAGCGGCCAGAGGCAGCGCGTAGCTCTCGCTAGGGCGCTCCTGCGTGACCCGGAGCTGCTGATCCTTGACGAGGCGACCAGCGCCCTAGACATAGGGCTCCAGTCGCAGATCCTGGGCGATGTCATCCGTCTGCGCTCCGGGCGGCCCACGGTGCTCATCAGTCACCGCCTGGCCATTGCGGCCGCGGCTGACTCTATCGTCGTGCTTGCGTGCGGCCAGGTTTCCCAGCGCGGCACACACGACAAGCTCCTGAGTACGCCCGGCGAGTACCGCGA
>JBOGKK010000218.1:0-3515 GCA_050745425.1 Terriglobales bacterium
AGCAGAAGATCCATGTCGTTTCCATTTTGCACGAGGTTGGATGGTTCATTTCAGATGGTGTGTAGAGACTCGGGCGAGGTGAGGGGATGCGCTAAGCCTTCGGTGAGGGCGGCAGAGGCGGTCCAACCCTGGGCGGCGAGCAAGTGTTCGAGAGTGCGGGTAAGGCCGATGAGACGCGGCAGACGCTGCGTGCCTCCCCATCCGGTGACCAGGCCGAGTTTGGCGCCGTGATGGCCGAAATAGGCGCCCGGACCGCAGAGGCGGGCGTGGCAGGCGAGGGCCAGATCGAGCCCACCGCCGAGGCAGGAACCTTCGACGCGGGCGATGAACGGAACCGGGGAACGCGCGATGGCGGCGAGAGCGGCTTGCCCGCGGCGCGCGAAGTCCCAGGCGCGGGGACCATCGAGAGCGGCAATAACGGCAAGGTCAGCGCCGGCGGAGAAGCAGCGCGCATTGCCGGTAACGACAATGCGGCTGGCTTGAGGGTAACGGACGGGTGCGGCAGCCAGCTCTTCGAGCAGCTCCGGCGAGAGGCGGTTGAGGCCATCGCGCGATTCGAGGCGCAACTCGACGGCGTTGGCGGCGTGCGGGATGGGCTGGAGGGTGGTCAGGGGACCAGCGCCGGGCGCTCGGGCACGTGCGTGCGGATGAAGTCGGCGATTTCGCCCATGCGGCTGCCGGGTGGAAACACGGCGGCAACACCCGCCTTTTTCAGCTCGGCAACATCGTTTTCGGGAACAATACCGCCCAGGACGACAAGCGTGCCTTCCATATGCTGCTTGCGCATCTCGGCCATCAGCTCGGGCACGATGGCGTTGTGCGCGCCGCTGAGGATGGACAAGCCGATGCAGTCGACATCTTCCTGCAGGGCGGCGTTGACGATCATGGCCGGCGTCTGGCGCAGCCCGGTGTAGATGACCTCCATGCCGGCATCGCGCAGGCCGCGGGCGACAACCTTGGCGCCACGGTCGTGACCGTCGAGGCCGGGTTTGGCTACCAGAACGCGAATACGGGGCGAATCGGGCATGGTTGACTAGGTAATCGCTGTTTCAGTATAGCTGCCAAAGACTTCGCGCAGCGTGGCGCAGATTTCACCCAGCGTGCAACTGGCCCGCACGCAGTCGAGAAGCGCCGGCATGGTGTTGCCGTCGGGAGTCGAGGCGACATTGCGCAAAGCGCCGAGGGTGTGCGTGACGGCATCGCTGGAGCGGCGCTGACGCAAGGCCTGGAGCTTGGCCATCTGGCTGTCGCGCGCCGATTCGTCAATGTAGAGCGTGGGCACAGGCTGCTCTTCGGTGACGAAGCGATTGACGCCCACCATGAATTTTTCATCGCTTTCGAGCGCCTGCTGATAGCGATAGCTGGCGTCTGCGATTTCGCGCTGCGGAAAGCCCTGCTCGACGGCAGCGACCATGCCGCCCATTTCATCAATGCGGCGGAAGTAGTCGCGAGCGCCGCTTTCCATATCCAGCGTGCATTTCTCAACAAAGTACGAGCCGCCGAGCGGATCGACGGTGTTGGCCGCGCCGGTTTCATAGGCAATGATCTGCTGCGTGCGCAAGGCCAGCGTGACGGCTTCTTCCGTGGGCAGTGCAAGTGCCTCATCGAGCGAGTTGGTGTGCAGCGACTGCGTGCCGCCGAGCACGGCGGCCAGCGCCTGCAGGGCGACGCGGGTGAGATTGTTGTAAGGCTGCTGGGCGGTGAGCGAAACGCCGGCGGTCTGGGTGTGGAAGCGGAGCTTGGCGCTGCGGGGGTTCTTGGCGCCATAGCGGTTCGTCATTTCCGTGTACCAGAGCTTGCGGGCAGCGCGGTACTTGGCGATTTCCTCGAAGAAGTCGCTGTGGGCGTTGAAGAAAAACGACAGGCGCGGCGCGAACTCGTCCACCGGAAGGCCGCGGCGCAAGGTCCACTCGACGTATTCAAGTCCATCGCGCAGGGTAAACGCCAGCTCCTGCAGGGCGGTCGAGCCGGCCTCGCGGATGTGATAACCGCTGATCGAGACCGGATTGAACTTCGGGGTTTCGGGCGCCCCGAACTCGATGGTATCGACGACGAGGCGCATCGAGGGTGCGGGCGGGAAGATGTATTCCTTCTGCGCGATGTATTCCTTGAGGATGTCGTTCTGCAGCGTACCCGAAATGCGCTTCCAGTCCGCGCCCTGGCGCTCGGCGGTGACGAGGAACATGGCCCAGATGGGCGCGGCCGGAGAGTTGATGGTCATCGAGGTGGTGACATCTTCGAGCTTGATGCCCTGAAAGAGGCGCTCCATATCCTCGATGGAATCGATCGCCACGCCGCATTTGCCGACTTCGCCGGCCGACATGGCGTCGTCGCTGTCATAGCCCATCAGCGTGGGCAGATCGAAGGCCACCGAAAGCCCGGTCTGGCCCTGGGCGAGCAAGTAGCGGTAGCGCTCGTTGGTTTCTTCCGGGGTAGCAAAGCCGGAGAACTGGCGCATGGTCCAGAGCTTGCCGCGATAGCCGGTCTCGTGGATGCCGCGGACGTAGGGAGCCTGTCCGGGCTCGCCAACTTCGCGGGCGAAGTCGAAGCCTTCGGGCAGGTCCGCCTGCGTATACAGAGGCTCGACCGGCACTCCACTAAGGGTGGTCACGTCAGCCTGCTTGGGCGGATGGGTGCTCGAGGCCATTTGCCTCTATTTTAGGCTTGTCGCAACTACGGAGCAAGCAACCGAACGGTTGGCGATCTGGCTAATGACCCGCGTGATGTGACCCGTGCCCCCAGCCGTCGTCGTCACGCCGATGCTGGCTCTTGTGCTGGTGCCTTCTGGCCTTGCGGTTCACCTTGACGCTCTGCTCCACCACGGGCGCAGCCTGGTAATTCTGATCCCCGCCCTGGCTCGCTGCCACCACAATCGTGCCGCTGCCGGTGGGGGTGAGGGTGGCGCCGGACACCGTAGCCGGACCGGAAACCACCGCAAAGCTCACCGGCAGTCCGGAGCTGGCCCTGGCCGTCAGGGTGATCGGCTTGCCGTTGTGGATGCGGCGGGAAATGGGCGCAAACTTGATCGTCTGCGGCGCCGGCGTAATACTGGCGCTGAGGATGGGTTCGAGGAGCGTGTAGTTTGCTGCTTGCGCGCCGGTGAGGGTGTAGCCGGAGACCGTGACTGTAATCGAACTGCCCGCGTCTGGCTGTGCGAACGTTGCCACCGGCGTACCGGCGAGGCTGACCGCATCACTGCCCACAACGCCGCTGAGCACCGCCGTGCCGCTCAGGCGCGCGGTCGCGGTGCCGTCGTAGAGTTTGCTTTGCGCGCTCAGGCCGGTAATGACGAGCGGGGCCGGAGTAACGCTCAGTGTGGTGCTGCCGGCAGCGCTGGCGTAGCCGGCGGCATCGGCGGGCGTGAAGGTGACCGCAAGGTTGTGGCTGCCCACGGCGAGGATGGCGCCGATGGCCGGTGTATAGGTAAACGTGCCCGGCACCGGCGCGGAGGCGTCAAGCTGCGTGGCGCTGAGCGCCGTGCCGTAGACAACCGCGCTGGGCGCCGTCCAGCTCAC
>JBOGKK010000219.1:0-1608 GCA_050745425.1 Terriglobales bacterium
TAGAGCAAAAACAGCTCTGCTGTAGCACCGCCGACCGTGCCGCCTGCGGCTTTGACCCCAGGAAAAGCCGCACGCAATCGCCCGAAGCTTGCTACACCGACGCTGTTTTTGCTGTAACATATCCAAACTTGGTGACAGGGCCCACACAGCCACCGGCGGACAGGTCTCGATTCAATTCGCTATCCACGGCCACACGCTCAGTGTCGCCGCCGCCAAATTCACCCCACCGCGTCTGCCGCCCCAGCCCAGACAGTTCTGATCGTCCTGTTGCCCTACCCTGCCCCACCAGGAGCTCCGCGCCACCTCCCGCGCGGACCGAAGAGGAAGAAGCTGCCAGCGGGGGCTTTTAAAAAACGGATGCCTGTTTCCATGAATTGTCCGGAAAAGGAATAAACGATTCCTGATTTCAACATAACCAAAACGCTGGCTGGATACCCGGCGAGGAGGTATGCTGAACGCGGTACCCGGGAGGGATTATGCGGGGGAAGATCGCAGGAGCGGCGGTGGTGTTGGGAGTGATGGGACTGGCGGCGGCGGTAGCGCCGGTGCCGGCGCGGGCGCAGTTCACCATGCGCCAGGCGCTGAGCTACCCGTATCCTTATGGACTGACCGCGGCCGCGCATGGCGAACACGTCGCCTGGGTGTTCGACGTTCGTGGCGCCGGCAACGTGTGGGTTGCGAGCGGGCCCAAATTCATTGCCCACCAGCTCACCCATTATCAAGGCGATGAGGGCATGCCCATCGCCAGTCTGCGGCTCACGCCGGACGGCCAAACCGCCGTCTACGCACGGGGCAGCGAAACCAACGCGCAGGGCGAGGTCGCCGATCCCACCAGCAGCGTCACCCAGCCGCAGCAACAGGTGTGGGCCGCACCCGTCTCGGGCGGCGCGCCGCGCCTGCTGGGCTCGATGAACTGCGGCGTCGAGGGCTGTGAGGATATTCAGATCTCCCCGGACGGTCAATGGGCGCTCTGGCCCGCACGCGGCGCGCTGTGGATCGCACCGGTTTCCGGTGCCGGGCCGGCGCGCAAGTTGGCCTATATCCGCGGCAACGTTTCCGATCCGCAGTGGTCACCGGATGGCAAATCGATTGCTTTTGTTTCCAACCGCGGCACGCACGCGCTGATCGGCATCTACCGCTTCGGCCAGCCTGCGCTTGCATACGCCGCGCCCAGTGTGTTTCGCGACAGCATGCCGCGCTGGTCGCCCGACGGCAAACAACTCGCCTTCATCCGCCTGCTGCGCACCCGCACGGGAGGGTTTTGGGTGGGCAACCCGCAGCCGTGGACTATTTGGGTGTGGAAGGCCGCAACCGGCCAAGCCCGCCAGCTCTGGCAGAGCAGCAACGGCCGCAACGGCTCGCTGCCGGGAGAATGGGAAGCGGCGGCGTTTCAGTTTGCTGGCGCCGATCGCATCGTGTTTGCCGCCGGCACGGACGGCTGGATGCACTTGTATTCAATTCCGGCCTCGGGTGGCTCGCCGTTGCTGCTCCCGCCCGGACCCTATTCCATCGCTCCCGCGCCGGTCACGCTCACCGGTGCAGGCCAGACGCTGCTTTACGCCTCCAACGAAAACGATGTCGACCGCCGGCACATCTGGCGCGTCAGCG
>JBOGKK010000220.1:0-4751 GCA_050745425.1 Terriglobales bacterium
GGTGTGTGCTTCGTCCTGCAAAAGTTCGCCATCGGCATTGTACGACACCGGCGAGCCCGGCAATTCGCCGAACTGGTTATTGACATTGTAGGCGGGCTGGAAGGCGATGCCGGTGGCGCCACTGGGCACGCTCTTGCTCAAATTGCCGAACGGATCGAGGGAGAAATTCTGTCCCCAGAGATTCGTGCTGCCGTTGCTGCAGGAGGCCGAGGCGAGGCGGCCGAGTTGGTCCTGCGTGAAGTTGCAGATCTCGGAATCCGCCGTGTTCGGGACGGCATCGGCGATGCTGAGCTCGCTCAGAGTGCCGTCCGGGTTCCACCAGAGTTGGCCGACATCGGTTTTGGCGTTGGCGCCCTGCCCTACCGTGAAGGTGTACTGCTTCATCTGCCCCGTGCCCGGATCATACGTGAACGCCTCGCTGTCGCCGTTGCCCAGCCCCAGCGCGGTGGGGGAGCCCGAGGCGGCATAGCTGATCGAACTCAGCGGGTTCTGGTTGCCGTTCACTGCGCTTGCCGACTGCATGCGGCCTTCGCCATCGAGGGCAAACGTCATTGCCGGAACGTCCGGAATCGTCATCGATGTCGGCGCGCCATCGGCGGCAACCGCCTCGCTCACATGATACCAACCGCCGGAACCGGGCGTCGTTTCCCAGGTGTCGGTGGGCTGGCCGAGCGCATTGTACGAGAAACCCTCGTCCACGATTTTGGCCGTGCTGGAACCCGTGTAGGCCTCGGCTAAGCGGCCGATGGCGTTCTGCATCGCTACCCCGTCTACGTTTATATCACCGTAGACGAATGTTTTTGAAGGCGTGGCGCTGGCATTGGGCCCGGAGGGATAGCTAATGCCAGTAACGCGGCCGAGCGCGTCGTGCTGGTAGCAGGTGACGTTTCCGGCTGCGTCCAGACGCTCGGCGAGCGTGCCAGCCTGGGCGGGGCAGCCGGGGGCTGCGGCGCCGTAGTAGTAGTTCGTGGTTCCGGTTTCCGGGTTCACCGCCTGCGTCAACCTGCCCAGTTCGTCGAAGATGTAGCTGCGCGACTGCGAACTGCTGTGGTTGGGCTGGGTGTTTTGCGCCACGGCGGTGAGATCCGCGCGCGCATCGCGGGTATAGGTGGTCAGGTAGCCGGTCTGCGCCACGGTCTGACCGCAGGCGCCGCTCTGGGCGCCGGTGGTGAGCTCGCAGACTGAGGTGAGCCTGCCGAGCGCATCGAACTGCTCCTGCTTGCCGCCGTTGGGATAGGCGTGAACGGTGATCAGTTCGTCGTTATCGGTGTACTGATGCACGGTCTCATTGCCGCCCGGATCGGTGATGGTGAGCGGGCGGGAGAATTCGTCGTAGGTCGTCGTCGTCCAGTTGGTCCCTTGCAGAACGCCCGCGCCCGCCTGATAGGGCTGGCTGACCTGCCAGGTGCGGCCCATGGGATCGTATTCGATCTGCACGCTGTCGTAGGTGCCCGAATTGGGGCCGGTTTCGCGCTGCACCAGCACGGGGCGGCCGAGAGACCCGAGCGTGGTGCGCACGTCGTTAGTCGACGAGCTATTGAACGGGGTGGAGGATTCCGAAATTGTGGGCGAGAGATAGCTTATGGTGGTGACAAGATTGCCGGGGCGCGTGATCGACGTTGGGCGCCAGATATGGTTGGGGTCGGCGTAAGCGTAGGTTGTCGTCTGGCCATTGCCATCGGTCGAGCTCAGCAGCACGCCACCGGCGCAATCCCAACTGAGTGTGGTTTTTACCGCGGCGATAGGCGATTGGATGGTGGTGGGGAAGAACTCGCTGCCGTTGCTGCAGCCATCACTATAGGCGTAGCTGGTGGTGCCGCTGGGTGCGGCAATGCTGCTGATGGTGCCGTTGGAATTGTAGGTATACGTCGTGGTCAGGCTGGCGGAGCCGGAGCCTCGCACTTCGGTCGCGATCTGGCCGGCTGGGGTGTAGGTCCAGCTTGTCTGCGATTCAAGGCCCTTGGGTCCGGTGATGCTGGCGCTGGTTTGCTCATCTTCGGAGTTGGCGCCCGCCACGGTCCAGTTGGCTGCTTTCGATCGCAAAACCGCGCCACCCGAAGAGCTTGCGCCCCAATCTGTCGTTGAGCTCGAAACCACACGGCCGTAAGGATCGAAGCTGGCGGAATAGACCGAATAGAGTTGCGCCGGGTAAAGCTCGGTGGTGGCGGCTTCCTGAGTGATGTTGCCGCTGGAGGGGCCGTAGCTGAAGGAGATGGTGCTGATAAGATTGCTGGGGTTTTGGGTCCCGTGGTAGTAGCTGACGTCACCGAGAACGCCGGGGCTGGGAAACGCGTAGACGGACTGGTTGCCATCCGGCGTAGTCTCAACGGTCGAGGTGCCGTTGAAGGTCCAGGACCAGGCGCGGCTGGGGCTGAACGTGGATAGCCAGCGGGAAAGCGTGGTGGTGATGACGCCGCTGGCGCAACTTTCCTGGGTTGAGAAATAAATGCTGCCGCCGGTGGGGAGGTGCATTTGATCGAGCCTTCCGGAAGAATCGTAATAGAAATAATAATTCTTGCCACCGGGATAGCTGAGTTCAGACGGGACGGTCAGGCTGCCGCTGGAAACGGTGTAGCAGCCGAAGGCGGCGCTGACCGGGATGGTCTCCATGGTTTCGGTGATGGCGGCGGTTGTCCCGCTGGGACCAGCATAGCTATACGTGATGGGATTGGTACCGCTGACGGTCAGCGCCGTACCGAGCGGATCGGTGAAGGTAGTGGTACCGCTCGCGGTGGCGGCGGAAACGGCGTTGCCAGTGGGATCGACGAAGCGGTTGAGGACGCTGTCGCCCTCGGAATCGAAGGCAGTGAGATCTCCGGAGGAGTCGGTATGGACGGTGTAGCTGTCGCGGCTGGCCTGGACGATCACGGTCTCGCTGCTCGGTGGTTGGCTGGGACAGATGGTTCCGGTCTCGTAGGAGCCAACCCCGGCCGAGGTGCCATCGGGAGCTGTGAAGGTATAAGTGGCGGTGATGATCTGGCCGATCAGTTTGCCGTACATGCAGCGGCGGAACGTCATTTTCGAGGTGATGGTGCCGCCCGCGTTCGCTTCGAAATGCCAGCCCGCGACGGGATTCAGCGCCCAGGCGGCGCCGTTGTTGACCCAGAGATTGCCATCGTAGACGAGTTGGCCTGCGAGCTGGGCGCGGGAGCCGGGGTTGCGGCTGTAAATGGGAAATGAGAGATGGACGTCGAGGTTGGAGCGGTCCACGTAGCCGTGCGGAAATTTCTGCAAGCTGCTCCAGCGCGACGGCGCCAATTGGGCGAGTGACGGCAACGCGAGAACAGCCAAAAACAGCAGGAGAAGTCGGCGGTTCACTGCGCACCTCCGGTTGACACGGTGAACTCGGAAATGGGAAATACTTTCGCCGCAATCGAGGTGAAATGCACATGCAAGCGCGTGTTCCCGTCGACGGTTTCGGTGAGCTGATCGGGAAGCGCGGCGGCGGGCGAGCTGTAGCCGTAGCTCAGCGCGATCATGTGGCCGCGCTGCTTCCAGCGCAGGTTGCTGGCGTGGGCGGTGCCGGCAGCGCGCGTGACGGTCGCGTCCGAGCCGTCCGCGTGCGGCATCAGCAGCGCGCAGCCGACCAGCGGGCCGATGGGCGGAGGAGCGGCCTGCAGCAGCAGCGCCGGGCCTTGGACCTCAGCGGTCGTGCCGTCAAACACGGCGGTGTAGCGGCGCGGGCGCGCGGGCGAGGAGACATCGACCGTCAGGCTGCAGCGATCGCCGGAGGCGAGCGCAACCGTGATGGTCCCGGTGGCGGCGCCGCGCGGGCCGGTAATGGTGACCGTGCCGCGCGCGAGATAACCGGGCACGGTTTGCGCTGCCAGACAGCAGGAGAAGAGCAGAAATGTGAGCGCGAGCCTGTGTCGCATCGGGAGCTATTGTCCCGGCGATACTCACTCAGTCAAAGGGAGGAAACACACTAGGTTGCGGAGGAAATGATCTGATGCGCGCTGGGGGAGATGGGGTTAAAGGCCGAGGGCGGGAGCGATGGCGCGCAGGGCGGCGAGGCAGTTGGCGATGTGGAGATCGAGTGGGAGGCCGAGTTCGTCGGCGCCGCGGGTGATGTCGTCACGGCTGACGGAGCGGGCGAAGGCTTTGTCCTTGAGTTTTTTGCGGACGCTGGCGGGTTCGACATCGGCGATAGCTTTCGAGGGTTTGACCAGGGCGCAGGCAGTCAGAAAGCCCGAAAGCTCGTCGCAGGCGAACAGGGTTTTGTCGAGCGGGGATTCGCGCCGGGCGCCGGTTTGCTCACAATGGGCGAGAATGGCGTGGCGCAACGGCTCCGGGTAGCCGAGATCGGTGAGGATGCGGTTACCCTGCAAAGGGTGGTCGGGCACGGTGGGCCAGCGTTCGTAGTCGAAATCGTGGAGCAGACCGGCGAGGCCCCAGAGATCGCGCTCGGATGCGGGCGCGTAGGCGCGGCAGCAGGCCTCGACGGCCAAAGCGTGCTTGCGCAGACTTTCTGACTTGGTGTATTCGTGCAGCAGGGCGAGGGCTGCGGTGCGATCGAGTGCGTCCATCAAAGCGGGCATCAGGCGGTGAGGTTGAGGGCATCCTTGAAGGTGCCGCGTTCGTTTTCGATTTTGCGCTGCAGCATCATGATGGCGTAGATGAGTTGCTCGGGACGGGGCGGGCAGCCGGGAACGTAGACGTCGACCGGGATGACCTGATTGACGCCCTGAATGAGGGCGTAGTTGTTGAAGACGCAGCCAGAGGTGGCGCAGGCGCCCATGCTGATGACGTAC
>JBOGKK010000221.1:0-2892 GCA_050745425.1 Terriglobales bacterium
GCCATGCGGAAGGCACGGCCGTACATGATGCCGGTCCGATAGTTCACCGATAAGACGTTGAAGCCGAGGCTGGTGAGGTATTCATTCTCGGCGTAGGCGTAGTGATAATAATCCATGGGGTGGAAGCCGAGCATCATCTGCCGGCGCGAGCCGCCATGAACGAATATTAGTGTGGGCAGCGGCTTGTCGGCCGCGCTATGGCGCGGACGGAAGAGCTGGCCGTGGATTTGCAGGCCATCGGTCGAGGGAAAGATCACCTGCGTGGGGGTGACCAGAAGTTTTCCAGGGAAATCTGCCGGCAGCGCGCCGATCATGGTGCGCTCGCCGCTGGCGCTGATGAGGTACGGCATGGCCGGCGAGGTGCCGCTCGATCCCAGGCAGACAAGCTGTTTGCCATCTCCGGTTTCGACCGGGCTCCATTCAATCGTCGCTCCCTGCGTGATCGCGACCGGTGCACTGCCCCCTGCGAGTGGGACCCGCCACAAGTGCCGGCGATCCACGTCGTTCTGGTTGGAGTTATAGACCACGGTGGTCTTGTCGGGCAGCAGCCGGACCGCTTTGATTTCAAACTTGCCCGGTGTAAGCAGCCTGGCGGTGTTGGGTGTGCCGCCGGAGACGATGTCGGAGACCGAGTAGAGGTGATTCCAGCCGTCTTCTTCGGAGCTGAACAGCACTTCGTGGTTGGCGCCCACCTGCAGAGCATCGCCGATCGTGGTGCGATAGAGCGTATCCTGCGGACGCGTGCCGCTCTGCCAGAAGCGATGTGCGGTGAGAGTTGTGGCATCGGCAACCCATAGCTCCCACTTGGGCAGATGCACCACGGGAATGGGGCCGAGTTCGAGGTCGGCCTGTTCCGGCCCGTCGGGCGGAGGCAGAATCTTCGTCATGTGCCGCTGGCGGATGAACACGATCTGGCTGCCGTCCGGCGACCAGCGCGGATAGGAATCATCATCCACCGAAGGGGAGATGTAATGCATATAGGCGCCGTCCAGCGTGTACACCGCGATCAGGGAATGGCCGGGCCGGCGGGTCACAAAAGCAATGCGCTTGCTGTCGGGCGACCAGCTGGGCTGCAGGTCGTCACCTTGCACCCAGGCGAGCATATGGGCCTGCTGCTTGCCAGACGTGGGCGCGATCCAGAGCAGATTGCGAGCCGGCCAAACCACCCATTTGCCATTGGGCGACATCTGGATATCTTCACAATCTTCATTAGGGCAGCCCATTTCGCCCAGTAACACCGGCTGCTTGCCGCGGCTGACTGACCAGACCTGTTGCTGTGGTTTCACCACGCTGCTATTGGGGTCGGCCGTATTGTCGAGCCGATTCCACTCGCTGCCGCGGGCGTAAACGACAGTCTTGCCATCAGGGGTGACCTGCAGAGCCGCGATGGGCTGGCCGTCGTCAAGCGTGTAATGGGTGAGCTGGATGGGGCGGAACGCGGGACCATGAGCCACAAAAACATTGCGCACGCCGCGCAGATCGGAGGTCCAGGCAATGTGTTCGCCGCTCGTCGCCGCCACCAGCGAGCTCGGGAAAGGCGAATCCATGACCTGGCGTAAGGTGAACCCACCCGGCACAGCGCCACCTGGGCCTGGCGCCGGCAGAGTCGGCACCTGTGCGAACATGGCAATGGCGAGACCAAAGACGGCAAAGGGCAGCATGCGAGGCATAACGGGCTCAGCCTAATCGAAGCGGCAGACCAGAAGCAAGCCTTTAACGATTTTCGGTAACGCGCGAGGCAGGGGTATTCTGGCATCCGAGCGTTCCGGTGACACCGGAGGTGATCTGTGAGCAGGCGTTGTCGTGGGCAGCTCGCACCGCCTCTTGCACCGTGCGCCCTTCGGCCGTGCGGCAGGCGCTGAGCCCGTGGTAGGTGACGCACACGGTGGCGCTGTGCCTGGCGGTATGGGTACTTGACCAGGCGATGTAAAACAGCGCAACAGCGACCAGCGCTATCAACGAAAAACGAAGGGTGCGGGGCATGACAACTCGGATCAGAGCTCTATTTTAATCCGCGTGCGCCAGCGATTCCACCGCAGCCATGCCCTGTCCGATGCCGCAATGGCAAAAGCCGTGTAGTTCCAGCTCGCCGGTTGCGAACAGGTTGCGTCCGTCGAGCACGAGACGGCGGCGCATGCGCGCGCCCATGGCCGGCCAGTCGGCCGTGCGGAACTGCGGCCATTCGGTGAGGATAAGAATGGCTTCGGCACCCTCGGCGACCTCTTCGGCACGATCACAATAGTGAATCGGGCCCTGCAGTTCCGCGCGCGCGCGCGGCATCGCCTGCGGGTCAAAGGCACGAATCTGAGCGCCCAGACGCAGCAGTTCGCGCACCACCGCGTACGCCGGCGAGAGGCGGGTGTCATCGGTTTCCGGCTTGAAGGCGAGGCCAAGCACGCCCAGGGTTTTGCCCTGCAGCACCCATAGCTCCTGACGGATCTTTTTAATGAATCGCTCGATCCGCTGCGCGTTAATCGCCTGCACTTCACGCAGCAGGCGGAAGTCATAGCTCAGTTCGGCCGACATCTCGATGAACGCGCTCAGGTCTTTGGGGAAGCAGAAGCCCCCGAAGCCAAGGCCCGGCCGCAGGAATTCCTTGCCAATCCGGTGATCCAGGCCGACCCCGCGCAGCACTTCGGCGGCATCGGCGCCGGCCAGCTCGCAAATATCCGCGATGGCGTTGGCGTAGGAGATCTTCATGGACAGGAAGGAATTGGAGGCGTGCTTGATCAACTCGGCGCTTTTCACGCCGGTGGCCAGCCAGGCAGGCGCCTTCCACCCGCAGGCGGCGGCCGGTTGATCGTGCCAGCCACAATGGAACTTCCCCTCGAGCACGGGGGCGAACAAGGCGCGCAGGTGCTCCCGGGCGCGGGTGCTGTCGCTGCCGATGAC
>JBOGKK010000222.1:0-3119 GCA_050745425.1 Terriglobales bacterium
GGCCACAGGTCAGCCGATCAAGGTTGAAACGCCGGCAGGCACTTGGCTCCCCGGTGTCATTACCGGCCTCTCGGTTCATTTGCGCGGCGGGCGTCTGCACCCGCCCGACCCCGCCAACTTGAACAACATGTACGTGGATGTTGGTGCCTCGACGGCCGCTGAGGCGCTGGCCGCGGGCGTGCATGTACTCAGCCCGATTGCGCTCGATCGCCAATTGCAAGTCCTGGGCGATGGCTCGCTCACCGGTTTCAGCGTCGGCGACCGCTACGGCGCGGCCGTGCTGGTTGAAGCTTTGCGCCACCTGGACCCGTCGCAACTGCCGGGGCCCGTAACGGTCGCGTTCGTGGCCCAGGAGTGGGACGGCGGGCGCGGCTTGGCGCGCGTGCGCGAAATGCTGGCGCAGCAGACGAATGCAACCGCGCCGGTGCCGGCGGTGTTGGTTGGCTGGCCTGCGCAGCCAGGGCCAGCGGGCCTGCAGTTCTGGTCGGTTCCGGTACAGTGGCGCTCGACTCCGGTGGCGACGATTGATGCGGCGGCGTTGAGCAAGCTCATCGATCGCGTCGAAACCGCATTGGGTGAAACTCCGGCTGGCGCAGCACTGCCGCGACCCGCGCTCCTGCCGCCTCCGCCGCTGCCGGTGAGCCCCGCAACGGCACCCTCGCCCACGACGGTGCTGCAACAGTTGGTGGCGCAGTACGGCGTGCATCCGCATGAGTCGCGCGTGGCGCAGGCGATTCAGAACCTGCTTCCGCCTTGGGCACATCCCATCACCGACAGCGCCGGCAATCTTGTTCTGCACTGGGCCGATGCCGGTCCCAATGCACCGCGTATCCTGTTCGTCGCCCATCAGGATGAAACCGGCTTTGCGGTACAGTCCATTGCCCGCGATGGCCGCCTGCAGCTCACGACGCGCGGTGGCGTGGATTTGCGCTTCTACATCGGTCATCCGCTTTTCGTACACACGGGTCAGGGCATGCGCCCCGCGGTTCTCGAGCTTCCGCAAGGATGGAATCAGCCTGGATTCAAATTCGAGCGCGGCATGCCGCTATGGGCCGGCGTGGGGGCACACTCGCCGGCGGCTGTCCAGGCACTGGGCATTGCCGTCGGCGATACCGTGACCATCCCCAAGCGCTACCGCGCTCTGCTGTCCGACCGGGCCACCGCGCGCAGCTTTGACGATCGGGTTGGCTGCGCCGCGCTGATCGCGGCGGCGTGGGCGCTCGGTCCCAGCCTGCCCGGACGCGACATTACGCTCGCCTGGTCCACCGGCGAAGAAGAGGGTCTGTTGGGCGCCAAAGTCATGGCTGCACGCATGGCCGCCGCCGGCCGCGCCCCTGACGACGTGTTTGCCATTGACACCTTTGTCAGCTCCGACACACCGCTGGAGTCGCACCGCTACGCCGATGCCCCACTGGGCGACGGTTTTGTCATCCGTGCCATCGACGACTCCAGCATTACCCCTTGGGATCTGGCCCGCCGGGTGCGTTCCCTGGCCCTATCGGCCCATGTCCCGGTGCAGATCGGTGAAACCAGCGGCGGCAACGACGGCTCGGCTTTTCTGCCGTACGGGTCGGTGGATCTCCCGCTGGGCTGGCCGCTGCGCACCTCGCATTCGCCCGCTGAAGTCATCGACACCCGCGATCTGGATGCGCTTACGCACATTATCGAGACTCTGGCCCATGCGTGGTAAATCAAATGTGGTGCTGGGTTGTCTGGCGCTGGTGCTGCTCGTCGCCGCGGCCTGTACGACGAGCGATCTGCCCGGCAATCCCAAGGCCAGCACCGCCGCGGTAGCCGCCACCTACCAACTCGCAGGCCAGAACTGGACCCAAGTCTACGCGCGCTTTACAACCGAGCTCCAAAAGGCTCTTCCGCCGCCGCAACTGGCCAAACTCTGGCAGGGCTTTGCGAGCAAATATGGCAGCTTCGATAGCGCTTCGGCGGTGGGCAATCGCCAGGACGGTCCTGGCAAGACCAACGTCGTGGTTGCCTGTCATTTCCTCAAGGGCACCCAGTACCTGCTTTGGACGCTGAGCGATAGCGATTTTCAGATCACGGCCCTTCACCTTGCCGGCGGAACGTAAGATTACGCCTAAAGATGCGCGCGCAGCAGCATACGCTGGGAACATGCACCACATCCGAGGCCGCTTGCTGCCGTTGTGGGCCATGGTGGCGGCCTACGCCCTGATTCTGGGATTGCGCTGGCGTGCCTTGCCTCATGATCTGGCTGTTCACTTCACTGCCTCTGACGCCCCGGTGCATTTTCTGGCGCGCGGTTGGTTCGCAGCACTAACGTTCCTCATCCTGTGCGCCGCAGCCGCGGTGGTGACTTGCCTGCTGCCGCGGCATGGAGAATGTGGCCGCGGTATGGCCACGCTGAGTTTTGGGTTTGCCCATGGTGTGACTGGCTTCACTGCTGGCGTCTTCTGGTCGCTGGTGCGCACCAATGCGGGGCTGGGCAGCTCTGTGCGCCCGGCGGTTGCCGCCGCGCTGGGCTTTGCCGCGCTGGGGCTGGTTCTCGGTGTTTCTGCCCCCGCCCCGGTGCCGGCACGCTGGCAGCATCCGCCGGTGCCATGAGGCGTTAAGGTTTGCTGCCCACCACCCCCGCCAGCCAACGCTCGACCCGAGCCAGCGCCGCCGGCGCAAACGTGATGGGAATGGTGGCGTACTCATTGAGCATGCCAGTTTTAGCCGGCTGGAACAGGTGATTCAGGCCCGGCAACTCGACGACGGTTGCCTGCGGATCATGGGCCAGTGCCTTTCTCAGCGCCGGAATGTTCTCTGCTGCCGGCACTTCCGTGTCTTTCGAACCGTTCACCGCCAGCACCGGACAGCGCAGTTGGCGCAGGTACGGCGCAGCGTCAAATCGCAGCAAGCTATAATACTCGCCCGTGCCAGCGGCCGCGAGCCCTCCCCGCAGCACCGACGGCGGCAGCTTGCCACCCTGGACTGCACGACGCAGCGCTGCCGGCGCCGCTTGCCGGGTGGGAGCGGAGGCAATCGTATTCACAAAGATCTTTTCGACGCTCACGGCCTTCGCCACCGCTGCCGGCGACAAGCCGGCCGCCTGGTCGATTATGCGAACTTGATCAACAATCATTTCGGTCCCTGGCAATGCC
>JBOGKK010000223.1:0-11251 GCA_050745425.1 Terriglobales bacterium
GGACTGCTCCGCACTGTGCCGGAGGTGCTTTCAGGATCTGAGAACCAGGACAAGAAGAGGAGCATTTCCGCAGAAGGAAGGATGCGGATAGTCTGGCTCGTTCAGGGTGGCATGCCGCGAAATTTCATGTTGGATCTCCCGCCAGCCGACCGTGAGGCAATTTTGTCAGCGCCAAGCGGAAAACAGGGTATCCACACCCTCTTTCGCAGGGCCACCAATCGGCTTATTCCGCGCAGGGTCATCGAGCAAGTTGCACGCCAAAAGGACGCCCTGAAACGGGCGCGCGAGGCAAAGTCGATTTTGGAGCCGGAGGGGTTTCGAGTCCTATGCGCTAAATATCAAGCGGACCGTGCAGCATTTCTCGAGTATGGCTTCGAGGCATTTTCCAAAGACGAATGGCTGAGCATCCCAGCAGCGCAGGACTAACTAGGAACCCGCTGCTGTTGAGCGCGCTGAAGGCAAGCGGCGGCGCGGGTTGCGATGGCGCGCGCGAATGGTGGCGGAAAGGCGTTGCCCACCTGCCGGTAACTTTGGGTTTTGCCGCCAGCGAACTGCCACTCGTTGGGGAAGCCCTGCAGGCGCGCGACCATGGGAACCGTAAGGCGGGGATTGCCTTTGAATCCTGCAGCTGGCGGCGCATCTGCGATCCCCAGGCCGTCAACACCGAGGGTAGCCCAAGCCGCGCGGGCACGCGTCGGGCCAAGATCCGGGCCTCCGTGCTTATGGGAACCGCCGACCACCGTCGGGGCGATTTCATCGGCACCCAGCGCCCACTTGCGCGCGCCCCGCCAGCCACCGGCGGCCATCAGGTCGGCAAGGGTCCGGCCCACAGTTGGCGGTGCCGCTTCGTACGGTCGTGGCCACGCAAACTGGGAAGCGATGCCGCGCTCGGCCGCTATGAAGACGACTCTCGGCCGCAGCTGTGGAACGCCGAAATCCGAGGCGTTCATCAGCTTCCAGCCCGTGATGTAGCCGAGCTTGCCAAGCTCGCCTGCAATGAAGGTGCGGTAGTCCCGGAAGACGGCTTCGAGGAATCCACGCACATTCTCGATGACAACGACCCTCGGACGGATCTCACTGGCCAGGCGGATCATTGCCGGGAAGAGGTTGCGTTCATCGTCTTTCCCAAGTTGCTTGCCGGCCACGGAGAACGGCGGGCACGGAATGCCGCCGGCGAGGATGTCCACGCCTCTGTACGCTCTCCCATCGAATTCGCACAGATCTTCCTCGATCACGTTCCAGCGCGGCCGGTTCAGGCGCAAGGTTGCGCACGCGTGCCGATCAATCTCCACGAGCCCAGCGTGCTCAATACCCGCCATTTCAAACCCGAGCGCCTGGCCGCCTGCGCCTGCGCACACTTCAAGTGCTGTCAGCCGGCCGCCCCCCACCGTTTCCGGGACAGGGCCGTTGCTGGTCAACCACGGGTTCTCGCTGATCTCAGGGAAAAGGCTCAAGCTCTCTCCGCTAATCCGCACACACCGGCGATGACTCGTCTTCATTCGAAGCGCCTTCGCCGCAGTATGATGCGAGTCTACAATGACACGGTTCCTGGCCTGTGCTCAAGAGCTTTGCCTCTGACGCCAATCTGGGAGTGCCCGCGGCTACTGCCTGCACACGCCAAAACTGGGGCTGACGGTGGAAGTTATCATCGACTTCGGGCGGCAATTGCGCCTCCAGCAACCGCTCCAGCGGGCACAATCTCGATCCGTGCGATAGAAGCGTCGGAGTCACGCCCTCCAAGTCGGTTACAAGGGCTGGCAAGCGGCTAATCCGGCAGCAGGTCGGCGAAGACGAATTGATCGCGGGTGACGACTTCGCCGGGGCGGACGGCAATGGACGTCGAGAACATGGGGCCGGCGGTGACGGCGGTGTGAAACTCGCCGTTTTCGCCGCAGGGGTCGACATCCGGCGGCAGTTCGGCCAGCAGCGTGTGATCCCAGCGGCGGCCGGCGAGGCGGGGGTCGAGTTTGCGCGGATCGAGACAGACGATGCGGGCCTCGATGCCGGCGGCGAGCATTTCGTCCGCCAGGGCGCGCGTGGGGCGCTGCCAGAGGGGGAAGATGGCGTGCATGTCCGCGCGGGCGAGCTGGGACTCGCGGTAGGCGCGGATGTCTTCCAGAAACAGGTCGCCGAAGACCACGTGACGGATGCCTTGCGCGGTGAGCGTAGCACAGGCGGCGGCCATGCGCTGCTCGTAGACCTCGTTGCTGCAGGGCGAGGGCAGGGGGATTTCCAGGCAGGGCAGGCCAAGCGCGGCGACCTGGCGGCGCAGCAAGTCATGGCGAACGCCGTGCATGGCCACGCGGTCGTAGACTTCGTTCAGCGTCGTCAGGACGCCAACAATATTGGCCAGACCGAGGCGCCGGGCTTCGCACAGCGCGAAGGCGCAGTCCTTGCCGGAGCTCCAGGAAACATAGGCCTTAGGAGGTGCCATCGGCGAGCAGGGTGACCTTGTCCCCCAGCACCTCGAAGAAGCCGCCGGTGACGTTCACGCTTTGCTCGCCGCCGCCCGCTGCTTCATAGCGTACGGTGCCGTTGCCCAGTTCGCCGAGCGTCGGGGCGTGATCGGGCAGGGCGCGCATCTCGCCGCTGGTGGCGGGGATTTCGACCCAGCGGGCATCGGCACTGAATACCAGTTTCTGCGGCGTGACCAGCACCAGCTTGAGAGTGTCGGCCATGGCCGCCTACCCGTTGCCCTTCTGCAGTTCTTCGGCCTTCTTGTAGACGTCATCGAGCGTGCCCTGCATGTAGAAGGCCTGCTCGGGCAGTTCGTCCATGCCGCCTTCGATGATCTTTTTGAAGCCGGCAATCGTATCGGCCAGTTTGACGTATTTGCCTTCGAGGCCAGTGAACTGCTCGGCGACGAAGAAGGGCTGCGACAGGTACTGCTGCACCTTGCGGGCGCGGCTGACCGTAAGGCGGTCGTCTTCGCTCAGCTCCTCAATGCCGAGAATGGCGATGATGTCCTGCAGATCCTTGTACTTCTGCAGCACCTGCTTCACCTTCTGCGCCACGTTGTAATGATCGGCGCCGATAATGCGGGGATCGAGAATGCGCGACGACGATGCCAGCGGATCGACGGCGGGATAAATGCCCATCTCGGAAATCGCACGGCTCAGATTGGTTGTGGCATCGAGGTGGGCGAACGTGGTCGCCGGCGCGGGGTCGGTGTAGTCGTCGGCGGGTACGTAAATCGCCTGCACTGAGGTAATCGAGCCGTTCTTGGTGGAGGTAATGCGCTCTTCGAGCTCGCCCATTTCGGTCGCCAGATTGGGCTGGTAGCCGACGGCGGAGGGCATGCGGCCGAGCAGCGCAGAAACTTCCGAACCCGCCTGGGTGAAGCGGAAAATGTTGTCGATGAACAGCAGCACGTCCTGATTTTCAACGTCGCGGAAGTACTCGGCGACGGTGAGGCCGGTGAGGCCGACGCGCAGGCGCGCGCCCGGGGGCTCGGTCATTTGGCCATAGATCAGCGCGGCCTTGCTCTTGCTGGAATCGCCGGGGTGAATGACGCCTGACTCCGACATCTCCAGCCACAAGTCGTTGCCCTCGCGCGTGCGCTCGCCCACGCCGGTAAACACCGACACGCCGCCGTGTTTGGTGGCGATGTTGTTGATCAGCTCCATGATGATGACCGTCTTGCCCACACCAGCGCCACCGAACAGGCCGATCTTGCCGCCGCGCAGGTAAGGCTCGAGCAGATCAATGACCTTGATGCCGGTCTCGAACATCTGCAGTTCCGTCGACTGCTCTTCCAGCGAAGGCGCTGGCCGGCGGATGGGCGAACGCAGTTCGGTCTGAATGGGACCGAGTTTGTCGACCGGCTCACCGACGACGTTCATCACCCGGCCCAGGCAGGCGTTGCCCACCGGGACCATGATCGGCCCGCCGGTGTCGACCGCTTCCATGCCACGCACCAGGCCTTCGGTGGCTTCCATAGCGATGCACTTGACGCGGCCCTCACCAAGGTGCTGCTGCACCTCGACGGTGATACTGAAGGGCGTGGGCACGTCAAAGCCCTTCGAGGTGACGTGCAGCGCCTGATTGATGGGCGGCAGCGAGCCCTCGGGGAACTGGCAGACAAGGACGGGGCCGGTGATCTCGATCACGCGGCCGATGTTGGTGGAGGAAGCGGAGGTGGTGGCCATGAGGAAATCCGTTTATCCGAGGGCGTTCGCTCCGCTCACCACTTCGATGATTTCCTTGGTGATGGCGGCCTGGCGCACGCGGTTCATATGTAAAGTCAGGGTGTCGATCAGATCGGCGGCGTTGTTGGTCGCCGCTTCCATGGCGTTCATGCGGGCGGCATGTTCGGAAGCCAACGACTCGAGTAAGGAGCGGTAAATCTGGGTTTCAATCGAGCGCGGCAGCAGCGCGGCCATGAGCGCGGCCGGCGCGCTTTCAAAAATGTAATCGCGCGTGGCCCCGGCGGCGGCTTCGGGCAGTGCGAAGGGCAGCAGCCGGCGCGTGGCGACGACCTGTTGCAGCACAGACTTGAATTCGTTGCCGATCACCATGACTTCATCCACCTCGCCGGTGGCGTAAGCGCGCATCGCCTCGGCGGCGATCTGGCGTGCCGCATCGTATTGAATGGCGTGGGCGAAAAGGCCGATATGTTCGGCCAGCAGCGGCGCGCCGTGGCGCTTGAAACCGTCGCGGCCCTTGCGGCCCACGGCGAGGTAGTGGTTTGCGACGCCGGCCGGCGTGGACTGTACCGCGGCCAGCGCTTTGAGCACGTTGGCATTGAACGCGCCCGCCATACCGCTGTCGGTGGTCACCACCACGATCAGGCGGCGATGCAGCTCGCGCTGGGCCAGCAGCGCACCCAGATTCCAATCCTGGCCCGGCAGCCGCATGTCCGCCAGCTCCTGGGCGTCGAGAAAACCCGCCAGGCCAGCCATGAGATCGTGCAACTGTTGCGCGTAGGGGCGCGCGGCGAGCGCCTGTTCCTGAGCGCGGCGCAGTTTGGCCGCCGAAACCATTTTCAGCGCCTGCGTGATCTGCTGGGTATTGCGTACCGAGCGGATGCGGCGGCGGATGTCGAGAAGGCTCGGCATCGATCAGGCCTTCGCCTTTTCCTCGGTCAGAAAGCGCTGCTTGGCCTCGTCCAGCACCTTGCGGATTTTCGCCTTGAGGTCGTCGTCCAGCGTTTTCTTTTGTCCCAGCTCGGTGATGAGCCCGGGGTTGGCGTTATCGAGGAACTGGTAGAGCGCCGCCTCGAACGGCCGCACCTGTTCGATTTTGAGGTCGTCGAGATAGCCCTGGGTCGCCGCAAAAATTGCCAGCACCTGCTTTTCCACCGGCAGCGGCGAGTACTGGTCCTGTTTGAGCAGCTCGACCATGCGCTGGCCGCGCGCGAGCTGTGCGGCGGTGGTCTTGTCGAGGTCGCTGCCGAACTGGGCAAAGGCGGCGAGCGAGCGGTACTGCGCCATCGAAAGGCGCAAGGTTCCGGCCACCTGCTTCATGGCCTTGATCTGCGCGTTGCCGCCCACACGGCTGACGGAAATGCCGACGTTGATGGCCGGGCGCACGCCGCTGTTGAAGAGGTCGCTGTCGAGAAAAATCTGACCGTCGGTGATCGAGATGACGTTGGTCGGAATGTAGGCGCTGACGTCGCCGGCCTGGGTTTCAATCACCGGCAGCGAGGTGAGCGAGCCGCCGCCCTGCTCCTTGCTCAACTTGCTGGCGCGTTCGAGCAGGCGGGAGTGGAGGTAGAAGACGTCGCCGGGATAGGCTTCCCGGCCCGGCGGCCGGCGCAGCAGGAGCGAGATTTCGCGGTAGGCGGCGGCGTGCTTGGAAAGATCATCGTAGACGGTGAGCGCGTGGCGTCCGTTGTCGCGGAAGTACTCGCCGATGGCGCAGCCGGAATAGGGCGCCAGAAACAGCATTGGCGCCGGATCGCTGGCGGTGGCGGCTACCACGATGGTGTAGTCCATGGCGCCGTAGCGCTCGAGCGTGGCCACAACCGGGGCCACCGTCGAGCGCTTCTGCCCGATGGCGACGTAGATGCAGATGAGGTCCTTGCCCTTCGAGTTCAGAATGGTATCGATCGCCACCGCGGTTTTGCCCGTCTGACGGTCGCCAATGATCAGCTCACGCTGACCGCGACCGATGGGCACCATGGCATCGATGGCCTTGAGGCCGGTCTGCATCGGTTCTTTGACCGGTGAGCGGTCGAGCACCCCGGGGGCGATGCGCTCGATGGCGTTGAACTGTTCGGTGGCAATAGGGCCCTTGCCGTCAATCGGCTGGCCGAGAGCGTTGACCACGCGGCCGATCATGGCATCGCCCACCGGCACCGACATGATGCGGTGGGTGCGCTTGACCTGCTCGCCCTCCTTGATCTCGGTGTAGTCGCCGAGGATCACGGCGCCGACCTGATCTTCTTCCAGGTTCATGGCGATGCCGGACACGCCGTGCGGGAACTCAAGCAGCTCGCCGGCCATAACCTTTTCCAGGCCGTAAATGCGCGCAATGCCATCTCCGACCGACACCACCGAGCCGACTTCGTCCACCGCCATCACGGTGTCGTAGTTCTCAATCTGCGTCCGCAGGATTTCGGAAATTTCGTCTGTTCTCAGGGAAGCCATAGGAAGTGATTCGCAATTCGTGGTTGGATATTGGCTCAGGCGCTCAGGAGGGCCTGGCGCAAGCGTTGCAGACGGCCGCGGATGCTGCCGTCGTAAACCTGATCGCCGATCTGGGCATGGAAGCCGCCCACGAGCTCGGGGTCGGTGCGGTAGCGGGCGCGCAGTTTGCGGCCCAGGTGTTTCTCCAGTTCCGTTTCCAGCGCCGCGCGCTCGCTGTTCGAGAGCGAACGCGCGCTGGCGATGTCGGCGGTCAAGATGCCCTGCTGATCGAGCAGCAACTGCTCGAATGTCCTGGCAATGCCGGCGAGATGCTGGATGCGGTCACGCTGAGCGGCCACCAGCAGGAAGTTGCGGGTCAACCTGGCCAGCTTCAGCTTTTGGGCCAACGTATCGAGCAGCTTCTTTTTGCGCTCCCAGGGGACGGCCGGACTGGCCAGCACCAGCCGCAGGGGCTGGCTGGAGCCCACCAGCTCGGCAAGCTTGGCCAATTCCGAGCGCAGGCGCTCGGCGTCAATATCACCTTTGGCCACCAGATCGGCCAGAGCGCGGGCGTAACGATGTTCGACAGCTGCCATAGGGTCTCAGTTGGGGCGGCCGCTGCCAAAGCTCATGCTGGCCAGCGCCGCCCGTACCACGGACTCATCTTCCTCCGGCGTGAGTTGTTCGCGAATGTGTTGCGAAGCCAAATCGACCGCCAGGGCTGCTGCCAATCCCTTCAGTTCCTTTTGGGCGAGGCTGGAGGCCACCTCGATTTCCTGCTTGCCCAGCGCCAGAATGCGTTGGGTCTCGCTTTGGCTCTCCGCGATCACGCGCTCGTATTCGGCCGCGGCTTCGGCCGCGGCTTCCTTTGCCAAGGCGGCAATTTCGGAGGGCAGATTGGCGATGCGGGCTTCAATCGCAGCCAGCTTCGCTGCGGCCTGCTGGTGTGCCTGTTCGGCGCCTTCCATATCGTGACGGATGGCCTCGCCGCGCGCGCGCAGCATCATCGGGATGTTCCACTTCTTGCCGCCGTAGAGCATTTTCCACAGAATCCAGAGCAGCACCAGAAGATTGAGCGAGAACACCGCCCACCAGACGAACTCGCGCGCCGCTCCCTGCGGCAGCCACCAGCTCATGCTGCGCATGTCGGGCATCGCTTGCAGCCAGGCGGCCAACAGCAACAGGTTCATGCGCCCACCCCGGGAGCTTGATCCAACTGCGGCCGCGCGCCGCCGTGCAGCACTTTGGTGACGATCTGCTGCGCCAGGCGCTCGGCGGAGGTGCGCAATTGCGCGTGCCCTTCGGTACTTTGCGCCGCGAGGCGCTGCCGTGCCTCGACCATGGCCTGCGAGGCTTGCTGGCGTGCATTGGCGATGTGAGTGTGTCCCAGCTGCAGAGCTTCCTGGCGCCGGGTCTCAATCAGCTTGTAGTTCTCCAGACGGCGCTGCCGCAGTGAGGCCTCATAACCGGCGAGTTTCTGTTCGGCGGCGGCCAGCACCTGCTCGGCCGCGGCCTTGCGGCCGGCAATGCGCCCGTTGCGCTCGTCGAGTGTGCGCTGCAGCGGGCGATAGAGCACCCACTTCAGGTAATAGTGCAGCGCCACGAACAGCAGAATCGTGGGAATGCAGCCGAACAGTAAATTACCCAACTCCTGGAAGATCTTGTTCATAGAAAACTTTTAAAACGTGTGGCTCTGGCACTCGAACAGGGATCGGGCGCAAGCTCCGAGGCGGGCTCCGGAATCCTCTATTTTACTGAAGCTTCTGGTTTGCGGTCAAGCGGGCGCCACGGGCGAAATCGGCTCCGGACATGGCGTGGCGGCCTTCGGGGCGAACTTCGTCGAGCGCCAGGCCGCCGCCGCCGCAGGCCACAGTCAAGGTGCCATTTGTATCCACGACGAGCCCGGCTTCGGCGGCAATGTCCGCCAGCGGGTGACATCGCAGGATGGCCAACTGGCGGTCCCGAAAGCGGGTGTGAAGGCCGGGCCAGGGCTGGAAACCGCGCCAGCGATTATAGATTTGTTGTGCCGGCCACTGCCAGTTCACCCTTCCATCCTCGCGGCTGAGCAGGGGAGCCAGCGTCGCGCTTGCAGGTTGGGGACGCGGGGTGAGAGTTGCTGTGGCGAGGCCGGTGAAGGTTGCAACCATCAGCTCGGCAGCCAGCTTAGCCAATCGGTCGCTCAGTTCGGGTGCCGTCTCGCTGGCGCCGATGGCGAGCGGGCGTTGCAGCAGGATGTCTCCGGTATCGAGTCCGGCATTGATGCACATGGTGGTCACGCCGGTTTGAGCTTCTCCGTTGGCCAGTGCCCACTGGATCGGCGCAGCGCCGCGATACTGCGGTAACAGCGAGGCGTGGGCGTTGATCGCACCGTAGTGCGGCAGGGAAAACACCGGCGCCGGCAGCAACTGCCCGAACGCGATGACGGCCAGCGCATCGGGCCGCTGCGCCACGAGCCAGGCCAGGGCGGCTTCGCCGCGCATGCGCTCCGGCTGATAAACAGGCAGGTGAAATTTCCCGGCTGCCTGCTTCACCGCCGGAGCCCGCAGCTTGCCGCCGCGCCCGGCCGGGCGATCGGGCTGGCAGACGACCGCGGTCACAGTCATGCCGCTGGTTCCGGCGAGCGCTTCCAGTGCCGGGACGGCAAAGGCCGGGGTGCCGAGAAAGACGATGCGCACAGGTCTATGATAGAGGTATGGCTCGTATCGTTCATTGCGTGAAGCTGGGCCGGGACCTACCGGGGCTGGAAGAGCCGCCCTGGCCGGGTGATCTGGGCCAGCGGGTTTATGAAAACGTTTCAGCCGACGGCTGGAATCTGTGGAAAGAGCACGCCAAAATGCTCATGAACGAATACCGTTTGGCGCCCTGGACCCCCGAGGCGCAAAAACTCATTCAAGAGCAACTGGAACAATTCTTCTTCGGCGAGGGGGCGCAATTACCGCCCGGTTTTGTTCCCGTGCCCCAGCACGCCAAGTAGCGCCAAGCGCGGTTGCGGGTCGCGATCAGACGACGGGCAAGGCTGCGCGCATGCGCACGTCCAGTGCGGCATAGGCATCGCGTAGCGCCCGCTCCGCAGCTTTCGGCGTGACGGTGCGGGCAAAGATGAACCCCAGGTAGCAAGCCCCTTCCGGCAGTGCCTGCAGTGGCTCGCCTGTTTTTGCGGTAATTTCGACGGCTTCAACGCCGGGTACTTTGCCGGCGCGTTCCACACCCTCGACGCTATCCAGCACCCCCGAGTGTGGAATCGGAATCATCATGATGCCGGCGGCGCGCTCTTCGCGCTGCCAAGGCGCCACCGGCTCACCCAGCGCGCCGCGAATCAGCAACTCTTCGAGAGAAATCAGGCGTCCATCCGGGCCGGTGCCAGGCTCGCGGCGGAAGCGCAGGCTACGGCCGCACAGCCCGCCAATCGAGCGCGGGGCGACTTCCAGGACATAGGCGGTGTCGCCATCGAGGCGGATTTCGGCGTGGATCGGCCCCGGCCCCATGCCGGCGGTGCGTGCCGCTGCTTCCACCATGTCCCAGATGAGCGCACGTTGCTCGGCCGGCAGGCGCGAAGGGGTCAGGTAGAGCGTTTCTTCAAAAAACGGGCCTTCGAGGGGGTCGGGCTTGTCAAACAGGGCAAAGCGGCGCAACTCGCCGGTCGCCATCCAGCCCTCGAGTGCATATTCGGTGCCGGGAATGTAGCCTTCCGCGAGAATCCAGTCACCGCCTGGATCTTTCCATTGCCGGATCGAGGGCTGCGCCAGCAACTGGCGTATGCGCTCGAACGCCGCTGTGAACTCGCCGGCATCATTGACCCGGATCACGCCCCGGCTGCCCGACAGAATCGCCGGTTTCAGAACACATGGGTACTTGACCGCGGTGGCGGCGGTAGCCGCGGCACTGTCGGTTTTGAATTTCTGCACCCAAGGCGATGGCAACCCGGCTGCCGCCATGGCTTGGCGGAATCTCAGCTTGTCGTGGCAGAGCGCCGCGGCAGTCGACGGGTGGAACGGCAACTGCAGTCCCTCGGCGATCCTGGCCGCGATCACGGCGGCACGGTCGCCCGAGGCCACAATGCCGCCGAACGGTCCGCGTGGACGCAGCAGATCAAGCGCCCCCTTGACTTCATGAAAACGGATCGGAACCGCGTGATCGCCCCATGGATCCGGCAGCTTGTCGCAGCGATCAGTCGCCAGCACCAGCTCGACGTCGAGCGCTGCGGCGGCCTTGCGAAAACTCTCGGTTTGATAGCCCGTGGTGGTAGCGACCAGCAGCATCCGGCGCACAGGAGCCATACGTCCACACTAGCATTATTGCTTGACAATCAGTTTGTCTATGCATAGGCTCTGAGGACATGGGACGGAAAACAGATGCGGAAATCATGCCGGGCACGCTCGACATGCTCATTCTGGATACGCTGCAGCGTGGACCCTTGCACGGTTACGGCATCGCCCAGCACATCAAGCGGCGCAGCGATGAGGTGCTACGGGTCGAGGAAGGCTCGCTCTATCCGGCGCTGCAGCGGCTGCTGCTGAACGGCTGGGTGACAGCGGAAGGGAAACTCAGCGACACCAAGCGCCGCGCGCGCTACTACAAGCTCACCGCGGCGGGCCGCAAGCAACTCGGGTTCGAGGTTAGCTCCTTCGAACGCATGGTCGCGGCCATAGGCCGCGTGATGCGGCCCGCATGAAATTCATCCG
>JBOGKK010000224.1:0-3328 GCA_050745425.1 Terriglobales bacterium
TCGATCTCGACATGGCCGCGTGGCTGCGCGCCCACGGCCGCGCCCTGCAGTGCGTGGCCACCAAATGGGATCGCCTGAGTGGCAATGAGCGCCCGTCCGCCCGGCGCCGCTTCGAAGCCGCCTTCGCTGCGCCCATTCTTCCCTGTTCGGCCACCGCTGGCGAGGGCATTGCTGCCGTCCAGCACGCCGTTCTCCACGCCGCCCCTGCGCGTACGCGATCGGCCTTGCATTCCGGCCACGAGTTGCAGCGCCGCGGCTGAAGGTGTAGCGTTGGGCGATGAGGCCACTCCGGTTGGTCCTGCTGGCGGTTGCGGCCGCGGTCATGGCCGCGCCGGCGCAATCGGCGCTGCAGCGCAAGGTGAACGCGATGGCGTCATCCTACGCCGGCCACATCGCCGTCTACGCGCAGGACCTGACGAGCGGCGCCACCGTCGCGCTTGATGCCGACCGGCCGGTGCCGACAGCTTCGGTGATCAAAGTCGCGCTCATGCTCGAAGCCATGCGCCAGGTGAAGTCCGGGCGGCTCTCGCTGCAACAGCCGCTGACGCTGACGCAGCACAATCAAGTACCCGGCAGCGGCATCCTGCGCATCCTCACCCCCGGCGAGCACCTCAGCCTGCGCGATACCCTCGCATTGATGATGACCCTCAGCGACAACACCGCAACCAACATGGTGATCGACGCGGTGGGCCTGCAGCCGACCAACGCCTTTCTCGCGCAGATTGGACTCACAAACACCCATTTCTACAAGAAAGTGTTTCTTCCGGCCGTGGGGCCGCAGCCCGCCGATCAGAAGCAATTTGGCCTGGGCAAGACGACGGCGCGCGAAATGGCCGGGCTATTGGAGCGCATTTGGCGCTGCCAGCTCGGCAGCCGCAGACTGTGCCGCGAGATGATCAACATCATGCGCGACCAGCAGGACCGCGAGATGATTCCGCGCTACCTCAATGACGCTGACGCCAGCGATGGGCTCTCGCCGATTGCCGACAAGGTCGGCGAGCTCGATGCGGTGCGCAACGATGTGGCGCTGATCTACACGCATCGCGGCCCGATCGTGGTTTCCATTTTCACCTTCGATAACCCGGATCACTCCTGGACGCCTGACAACCGCGCTCAGTTGTTCATCGGCCATCTCGCGCAGGCGATTGTGCATGCCTGGTCGCCGCAAGGCTTGGCCTCCATCATCCCGCACCTGCTCGCAACCCAGAAAGGCAAATCATGACCGAGAAAGAAGCAGCCCGGGCGCGCCTGCGCCGTTCCGAGAAGAACCTGATCGACCTCAGCCATCGCATTCACGCTCATCCCGAGCTCGGCTTTGAAGAAGAAAAAGCCTGCGCCTGGCTGTGCGATGAGCTGGACGGCGCCGGCTTTAAGGTCACGCGCGGCGCGGGTGGCATGGAGACGGCCTTTGTGGCGCAGGCGGGCAGCGGGCCGCTGCACGTGGCGATCTGCGCCGAGTACGACGCCCTGCCCGGCATCGGGCACGCCTGTGGACACAACCTGATTGCCGCCATGTCGCTGGGCGCCGGCCTCGCGGCCGCCTCCGTGGCCGATGATGTGGGCCTGACGGTGAGCGTGATCGGGACGCCTGCGGAAGAGGTCGGCAACGACAGCGGCAAAATCCGGCTCCTGGAGGCGGGCGCGTTTCAGGGCGTACACGTTGCGATGATGGCCCACCCAGCGCCGATCGAAGTCGTCGAGATGGGGATCATCGCGGCCAGCATGTTTGAGGTGCATTATACCGGCAAGGAGGCGCACGCCTCGGCGTTTCCCGAGCAAGGCATCAACGCCGCTGATGCGATGGTGATCGCTCAGACAGCCATCGGGCTTTTACGGCAGCAACTGCGGCCCACCGATCGCGTACACGGCATTGTGACCCACGGAGGCGATGCACCGAACGTGATTCCTGCGCATACCTCGGCGCGCTACATCGTGCGCGGACAAACGCTCACCGATCTGGAGCAGGTGCGCGAGAAAGTGCAGCGCTGCTTCCATGCCGGAGCCCTCGCCACCGGCGCCAGCCTCGAGATCCGCGGCGGCAACAAGCCCTACGCGGACATGCACTTTGATCACGAGCTCGGCGCCTGCTACCGGCGCAACGCCGAAGCCGCCGGACGGAAGTTCACACCGCTGCCTCCGGGCGCCGACCGCATGGCCGCCTCCACCGACATGGGCAACGTCAGCCACCTCATCCCTTCGATTCACCCCATGATCGGGCTCGATTCGCTGCCGGCCGCCAACCATCAGCCCGAGTTCACCGCACACTGCGCCACGCCGATTGCCGACCGCGCCGTGGTCGAAGGTGCCCTCGCGCTCGCCTGGACCGCGCTGGACTGCGCCGCCGAGCCCGCTCTTCGCCAGCGCCTTCTCGCCGCCCGGTAGTGATTTGGTGGGGCCAGCAGGATTCGAACCTGCAACCACCGGATTATGAGTCCGCTGCTCTAACCGTTGAGCTATAGCCCCGAATACGAACTAAGTCATTGTACTGCAATGACTTGCGCACTGCTTGCCGATGCTGCTCCGGCACCATCGAAACCGCCGGTGGCTGTTCTGGTGGCTGTTTGTACGGTGGCGAAGGCCGCCAGCTTCTCCACCGCGTCCAGCCGGTGCTGGGGCGCCAGATGGGCGTACCGGCACGTCATCTGGATTGTACGGTGTCCGAGCAGCTCTTGCACCGTGCGCAAGTCCACCCCGGCCATGACCAAGCGGCTGGCGAACGTGTGCCGGAGGCAGTGCCATGGGAAATCGTGGATGCCCGCCGTGGCGATAGCAGGCTCGAACCAGTTGCGCGGCTTCCGCCGTGGCAGTCCGCGATAGCGGCCTTTGCCATCCGCTGCGTTCACGATCACCCACGGGCTTTTGCCAGCTTGTCCCTTCAGCTTCAGCAAGGCTTCGATGGCCGCTTGATTGAGCGGAGCATGATGGGCGTGGCCATTCTTGGCTCGGGCGACAGTCAATTGCCGCCGCTCGAAGTCTACGTCCGCCCATTGCAGTCCGTACTGGTTGCCCTGGCGCAATCCGGTGTTCATGGCCAGATCAAGCTCGGGCTCGTGCTCGGGGCAGTCCTGGCGGATGACGGCGCGCAGCCGGGCTTCTTCTTCCGGCGAGAGGAACCGGATGCGCCCATTATCTTCCCGCCGTTGCCGCACCGCGCGCACGGGGTTGTGGGGAACTCGGCTGTTCTGAACCCCGATGCGGTAGGCAAGGCTCAGGAACGCCTTGTAGCGATTCACCGTGGCGTTGCTCCATTTGTGATCGGTAGCGAGCTTCGACAGCATCCGCTCAATCTCCATCGGGGTGACGGCATCGGCAGGCTTCTCGCCCAGCG
>JBOGKK010000225.1:0-3710 GCA_050745425.1 Terriglobales bacterium
GAGCACAAGCGCGACGTCGTGATTCTGCTCGACTCCATCACGCGACTGGCCCGCGCCTACAACACCATCGTTCCGCCCTCAGGAAAAGTTCTCTCCGGCGGCGTCGACTCCAACGCCCTGCAGCGCCCCAAGCGCTTTTTCGGAGCCGCCCGCAACATCGAAGAAGGCGGTTCGCTCACCATCATTGCCAGCGCCCTTATCGAAACCGGCAGCCGCATGGATGATGTCATCTTCGAAGAGTTCAAGGGCACCGGCAACATGGAAATCATCCTCGACCGCAAGCTGGTCGATAAACGGGTCTTCCCAGCCATCGACATTCAACGATCGGGAACTCGCAAGGAAGAGTTGCTCATTCCCAAAGACGACCTCAACCGCATCTGGGTGTTGCGCAAAGTTCTGAATCCGCTTTCCGTAACCGAATCCATGGAATTGTTGCGCGATCGCCTGCTGAAGTTGAAGAGCAACGCCGACTTCCTGTCCGCCATGAACGCTGCGCAATAGTCCCGCCGCAGGCAATGCCCACCCCACTCGAACTCCGCCTGGATGAACTCAAGCACGAGCAGGGCGAACTGCAGCAAGGCGGGGGCGCCCAGGCGATTGAGCGCCAGCACGCCAAATCCCGTCTGAGCGCCCGCGAGCGGATCGCACTTTTGCTCGACGGCGGTTCCCCCTGGCATGAGATGGGCTTGTTCGCCGCCTGGGGAATGTATGAAGAATGGGGCGGCGCGGTTGCCGCCGGCGTGATTTGCGGTTTGGGAAAAATTCAAGGCCGCTGGGCGATGCTGATTGCCAACGATGCGACCGTCAAAGCGGGTGCGTTTTTCCCCATGACGGCGAAAAAGGTCCTCCGCTGTCAGACCATCGCGCTCGAGAATCGCCTGCCGTTGGTCTACCTGGTCGACTCCGCCGGTGTGTTTTTGCCCCTGCAGGACGAAGTGTTTCCGGATATTGACGATTTCGGCCGCGTCTTCCGCCACAATGCCGTCGCCAGCGCCCTCGGCATTTCGCAGATCACCGCCATCATGGGCAATTGCGTCGCCGGCGGTGCGTATTTGCCGGTCATGTGCGACACCATTTTGATGACCGAAGGCAGCGGCCTGTACCTGGCTGGCCCGGCGCTGGTGCAGGCGGCGATCGGACAGAAAGTCAGCAGCGAGGATTTGGGTGGCGCGCATCTGCATGCGGCCATCAGCGGCACGGTCGATTTCCGTGAAGCCAATGACGAAGACTGTTGCCACCGCATCCGTTCCCTCATGAGCCGCCTGGGGCCAGCACCCAGTGCCCCCTTCGACCGCATTGCCGCCTGTGATCCGCAGCGCCCCCAGGCCGAACTGTTGCAGGTATTTTCCGGCGATCCGCAGGCCAGCTACGACGTGCGCGATGTTTTGTCGTGCATGCTCGATGCCGGCGCGTTTGATGAGTACCGCGCCGAATTCGGCCAGACGCTGGTCTGTGCTTACGCCCGCATGGGCGGCTTCGCCGTCGGCGTCGTGGCCAATCAGAAGAAACTGGTCAAACGCACCACCGCCGAAGGCTCCCGGCGCATTGAGTTCGGCGGCGTTATCTATCCCGAGAGCGCCGACAAGGCCGCCCGATTCATCATGGATTGCAACCAGAGCCGCATTCCGCTCCTGTTCTTCCATGACGTCAACGGCTTCATGGTCGGCAAGGAAATGGAAGCCGCCGGTATCATCCGCTCGGGCGCAAAGATGGTGAACGCCGTCGCCAACAGCGTCGTTCCCAAGTTCAGCGTGATCATGGGCGGCAGCTTCGGCGCGGGCAATTATGCCATGTGCGGACGCGCCTATGATCCCCGTCTGCTGCTCGCCTGGCCCACCGCCCGCTACGCCGTTATGGGCGGCGAGCAGGCCGCCAATACCCTCCTCGATCTCAAAATCCGCCAGCTCGAACGCGGCGGCCGCAAACTCGCTGCCGCTGAGCGTGACGAGTTGCTCACCTCCATCCGCGCCAGCTACGATGCGCAGACCGACATTCGCTATGGCGCTGCGCGCCTCTGGGCTGACGCCATCATTGATCCTCGCGAAACCCGCGCCTGGCTCATCGCCGGTCTCGAAGCCGCCAGCCTCAACCCCGAGATCCCGGCCTTTCGCACCGGCGTGCTGCAAACTTAGTTAAAGCAGATTCCGCATCTGCCGATAAACCCTTTGCAGCAACCCCTTGCTGTTGGGCATGGTTGTCCCCCCCGCACCATGGCCTGATGCCGTTCGCGGCGGCCAGTCCCGCTGGCCGCCGCGCCGCTCGAGCGTTCGATTCTCAGAGCAGCTCCAGCGTTGGTGTATCTGGCTTCGGGAGTTGAGCGGGCCGGGTAGCGAAGCTGGAACTGCGCTACGCCGCCTGCGCATAAATGTGTCCGCTGCTCACGGCGTGCTCCGTCACGTCCAGCCTTACTCCGGTTTCCGCGTGCAGCAGGGAATAGCCAAGCGGACGCAAGAGGGCGCACATTGCGTCAACGCGCTGCGTCTTATGTCTACCGCTGTCGCCGTGAACCTCAATCAGTAGATCGGGGCGGTATTGTTCCAGCGTTGCCTTCGCTCCCTCCAGAACCTCCATCTCCAGTCCCTCGACATCGACTTTGAGCAACCGCGGCGGCGGCAGCGGAATGGAAGCGATCAGTACATCCAACCGTTGGACTTCCACTTCCCCCGATTTTCTCCGCAGTGGCGTGAGCGCCTCCGGGGCCAGGGATGCGGTGGTTGGCATCCCCGGCAGCATGAACAGCGCCCGGCGGCCGGCGGTAGCGCCCAGGGCGATCGGCAACGGCAACACGTTCTGGATCCGGTTGCGCTCCAGATTTGCCACCAGCTTTGCGTAGCTTTCCGCCCGTGGTTCGAACGCGATGACACGGCCTGCTTCGCCGACCTGGCGCGAAAAGAACAAACTGTAGGCCCCTGTAAACGCGCCCACATCATACACCACCGCGCCGGCGAGCTCGATCCGTTGCAGCAGCCGTTCCTCCGGGCTGCTCAGCCGCAGTAGCCGCGCCCAGGGCGGCAAGGTCCAGGCATCGCAGTTGTGAAATCCCTCTGCCATGTCCTTGCGGAACAGACCCGGCCGGTATCGTCCCAACGGCCCCAGCCACCGCCGCAGCTCCTCGGCCGGCTTTCGCAGCCCAAGGCTCATGGCCTGCCTCCTGCTGCGGCGGCCGTCGGAACGGGAGCGATCGAGGTCAAATCAAAGTCGTGATAGCGAATCTCCAGCACAGCGTGGCCGAAAAACCGGATGTGAGCCCTGGTTTTGTTCGTTGCCGGGAGCCAGAACGCTCCAATCTTCTGTGTGTGGTAGTCGAACGTCACATTTTTAACCCAAAACGACGGCGAGTGCGGCAACTTTCCCTGCACCCGCTCGATACCAAAGTCGCTGGCGTTCAGCCAGATGGTACCGTGAAATAAGAACCGTTGCTTGCTGGTGCGCGGCGTTGCCTCGAGTACGTACTTGCCGTTCCCATTGTCGTCGGGCGCTGCCACCAGCCGGAATTTGTAATTCGCCGGCACGAGGGCGCTGCCGTCGTTGCTCGTGACCACGGCATTCTGCCGTTCGGCCTTCACCAGCGGCTCCAATACGTGATGGCGCAGCATTCCCGAGCCGGTCTCAGAAAGGATCGTGAACTTTTTCGGACCGGGCAGTTTAAAATCCACGCGCACCTGCATCGCCGCACTGGCATGGCCCAGTCCGCTGTATCGCACCTGGTA
>JBOGKK010000226.1:0-5747 GCA_050745425.1 Terriglobales bacterium
CGCGGCGTGGGCATGCGCCGCTTGTGGTAGGCGAGCTGATACCCATGCCGCACGCCGTAGTCGAGTGTGGGCCAAACATCGGGCCGTCCCAGGCGGAAAATCAGCAGCATATGGACGGTCCAGACGCCAACGCCACGCACCTGGGTGAGGCGGGCGATGATTTCGTCATCGCTCAGGCTCTGCATCTCCGCCCAGCCCGGCACCACTCCCGCCGCCGTTTTTTCCGCCAGATCGCGCAGCGCGGCAATCTTTTGCCGGGAGACACCGGCCGTGCGCAGTGCTGCATCGCTCGCCGCCAGCAGCACCTCCGGCGCTGGATAGCTGCCGCCGCCAATCTGCTCCTTGATGCGCGCCAGAATTGCTGCCGCCGCTTTTCCGTGAAGCTGCTGATACTGAATGGCGTGAAATAGCGACGCGTAGGGATGCTCGTGCCGTTCGAGCGGCATGCGGAATGGCCCCACGGCCGCAATCAGTGCGGCCATCTTCGCATCGCAGCGACGCAAATGGCGCAGCGCCTTGCGGTGGTCAAACGGATAGGGAGTCACGACAGCAATGATAACGTGCGGCTGCGGTTATTCACAGCGCAGCGCCCGCGCGGGGTCGACGCGCATGGCGCGCCGTGCTGGAGCCCATGCCGCGGCTGTGCCCGCCAGCAGCAACAAAACGGCTGCGCCGCCCAGCACCCAGGCATTGGTGGGGCTGACGCCGTACAGCAACGCGAGCCAATACCGTGTGAGCCAGAGGGTGAGGGTGATTCCAACGGCGAGTCCGATTCCCATCAGTTGCAGTGCCTGGCGCAAGATCATCGCCTGCACCTGTCGCGGGCGCGCGCCCAGCGCGGCACGTATACCCATTTCCTGCGTCCTGCCGGCCACGCTGTAGCCCAGGACGCCAAAAATTCCGGCGGCCGTTAACAGCAAGGCGAGCCCGCCGAAGCCGCCTACGACCCATCCCCGAAAACGCGGCTGTGCGAGCAATTGCGCGTACACGCTGTCCAGCGCCAGGGGCATCGCGACCGGCATCTGCGGATCAATCGCTGCAACCGCCCGCCGCACCTCGGGCAGCAGCGCCAGCGGCGCCACGCGGGTGCGCACCACAAAACACATGCTCCCCGACAGCCAATTCCGCTGCGCCAGCGGGACATAGACCGTCGCGGGGGCGGCCGCGGGCGCGTTGCCGAGGGTGTGGCGCACGTTTCCGACGACGCCCACAATCGTCCGCCAGGGCTGCTGCCCGAAGGTGAGCCGGATGCGCTGGCCGATGGGGTCGCGCCCGGCAAAAAGCGCGTTCGCGGCCGCCTGGTTGATCACAACCACAGGAGCACCCATAGCCTCGTCGGCGGCCGCAATCCCGCGCCCGCGCAGCAGGGGAATCTGCATGGTCGAAAGATACCGGCTGCCAATTTCGTTGTAGCCGATGCTTTGGCTGGCATCGTTGGGCTGCAGGGGCTTGCCGGGTAGGGAATAAAACGACGTGACCTGACCCTGAAGCGGCGGGAAGGCCACCATCGCCGCGCTCTTGGTGCCGGGCAGTGCCGCAATCTGCTGTTGCGCACGCTGCAGAAACTGCCACTGTTCGGCGTGGGTCGCGTAGCGCGATCCCGGCACCATCAGGGTAAGGCCGAGCACGTGGTCCGGATTGAACCCTAGCGGCACGCTGCGCATGCGCGCGAACGCGCTCAGCAGTAACCCCGCAATCACCAGCAGGAGCAGCGAAAGGGCCACCTGCGCCACCACCCACGCGGCACTCCCGCGGCCACGTCGTGGCGCTGCCGCCATCCGCGCCGATTGCAGGCTCGAATGCAGCCGCTGCCCGCTCGCGGACCACGCGGGCGCGAGGCCGAACGCCAGCATCACCAGTACCGCCGTGGCGGCGGTAAAACCCACCACCGGCCCATTCATGACTACGTGGGCGAGGCGCGGCATATCCGCCGGCGCGGCCGCCCGCAGCCAGGCAATGCCGCCTGCCGCCAACGCCAGGCCGGCGCCGGCGCCGAGGGCGATGAGCACAGCCGTTTCCGTCCATAGCTGTCGTGCGATCCGCCCCCGGCTCGCTCCCAGCGCCGCACGTGTCGCCAACTCATGCATGCGCCGCTGCGACCGCGCCGAAAGCAAACAAGCCGCGTTGGCGGCGGCAATCAGCAGCACCAACCCCACCACCGCCAGCATCATCCAGAGCGCCGTGGCCACCGGCGCCGTCATCTTTTCGCGCAGAGGTGTGAGCGTGAACGTCCAGCCTCGGTCCTGCTCGTATTTGTGCCCCAACTGCTGCATGACGGCATCGAGCTGCCGCTGCACCTGATCGAGGCTCATCCCCGGCGCCAGCCGCGCCACGGCTTGCGCATCCCGATTGCCTGGGTTTTCTGTGCCAGACTGCCAGGCCTGCCAATACGCGGTGCTCCAGGCCAGGGGCGCACGCTGGGGCGTAGGAAAGCGGAACCAGTTTGGTATAACGCCCACCACGTTGCAATTCTTTCCGTTCAACTGGATGCTTCGGCCGATCACGGCAGGACTTGCATGCCAGCGTGCCCGCCACAGCCGGGCGCTGATCATCACGGCTGGAGCCGCGCCCGGTTCTTCATCGCTGGGCAGCAGCAGCCGTCCGGCAACCGGCTTGACGCCGAGAGCCCGGAGCGCACTCGCCTCAATGTAGACTCCGTCCAGCATTGCCGGCGTGCCCGCTCCGGTCAGCGTGGCAACGTCGATGCGATACATTCCCCAATTCCTGAGGCCGCTTACCTCTTTGCGGGCCACGCTGACATCGAGCGTCGAGTTGGCGTTGGCGCGGGGGAATTTCGGGCTGCGCTGGTCGATCACGACGATCTGGCCGGCGTTAGGGTAGGGAAGAGGCTGCCAGAAGACGGCGTAAGCAAGGCTGAAAATGGCACTGTTGGAGCCCATCCCCAGCGCCAGCACCATCATCACCGCCGCGGCAAATCCCGGCGCTCGCCGCAGGCTGCGGCCGGCAAAGCGCAAATCTTGGCCCATCGCTTCGAGCCACGGAATCATCCACGCTTCCCGCGTCTGCTCGCGCACGCGCACTTCGTTACCAAACCGGTGGTTCGAGCCCCGTTCCGCTGCCATGGCGCGGTGAAAGTTTAGTTCGGCATCCAGTTCTTGTTCCAGCCGACGCCGCGACAGCAGGGCACGCAGCCGGGGTACCAGATCTCGAACCATCACGCGGCTCCGTCCATAATGAAAAGAATACAGACACCGCGCAGGAATTGCGAGTCGGCACGTCTACTCGGCGCGGAGGTCTTCAGCAGGGTTTGCACGCGAAGCCCGAAGGGCCGGAGGAAGGCAAGCCGAAAGGCTGATGATGGCGATGACTCCGACGGCGGCAGCCGCCGATCCCCAGCACTCAGAGAGCGAAAAACCGAATAGCAGAGCCTCAAAAAGCGCAAACAGTCCGGAGGCTAGAATGAACCCTGCGATGCCTGCTACAACCGCGGTGGGCACGAACCACGCCAGCAGAGCGCTGCAAATCTGTGCACGCGAAGCACCAAGGGACATCCGGAGCGCCAAAGCGCGCCGACCGCGACAGGCTGCTTCTGTAGTGAGCGCGAATACGCCAAGTCCGGCCATGAGCAGTGCAAACACGCCGAAGGCGCCGAACAGCCACGCCATGGTTCGCTGGGTGCTGCCGGCAAAACGCAGCGTGCGAGCAGCCGTAGAAACTTCGCTGGGGAAGCTGGCTGCTGACTGTCGCAGACGAGGGCCCAACAGGGGCGCCAAAACGCCTGGGGGGCCGACGGTGTGCAAAACGACAGCGTTCAGGGCGCCTGCGGATTGGGCTGCTGGAATAAAAACCTGCGGCTGGGGTGGTCGCCCGGGCGAGATGTCCCGGAAGTTGTCCACAACGCCGACGATCGTTCTCCATTTTGACGGCGGCAATTCGAACCTTAGCTTGGTACCGATTGCGTGGGCGTTATTCAGATAACTCGATACGAATGCACGGTTGACGACAACCACCAACTGTGCCGTGAGCGTGTCTCCGGCCACGGGCCCCCGGCCTGCCACGACCGGCACGCCGAGAGCCCGAAAATATCCCGGGCTAACCAGTTCGTACTGAACGTTGGGCTCGACCGGGCGACCGGGTAGCCAGACTGCTGCGCCGTAGCTCTCGCCGGAGATCGGTGGATGGGTTGCGAGTGCGGCGGTGGACACCCCGGGCAGCGTCGACAGTTCAGAGCGCACGTGCTCGATAAAATGGCGTGAGCGTCGGCCCATTCCCAGTGCAAACTCGACGCTTACCAAGTGTGCGGCGTCAAAGCCGAGGCCTGCGGCGCCGAGGCTACGCACTGCGCCGAGCATGGCGCCACAGACGCCGACGAGAGCAATCGCAAGAGCAAGTTGGGCGCCAGCAAAGAGGCGCCCGGCAGATGGCGTCCGCGGTCCGAGCGCGTTCGCCGGGCCGACGCGGTTGATATCCGCTCGTGCCGCGCGCAACGCGATAGTGGTTGGGCCGATGGAGGCGATTGCGGCAACCGAAACGGCTGCGAGAATGGCGGCAAGAATTACATGTCCGTCCAGGGCCGCATCGAAGCCGCGCGGTAATGCAAGCGCCAAGCCGGATCGGACCCAGGCCAAGAGCGGCCAGGACAAAAGTATTCCCAGACAGCAGCCGGTGCCCGCCAAAACACTGCTTTCGCGGAGGACCCCACTCACCAGCCGCCATCTGCTGGCGCCGAGTGCGGCGCGGATAGTCAGCTCCCGGGTGCGGCGGCTTGTTCGGAGGAGAAAATAAAGCGACAGATTGGCGGTCGCGAGCAACAGCAGCAGCAGGGCCGCGCATAGCGCGGCCCAGAGGGTTGGCGTGGCAGGGCCGAGCCAGGCGTCCGCCAGGTCCTGCGCGTACAATTGCCAGCTCCGGCCCGTCGTTCGCGATATCCTGGCCAGGTCCACATCTGCCATCGTTCCGCTGACATCGCCAGGCCGCCGCCAAACGAGCGAAATCTCATGATCGTCGCGCGAGGAACGAGCGGCTTGAAAAGAGCTCGGTAGAAACAATTCGTTCGGAGAAGTCAAGCCGAGGGCCTGCGCACCGAATCGAAACTCGCGGGGCAGGACGCCAACGATCCGGAGGGATCGACCCGCTGCATCTACCGTCGCGCCAATGCACGCGTCCCGTGCGAATAACGCCGAGCATAGGCCCGCGCTCGCCACGGCGACTGGCTGGTCGGCGTCGTTTGCGCTGAATCCGCGCCCGGCGCGGGGGCCCGCGCCCAAGACGTGGAAAAAATCGGGCGAGACGAGGTAGGCGTGGGTCACAGTCGACCTCTTTCCCGAGCGAACGGCAACACCGTTTCCTGCCTGAAACGGGGCGGCGGAGCCTGGGAAGGCGGTGGTGATCGCTTGCGCCTCGCGGAAGGAGATCTCCATACCGCCCCGTGATTTCCGCCGCGCCCAAACGAGAGACAAGTCTCGCGGGTGCGGGAAAGGCAGGGGCTGCACTAAGACTGCATCAATCACACCCACGCTTGTGCTCACAGCCGCGACGACAATCATTGCAATCGCAACGAAAGCTGCGGAGAACCAACTCAGTTTTCGCATCATCCGTTCCTACACCGAGTACGTACTGCAAAAATCCTGCACGGCTGTCGACCGCAGCTTGGAGGAGCCCAGGGCGGCAGCGGGCGAACCCTGCCGGGAATCGAAGCCGGCACTCCGAGCGAGCAACGGCGGCGAGCAGAGCAAAAGGCGGCGAGCCGCACTGCCCCGAGAGGAGCCGAGGCGGCTGGCTGCAGC
>JBOGKK010000227.1:0-5769 GCA_050745425.1 Terriglobales bacterium
CCACGGCGAGGATGGCGCCGATGGCCGGTGTATAGGTAAACGTGCCCGGCACCGGCGCGGAGGCGTCAAGCTGCGTGGCGCTGAGCGCCGTGCCGTAGACAACCGCGCTGGGCGCCGTCCAGCTCACGCTGGGGGTGGCGCGCGTGATGCTGGCGCTGAGAGTGGGTTCGATCAGGCTGTAGTTTGCTGCCTGGGCGCCGGTGAGAGTATAGCCGGAGACCGTGACCGCGATGCCGGTTCCCACGCCGGATTGTGCGAATGCGCCCGCCGGCGTGCCCGCGAGGCTGACCGCATCGTTGCCCACAATGCCGCTGAGCACGGCCGTGCCGCTCAGGCTGGCGGCGGTGGCGCCGTCGTAGGGTTTATTCGCGGCGCTCAGACCGGTGATGGTGAGCGGAGCGCGGGTGACGCTCAGCGCCACAGCGCTAGTGACGCTAGCGTAGTCGGCCGCGTCAGTGGGCGTGAAGGTAACCGACAGGCTCTGGCTGCCTGCCGCCAGTATGGCGCCCGCCGCGGGCGTATAGGTAAACGTGCCGGGCACCGGCGCGGTGGCGTCGAGCTGTGTGGCGCCGAGCACGGCGCCGTAGCCGATGGGGCTGGGCGCCGTCCAGCTCACGCTGGGCGTGGCGCGGGTGATGCTGGCGCTGAGGATGGGTTCCGTCAGGGTGTAGTTCCCTGCCTGGGCACCGGTAAGGGTGTAGCCGGAGACCGTGACCGCGATGCCGGTGCCCACCCCGGATTGCGCAAACACGGCCACCGGCGTGCCCACGAGGCTCACCTGATCGCTGCCCACAATGCCGCTGAGCGCGGCCGTGCCGCTCAGGCTGGCGGTGGTGGCGCCGTCATAGCGCTTGCTCACCGCGCTCAGGCCGGTGATGGTGAGCGGAGCGGGCGTGACGGTGATATAGACAAACTTGTCATTATAGACACACACGCCATTTTCGCAGCCCGACGCATAGTCCACCGTATCCGTGGGGGTAAATTCCGCGACCACCCTCCCGGAGCCGCCTACGGGCAGGATGATTCCTTCCGCCGGAACGGGGCCTTCGTTAGAATTAGGCGACCTAGTGTCGTAGGTGAAGGTGCCGGGAATGCCGGCGGTGGCGTCGAGTTGTGCGGCGCCGAGTGGCGTGCCGTAGGGGATGGGGGCGGGCGTAGGCCAGCTTAGCCCCGGGATATCCGCCTTGAGAATGCTGCTCAAAAACGTGGGCTCGACGAGGGTGTAGTTGCCTGCCTTGGCGCCGGCAAGAGACCAGTTGCCGGTAAGCGAGATGGGGAGCGAACTACCCGGATGTACTTGGGGGAACGTCGCCACCGGCGTGCCCACGAGGCTGACCTCATCTTTGCCGATCACGCCGACCAGCACGGCCGTGCCGCTTAGCGTAGCGTGGTTGGTGCCGTCATAGGCCTTTTGACTCACGCTCAGGCCGCTGATCGTTAGCGTGGCCGGAGCGACGCTGATGGAGAGCGCCACCGGGGCTGCGGCCGTGTACAGGCTGGAACCGGGCTGACTGGCGGTCACGTTCACCATCCCCGGGCCGGTAAAGATGAGCAGAGAGCCGCTGACTGTTGCCGGGCCGGAGTTGACGGTATAGGTGATCGGCAGCCCGGCGCTGGAGCTGGCGTTGAGGTCGAGATCCACGCCGTAGACCTGCGGACCAGGAGCAGGAAAATTGATGGTTTGCGTCCCTTGCACCGCCGTTCCCTCGAGGGCGACGGTTTGCAGAGCTGCGACGTGTTCAGTAGTGTCCGGGCCCGTTCGCACAACCTCGCCGCCGAGGTTGTTATCAGCAAACGTCAGCGAGCCGTTCACGGTGCCCACCGCGGCGGGCACGAAGCGGAGGATTTCAGTGCATGCCGCACCGGCAGCCAGCGTCGCACTGTTCCCCTCGGTAACCAACCGCGGGCAGGTGGAGTCGGGGTCGCGCGCGAACTGGGACGACAGGAAAGGATCGAGGTACCCGTAGTTGCTGTCGGTGTCGGAGGAGGGACCGGTGTAGTTGGTATCGGTAAACGTCAGCGCGACACTGCCGTTGTTCACCAGCGTCAGCGTCTGCGCAGGACTGGACGTGCTGATGCCGGTAGTGGGGAAGGCGAGACTGGGGTTCGTGCGATCGATCTTCACAACCTGGCTAGCGCCGGCGAGGGCGATGTAGAGATTGCCGCTGCCGTCCACCGCCAAACCCTCGGGGCCGTTCAGTCCGCTGGCCTCGACGTTCTGAATGTAGGTGGCGCCGGACGGGGTCTCCTTCAGCACCTCATGCTCAACGTAGTCGGAGATGTAGACATTGCCGCTGCCGTCCACCGCGACGCCCTCGAGTCCGCCGAGGCCGCTGAGCACGACGCTTTGGGCAAAGGCACCGTGCGCCGGTGTCTCCTTCAGCACATCATAGCCGCTGGTGTTGGCGATGTAGACGTTCCCGTTGCCATCCACCGCGACCGCGAGCGGCGACTGCAATCCGCTGACCACGGTGCTCTCGGTGTAGGCGCCGTTGGCCAGCGTTTCTTCCAGCACGCGGTTGTTGCCGGTATCGGCGATATAGACGTTGCCGGCGTTGTCGACCGCGACGCCGCTGGGGGCCGACAGCCCGCTGGCCACGACGCTCTGCGTGTAGGCGCCGTTCGCGGGCGTCTCCTTCAGCACCTGGCCGCCGGATTCTGCGGCGATGTAGACGTTACCGGCTCCGTCCACGGCGACGCCGGAGGCCGTGGTTACCCCGCTGGCCAATACGCTCTGCGTGTAGCTGCCGTTAGAGAGCGTCTCTTTCACCACCCGGTTGTTGCCGGCATCGGCGACGTAGACGCTCCCGCTGCCGTCGGTGGCCAGGCCAGACGGGTACCGCAAGCTGCTGCCCAGGGTGCTCTGCGTCCCCGGTTCAAAAAGTAATTGCGGCCCCGCTCCCACGCCATGCACATAGTCGGTCGCCACCACCTGGTTGTTGACGAGGAGTTCAACCGCACCGTCGCGCTCGCCTGCCTCTGTAGGCTCGAACTGGATCTCGATGACGCAGATCGCGCCAGCGGGGTACGAAAGGGTCGGACCGTTATCGACACACGAGCCACCGATTAGCTGAAAGTCGCCGCCTGGGGCCCCCTCCGTCAGCACCTTGGCGCTCACCCCTGCGCTAGCGCTATCAAAGGTGACCTCGAGTGAGGCCTCCGAGGCATAGGGGATGCCGACGGAGTCGGGGATCAGGTTGACGGTGCCGAGCGAGACCGGCGGCGTGTCGAAATGGGCCACCTGGGCGGCGGCGGCCGATGCCAGAGCGAGACCCAGCAGCAGCATCATGGCCAGGCGTGCGTAAGTGCGGACCAGAGCGGGCAGAGAAGAACCGTAACGCATGGTGTGATAGGCTACCGTCCTCATTCACCAAAGTCAAGGAAAGACTCACTGCGTGTCAGAATCCAGGGCCAGTGTGGTTGGGGCCGCTGCGCGCGGCAGGTCAGCGCTCAGCGGACGTAGACGGCGGCGACGCCAGCGGTCGGCGGCGCCTGGTTCCAGCCTGCGGGAAATTCGTCGAAGCCGATTTCGAAGTTGCGCGTGGTGTGCGGCGGAAGGGGCTGGACGTGCTGGTCGAGCAGGGCGCGACGGACGGTTTTGATCGGCCTGCCGTACACGTCGTGAAAGGTGAGATCGACAAAGTAAGCGGTGAGGGTGCGCTCTCCCCAGTTGGCGAGCTGGCCGCGATAGTAGACGACGCTGCCGCCGATCATGCTTTCCGCGCCCAGCACCTTCACCCCGTTTACCGAAACCTGGGCGGCGCAGGCGTCGTCGCGGGCGCCGGAGGGATGGCTGGCGTGGGTGTCGGCAAATCAGACCACAAGAACAATCGCGACCACGATGGCCAGCGCGATGGCGTAGGGTTTGCAATTGCGTTGGGGCACAGGAAATAGGTTACAGGTTACGGGTTACGGGTTGTCGTGGCTAGCGGCCGGCAACGGTAAGGCCATCAACGCGCAGTGTGGGAGCATTGACGGCTCCCCGGATTTCCAGATCGTTTCCGATGGCGGTGATGTTGCGCAGTATGTCTTTGAGATTGCCGGCGATGGTGATCTCTTCGACGGGATAGGCGAGCTGGCCGTTTTCAATCCAGAGGCCGCTGGCGCCGCGCGAGTAGTCGCCGGTGACGGTGTTTACGCCAAAGCCGATCAGTTCGGTAACGTATAAACCCTGGGGGACGGCGGCGATGATGTCCTCCGGAGTTGAGGCGCCGGGTAGCAGGGTCAGATTGCCACAGCTTACGCCGGGAGCGGCGGCAAGGCCGCGAGCGGCGTTGCCGGTGGTGGCGAGCGAGAGTTTGCGGGCGGCGTAGGTGTTGAGCAAATAGGATTGTAGACGGCCATCACCTACAATCACCGTGCGGCGCGTGGGCACGCCTTCGGCGTCAAAGGGTGAGGAGCCGAGAGCACCGGGGAGAGAGCCGTCATCCACCAGCGTAAACAGAGGAGCGGCCACTTCCCTGCCCAGCGCGCCGGTCAGGAAGCTGGCTTCGCGGTAAATGGATTCGCCACTGGCGGCATCGAAAATGTGACCCAGCAAGGTGCGTGCGGTCTGGGGCTCGAACACCACCGGATAGCGGCCCGTGGCGGCCCGGCGAGCACCGAGACGGCGGAGGGTGCGTTCGGCGGCGATGCGGCCGACCTGTTCCGGCGCCTCGAGGCCGGAGGGACCGCGGCTCACCGTATACCAATAATCACGCTGCTTGGCGCCCTTGTGTTCGGCGATGGGAGCGACGCTCAGCGAGCAGGAACTGCGGCGGACTTCGCCCAGGAAGCCGAGGGAATTGGCGAGAATTTTCGTGCCTTCGCCGGCATCGAAGCTGGCGCCATTGCAGTTGGTGAGGCGCGGATCGCAGGCCAGAGCAGCGCGTTCGGCGCGGCGGGCCAGGTCGAGAGCCTGATCGGCGCTCACCTCCAGCACGGTGGGATCGTACAACTGCAGGTCAGCTGCAAGCTGACCGAGATCCTGCGGGCGAGGCAGTCCGGCGGCGGGATCGGGTGAGCTGGCCTCCGCAATCGCCAGGGCGGCATCGAGCATGGCGCTGACGGCCGGCCAGGCCAGATCGGAACTGTGCGTCACGCCGGCTTGCTGGCCTTTGAAGACACGGATGCCCAGAGCCTTGCCTTCGGCCTGCTTGATGGACTCGACCTCGTCCATGCGGACACTGACGGAAAGCTCGCGGCCGTAGCGGATGACACACTCGGCCGCGGTCGCGCCGCGGCGGCTGGCCTCGGCGATGACACGTTCGGCGAGTTCCCTCACTGCGTGCCACCTACGGTGAGGCGGTCTACCTTCAGCGTCGGGATGCCGACGCCGACCGGAACCGACTGGCCGTCCTTGCCACAGGTGCCAATGCCCTGATCGAGCTTGAGGTCATTGCCGACCATGGAGACGCGGGTCAGCACGTCAGGACCGTTGCCGATGAGGGTGGCGCCTTTGACCGGGGCGGTGATTTTGCCGTCTTCGATGAGGTAGCTTTCCGAAGCCGAGAAGACGAATTTGCCGTTGGTGATGTCCACCTGCCCGCCGCCGAAGTTCACCGCGTAGAGGCCGCGGCGCACGCTCTTGATAATGTCCGCCGGGTCGTCTTCGCCGGCCAGCATGTAGGTGTTGGTCATGCGCGGCATGGGCAGATGCGCGTAGCTCTGCCGCCGCCCGTTGCCGGTCGCGGCGGCGTGCGTGAGATGGCTGCTGAGGTGATCCTGCAAGTAGCCCTTGAGAATGCCCCGCTCGATCAGCGTGGTGCACTGCGTGGGCGAGCCCTCGTC
>JBOGKK010000228.1:0-3599 GCA_050745425.1 Terriglobales bacterium
CGGCCATGCTGCGCTGCCTCCAGTGCTGCTTGCGGCCAGCGGCGGCGCTCGGCCTGCTGGCACGGGCGCCCGCCGCGGCGCGCATCGCCACCCGCTCGCTGACCGGCGCGACCACGGCCTCATGCAGCCGCGCCAGCATCTGCGACTGGCGCAGCCAGGCGAGCATCCACGAACTGCCGGTTTCGGCGCTGGCGCCCTCCTCCAGCTTGAACTTCTGCGACCAGGCGATCGCCGGCCGCCACAGAACCTGATCGAGCAGCACGATCACGATCACCATGGCGGCAATGCCCCAGACAATGGCGCGCGTGTCGCCGGCGCTGGCTGCGGTTTGCAGGTATGAGCCCAACCCCGGCAGGCGGAAGTCTCGGTTGCCCAGCTCAAACTGCTCGCAGGCCATCAGAAAAAACCAGCCGCCGGCCACCGACATCATGGAGTTCCAGACGAGGCCGATGGTGGCGGCCGGCAGCTCGATTTGGCGGAAGCGCTGCCACCAGGTAAAGCCATACAGCCGCGAGGCCTCGCGCATCTCTGCCGGAATGGCGCGCAGCGATGCGTAAAAACTGAATGCCAGATTCCACACCTGTCCCGTGAAGATCAGCAGGATGGCGCCCATCTCAATGCCGATCTGCCGCCCCGGAAACAGCGCCACCATGCCCAGCATCACGCCGGGCAGAAAACTCAGCACCGGAATCGACTGCAGAATGTCGAGCAGCGGAAGCAGCAAGCGTTCCGCGGTGGCGTTGTAGGCTGCCCAATAGCCATACCCAATGGCAAACACCAGGCTCAGGACGTAGGCAATGAGCAGGCGGAGCAGGGAAGCTCCCGCGTAGCCGAACAGCGACCAGGGATTGCGGTGAATGACGATCTCGGGAACCGCCGGGCCGAGCCAATTGCGCGCCAGATGGGCAAAGGCGTAAATGACCGCCAGGGTCGCCGCGAAGAGAAACACATCGCTCAGCTGCGGCCAGGCGCCCAGAGGCAGCAGCGACCAGGGCCCACCACGCGCGCCGCTCGGCTGCTCCACCCGCGGCTGGCTCATGCGCGGCCGGGCGGGGCGGCCGATTCGCCCGCGGTCAGAAGGCCGGTCTCGGCATCGTAGTCAAACAACTCGGCATAGCGGCCCCAGTTGAGAGCCGTATCGAGTTGGCGGCGCACTTCGGCCTCGCTGAAATGCTCATCCAGCAGATCGCGGAAAAACTCTTCGGACATGGTGTGGTCGGCCTTGGCGCGCAGCGTCCCTTCCATCAGGCGCAGGAGCGCGACGTGTTCCGTGGCGGCGTGGCGGAACAGTTCCTTGCGCTGCAAAATGTCGGCGGCGGCAAAGGCGCGCCCGGCGGGAGTGATGTCGGCATCCCCTTCGGTGAGTTTGACAAAGCCCAGCAGCGCCGCCGCTTCGAGCGTGGGCAGCAGGTCATCGAGCTCCATCTGCAGGTCGTCGGCCAATTGATACAGATCGGCGTGGCCGCCCTGGTCGGCGAGCAGTTCGAGCAGGCCGCTGATGCCACCCGGCAGCGCATGCGGCAGCATGGGGTAGCTCGGCGCTGCTGGCGGCCGGGCTGCCGCCGCACCGGGCACAGCCGGAGCCGGTGGCAGCTCGGCTTCCGGCCGCGTCATGATGGTATAGATGTAGTCGACGTACTCGGTGAAGCGTGCTTCCTTGCGGTCGCGCGGGTGCGGAAGCGAGACGGCAAAATCCGCGCGGATGCGCCCCGGATTTCGCCCCAGCACGATAACGCGATCGGCCAGCAGGACCGCTTCTTCGATGTTGTGGGTCACGAGAAAAATGGCTTTGGTCGGCAGCTTACGCTGCAGCCACAAATCCATGAGCTCGCCGCGCAGGTTCTCGGCGGTGAGCACGTCCACCGCCGAAAAAGGTTCGTCCATGAACAGCACTTCCGGCTCGACCGCCAGCGCTCGTGCCAGACCAACACGCTGCTTCATGCCGCCGGATAGTTCTTTCGGGAAGGCCGATTCGAACCCGTCGAGGCCAACCGTGTCGAGTACCCTCAGGGCGCGGGCGCGGCGGGCGGCGGCATCCAGGCCGCGCGCCTCGAGCGGGGCTTCCACGTTTTCCTGCACCGTAAGCCAGGGAAACAGCGCAAAGCTCTGAAATACGATGGCCGCATTGGGCACGCGGCCCGCCAGCGGGGCGCCATGCCAGAGTACGGTGCCGCTGGAAGGCGGCGCCAGCCCGGCCAGCATGCGCAGCAAGGTGGATTTGCCTGAGCCCGACGGCCCCAGCAGCGCCAGAATCTGCTCCGGGTAAACCGCCAACTCGGTCGGCGAAATGACCTCGATGCGCCGGCCCTCGGGGCCGGGAAACCATTTCTCGACCGCGCGGGCGGCAATGATGGCGGGCGCGCTCTGCATCGGTTCAGCCTGTCGCGGCGCGCCCTGCGGCCTTCGCGCCGGCTCTAATGCTTGGCCGCCTCCGCTATCTGCTTTTGATTGGCGCGCATGCGGTCCAGAATTTCCTGGGCGTTGGGCCGCGCCAGCACCACCTTTTCCACGTTGCTCAGCATGTTGGGCGAGTTCATCTTTTTCCGCAGATCGGCCAGAAAAGGCTGGATTCTGGCAAACAGATACATATGCTCGCCGTTGGTGGCGTTGAACATCTCGGCGTCAATCGCCCCCTGCACCACCAGCGCGCAGGCCATTTCCCAGTAGCTGGTCATCATGCGCAAATAAGCGCTGTGGCTGCTGCGCAGCGTCGCGATGTAATCGTCGGCGCCGGCCGGGTGAAACTCATGCCCAAACCAGTCGCGCGCCTCGCGCATGGTCTTCTCCCGGCGCAAATCGTAGAGTTGCAGAATTAATTTCGCATCTTCGTGTTTCGGTGGCATGGCAGCCCTCCCTCTTTCAAGCTACCATGGTCGCAAGGAGCTTTTGATGAGCCTGAGCCGCATTCTGACTCCCGCGGGAGTGTTCGCCCTGATTGCCTGCCTGCCGTTACTGGCGGTGACCCCGATGGCGCCGGGCGCGATCCTCACCCCCACCGCGGGCGTCGTAGCCGTCAACGGCTCGGCCGCGACGGCGGGCGTGGCGCTCCTGCCTGGCGACGTGATTGCGACCAGCGCCCGCGGCAGCGCCCGTATGGTGTTGCCAGGCGCGGCGGTGATCGCGGCCGCCCGCACTCGCTTTCAGGTGATCCGCGCCGCCGGCGCACTGCGCCTTCGCCTGCGCGGGGGGCTGATCGAGGTTTTCGGCACGCTGCCGGTCGCCGTCGCCGCGCGTACCGTGCTGGCGGATGGCCCCAACGCCTATTTCGACGTGGCTGCTCTGGCGGGTGAAGTCTATGTGACCGCGGTGCGTGGCCGGGTCATGGTAAAGTCCGCCAGCGCCAGCTATGAAGTTCCGGCTGGAAAGACAGTGAAGTTTCGTGCCTCGCAGTCACTGCCGGCTCCCGTCAAGATGAAAAAACCGGGCCTTTCGCTGCTCACGGTCGCCGCTGGAACTGTTGCCGCGGCCGCCGCGGCGGGTGCGGTCGTCTATCTCATCAATCGCAAGAAAAATTCCACTGTCAGCCCCTCCTCGCTGTAGCGGGGAGCCGGCCAACGGGAGGCGTCGGGGGCGGAGCCCCCCGCAAAACAGGCTATGCC
>JBOGKK010000229.1:0-6943 GCA_050745425.1 Terriglobales bacterium
TCCTTAAACGCTAGAGCCAAAACAGCTCTGCTGTAGCATCGCCGACCGTACCGCCTGCGGCTTTGACCCCAGGAAAAGCCGCACGCAATCGCCCGAAGCTTGCTACACCGACGCTGTGTTTGCTCTAAACAACGTCGGACCGATCCGGCGCGCTCAGATCGATTTTGCGGATCTGACCGTACTGGTCGGTCCACAGGCTGCGGGCAAAAGCATTGCCCTGCAAATCTGGAAGCTGCTTCTCGACGCAGGCCAGATTCAAGGTGAGTTGTCCCGCTACGGGCTGGATTGGGACAAGAAGTTGGAAAGGTTTTTCAACATCTATCTCGGTGAGGGGATGGGGGCATTGTGGGACGGGAATTCTTCCCTTGCGCGCAACGGGCGAGCCGTCGATCTGCCCAGACTTGCGGCACGCAAGTCCAGGAAGAAGGAAGAATCGCTTTTCTTCATTCCGGCACAGCGCGTCCTGACCCTGCATGATGGTTGGCCACGGCCGTTCACCGATTATTCGCCCGGGGACCCGTTTGTGGTCAGGGAGTTCAGCGAGCGGCTTCGTATTCTGGTTGAGCAAATGGGGTCGGACGGGAATCTTTTCCCGCAGCCGCGCCGGCTATCGGAAGCCTTCCGCAAGATCCTGATACAGCATGTCTTTGCCGATTTCCGGTTGAGTGTCGACAAAACCCGCCAACAGAAGCGGCTGGTGCTCGGTCGCACCGAAAGCGAAACGCTCCCCTACATGGTGTGGTCCGCAGGGCAGCGCGAGTTCGTGCCGCTTTTGCTTGGACTTTACTGGCTCATGCCGCGTTCGGCCGCCACCAAGCAGAAGGATGTCGATTGGGTGGTACTCGAAGAGTTGGAACTGGGGCTGCATCCCCGGGCCGTAGCGGCAGCCATGATGCTGGTTTTCAGTTTGCTGCAGCGCGGCTACCGGGTCTGTCTGTCCACCCACTCGACCCAGGTTCTGGATGCACTGTGGGCGCTCAAGCACCTGCGCGGGAATCATGCCGGGCCCAAGGCGCTGCTCGACATTTTTGACGTCGGCAATACCACCGGGATGCAAAACCTCGCCGAGAGTGCTCTGGGCAAAAGCGTCAACGTCTATTACTTTGATCGCGACAGCGGGATCGCACAGAATATATCGAATCTTGACCCCACGGCCGAGCACCCCGGGGAAGGTGGGTGGGGAGGACTCTCCGAGTTCAGCGGCCGTGCCAACGAGGCCGTAGCGCACGCCGTTTCTGATTCGATGAACGCGGCCAAGGGCTCATCCCGGTGAGCTTCCAGGATGCGGTAGAGGACACACCCGGTCTCCAAAACGCCTTCAGGAAGGGGCTGCAGGCGCTCCGCGCAGAAGACCGCGCGCACGGCGCGACCGAGGTGATCAGAAAATTGGAATGGCTTCGCGAGTGGCTTGAAGCCGGCGGCTTGCTGCTCAGCGAGTTCCCATCGGAATCCGTTTGGGTCGCGAGCGGGAATATCCAAATGAGCAAGACATCGCCGCAGGCCAGAGCTCTCTCAAAAAGTGGCCTGCAGTTCCCGCGCCGCATCCTCCACATCTAGCTCCACGCCAGGCAAGCTGGTTGAAATCCACCACTCGTGGTGCATCCCGGCCGCTGAATCGAACCGCGCCGCCGCCGCATCTTCTTGAATATGCTAGGTTTGCGATTTGGCCTGCGACGTGCATTATAAAAGCCGGAAGCAGTGCGGAGGTGCCCAATGAAGGCAGCAATTTCGCGTTTGATGGTAGTGGGGTTGATTGCGCTGTTTGCCTGGACCGTGTTGGCGCAAGCGCCCGCCGATAACCAGAACCAGCCGCCGGTGTCCGATGCCGTGGTGGCGCACTTGAGCGCCCTCAGCGGAAGCGTTTCCACCGAGCGCGCCGATAGCGGCGAGTGGACCGCTGGCGCCATCAATTCCCCCCTGCTCAGCGGTGACAAGGTTGCCGCCGCTGCCGGCTCGCGCGCCGAGGTCCAAATTGACTATGCCGACCTGATCCGTCTCGGCGACAACGCCGACGTGAACCTGGTGAACCTGAGCCGCAAACAGATTCAAGTGCAGGTCGGCTCCGGCCTTGCCGACTACATCGTGCTCCAGGGCGCGCAGGCGACGTCAGAAATCGACACCCCGAATATCGCCATTTACCCGCAAAAGGCGGGCGTGTACCGCATTCTTGTGTCCTCCAACAATGAGACTCAGGTGATCGTCCGCAAAGGTGAGGCGGAAATCAGCACCCCCCAGGGCAACACGCGGCTGAAACAGGGCCAGCAAATTACCGTCGAAGGCGTGAGTACGCCCCAATACCAGATCAGCGATGCGCCCTCCCGCGACTCCTGGGACCAGTGGAATGAAACTCGCGACCGCGCTGTGGAAGAAGCGGCAGCCTATAACCATGCCAACCGTTATTACACCGGCGTGCAGTCGATGAACGGCTACGGTTACTGGACCGTGGTTCCGGGCTACGGGCAGGTCTGGCTACCCGACAATCAGGCCGGTTGGACGCCTTACAGCGATGGCCGCTGGACCTGGGAGCCGTACTGGGGCTGGACGTGGGTCTCCTACGAGCCTTGGGGCTGGGCGCCGTATCACTACGGCCGCTGGTTCGTCTACGGAGCGAATTGGGTGTGGTGGCCGGGTCCGGTAACGCCGTACTACCAGCCCATCTGGGCGCCCGCGTATGTCTCGTTTTTTGGCTGGAACGGCGGCTTTGGCGGCGGAGTGGGCTTTGGCAGCATTGGCTGGATGCCGATTGGCCCGGGCGATTACTGCCGCCCCTGGTGGGGCCGGTGGAACTCCTACAACGTCAACTACATCAACATCACCAACGTCAACGTGATCCGCGGGCGGCGCGTGATGCCACCGCTGGCGCGCGTCAGCCATGAGCGCGTGTCGTACTCGAACCTTCGCTCTATGCGCACGAACGCCCGCGTCCGTCAGGCCGTGATCCGCGTCCCGAAATCCCAGTTTGTCCGTGGCGGCGTGAGCGCCCGCTCCCATGTGAGCTTTGCTGAGATCCACAACAGCGCGGTGCTGGGCGGCCGCTTGCCGGTTGTCCCGACACGGGCGAGCCTGCCCACCACGCGGGAAGCGCGGCCGGGACATGCTCCGGCCCGCACCGCAAATCATTTCTTCGGTCAGCGCGGAACCGTCATCGCGCGGCCCACATTTACCCAGGAACGTGCCCGCGTGCAGACAACACTGCGTGGTGAGGCTCAACATGCGACTGAGCGCACCGTGCAGCCCCGCATGCCGGCACGCGCGTCGGCCCCAGCGAGCCGGACGGAGCATTTCGAAAGCTCCGGCTCGCTGCGGGTAGCGCAGCATCAATCTCCGCCCGCCGCACGCTCCGGATGGCACAGCTTCGGCGCCGGCGCCGCAGCCCCGCGCTCCGCATCGCAGGCGCCGCGCCGCGCCGCTCCCCGTGCCGGGCAGCCGCATGCGGAGCCGCAACAAGCCCCTCCCCGTGCGGCGCCGCACCGTGCCGCACCCCGCATCCCGCACACCACTCGGCCCGGAGGGCCGGGTGGCAGCGGCTGGCAGAGCTTCCGCCCGCAGCCCCAGCAGCGCCCGCCCCGCGCCGCCGAGCGCTCCAGTGAGCGCCCGCCGCTCGAAATGGATCATCCCATCGTGAGCGCACCCCGCTACAACGCCCCCGCCTACCGCGCCCCCGCTTACCGCGCCGCCCCCGCCTACCGCGCCCCCACTTATCGCGCTGCCCCCGCTTATCACGCTCCGGCCTATCGTGCCCCCGCCTACCACGCTCCGGCCTATCACGCTCCGGCTTATCACGCGCCGGCCTATCACGCGCCGGCCATGCGCGCGCCCACAGTCCACTCGCACCCGCATGTCTCGCGCGGTCCCGGCGGCGGCCGTCGACATTGAGAGATTGAGGCGAACAACTCCTATAATCGGTGGCGGGAGGGAACATGAAGGCCATCGTCGTCAACGAGTTTGGGGGGCCGGAGGTCCTGCGGCTGGCGCAGGCCGACAAGCCGGAGCCGGGAGCGGGCCAGGTGCTGGTGCGCGTGAAAGCGGCGGGAGTAAATCCGTATGACACCTATATCCGCGCGGGTACCTATGCCATCAAGCCGGCGCTGCCGTATACGCCGGGCGGCGATGCAGCCGGGGTGGTCGAAGCCGTAGGTGCTGGCGTTAGCTCGGTGCGTGCAGGAGATCGCGTGTACACCGCCGGAATGCACAGTGGCGGGTATTCCGAATTTGCCCTGGCCGGGGAGGCGCAGGTCCATCCGCTGCCGGAAAACGTCAGCTTCGCGCAGGGCGCGGCGGTCGGAGTTCCCTATGCCACTGCCTACCATGCGCTGGTGCAGCAGGCGCGGGCGCGGGCGGGCGAGAAGGTACTCATCCATGGCGCGAGCGGCGGCGTGGGGATTGCCGCGGTGCAGCTCGCGCGCGCTTTGGGGCTGACGGTGTTCGCCAGCGCCGGGAGCGCGACTGGGCTCGATTTGGTTAAGCGCGAAGGCGCCGATCAGATCTTCGATCACTCGCAAGCCGGATATCAGGAACGAATTCTCGCGGCCAGCGGCGGCGGCGTGGACGTCATTCTCGAAATGCTTGCCAATGTGAACCTGGGCGCCGATCTGAAGTTGCTGGCGCGCGAGGGGCGCGTGGTGGTGATCGGTTCGCGGGGTGACGTTACGATTTCTCCCCGCGATTTAATGGCGCGGCGCGCGCGGGTTCTGGGCTTCACGCTTTGGGGTGCGGCCGAAGCGGAGTTGTGCGAGATCCACGCGGGGCTGGTCGCGGGCTTACGCGACGGTACGCTGCGTCCGGTCGCCGCGCGCCAATTGCCGCTGGCCGAAGCGGCCGAGGCGCATCGGTTGGTGATGGCTCCGGGCGCGCACGGTAAAATCGTACTCATCCCCTGAATGCACGCCTATTTCGGAGAAGCTGCGCTGGCGCGGCTGCTGATTCAACGCGGACTGGCCGTCGTCTACTTGATTGCGTTTGCGGTGGCGCTGCGTCAATTTCCGGCCCTGCTGGGCGAACGGGGCCTTCTGCCCGTTCCGCGCTTTTTGCACGGACAGCGCTTCCGCGACCTGCCCGGCTTATTTCACTGGCGCTATTCCGACGGCCTGCTGCGGGCGGTTGCCTGGAGCGGCATCGTCCTGGCCTTGGCGGCGTTGTCCGGCATTGCCGAATCAGGTCCGGTGTGGCTTTCGGGGCTGGTTTGGCTGATGCTGTGGTTCCTGTATCTCTCGATCGTCAACGCCGGCCAGACGTTTTATGCTTTCGGGTGGGAATCGATGCTGCTCGAGGCGGGTTTTTTCGCGGCCTTTCTAGGGCCGGCCTGGATGCAGGCGCCGCTGATTCCCATCCTCATCCTGCGCTGGATGCTGTTCCGCACCGAGCTCGGCGCCGGGCTGATCAAGCTGCGCAACGACCCCTGCTGGCGCGACCTCACCTGCCTCTACTACCATTACGAAACCCAGCCGCTGCCCAACCCCCTCAGCGCGTTTTTTCACCGCTTTCCGCACCGCATGCAGCGGGTATCGGTGCTTTTCAGTCACTTCGTCCAGATCGTCGTCCCGTTCGGCCTGTTTTTGCCGCAACCGATCGCGACCATCTGCGGCGCCCTGGCGATTCTGCATCAACTGTTGCTGATCGTCAGCGGCAACTATTCCTGGCTGAATTGGTTGACGGTGGTTTTGGGTTTTTCGGCCTTCGGCGATGCGGTCTTCGGGCTCACGCGGGTAGCGTCGCAGCCTGTGCCCCTGCCGGTGCTGGTGGTGCTGATCGGGCTGGCCGCGTTCACCGCCTTCGCCAGCATCGGGCCGGTACGCAATCTGGTCTCTTCGCGCCAGGCGATGAACCGCAGCTACAATGCGTGGCATCTGGTGGGTTCCTATGGAGCGTTCGGATCGGTAACGAGGGTGCGCTATGAAGTCGTGCTCGAGGCAACGCCCAATGTGGTGCTGAACGAGCAAACCGAATGGCGCGAATACGAGTTCCGGGCCAAGCCCGGCGACCCGCAGCGGCGGCCGCCGCAAATAGCCCCCTGGCATCTGCGTCTGGACTGGGCGATGTGGTTCCTGCCGTTTTCGGTTCGAGCCGGGCGCAACGGACTGATCATTCCCGGTCACGAGATTTGGTTTCTGCGCTTCGTGCAGCGGCTGCTGGCCGCCGATGCGCCCACGCTCCGCCTGCTGCACCAGGCGCCCTACGGCGCAGACCGCCCCGCCTACATCCGCGCGCTCTACTACCGCTACCGCTTCGCGACACCGCGTGAGCGCCGCGCCCGCGGCGCCTGGTGGGTGCGCGAGCTCATCGGTTCCTATCTGCCCCCCGTTTCGCTCGCGCAGTTGACAGCGCTGAAGATGGATTAGCTTAGAGTTGCGCTTGGGGCTCCAGGGCCGGGGCGTGCCCGCCGCCGGCGCGCCGCAGGTAGTAATCGACTGCGGGTGTGATCAGCAGCGAAAGAATCATCGAAATCACAATGCCGCCGATCACCGAGATCGCGAGTGGCTGTAGCATCTGCGCGCCTGCGCCCAGCGCGAAAGCCAGCGGCAGCATGCCCACCACGGCCGCCGCCGCGGTCATCACGATGGGCCGCAGACGGCGCCGTCCCGCCTGCACCATCGCCTCCAGCGGCGCGAGGCCCATGCCCCGGAATTGCTCGTCCGCGTCCAGCAGCAGAATGCCGTTCTTTGCCACGATCCCGACCACCATGATCAGGCCCATGAAGGAGGCGATATTGAATTCAGTTCCGGTGATCCAGAGCAGAAAGAACACGCCCGAAGTGGACAGCACCGCCGAGGCAAGAATACCCACCGGCGCCGAAAAATCCCGGAACTCAAACAGCAGCACCAGAAACACCAGCACGATCGCCAGCACCAGCACCATGACCAGATCGCCGAACGATTTTTGCTGGGTGGCGTACGTGCCGCCATAGGCAACGCGAATGCCGGTGGGCAAATGCACGCTGGCAACC
>JBOGKK010000230.1:0-11777 GCA_050745425.1 Terriglobales bacterium
ACGGCGGTCTGGCTGACGAGGTCGCGGGCGGGCAGAGCGCGGCGCTTCTCAATGATGGGATGGAGGAACTCGACGGCGATGTGCTGGGCGTCGCAGGCGCTGCCGCCGTTGCCGAGCGTCCATAAGCGGTTGCCGGCGCGGAAGGCGGCCGCCATTTTCTGGCTGAGCTCGCCGATCTGGCCGGCGTAGGTGTCGAAGAACTTTTGCTTGACCTCGATCGACTCGGCACATTTGCGCATGACTTTGGTGCGCCAGGTTTCCTGATCGTGGGCAAGAGGTTGGATGGCGATGGGGACGGCGGTGCTCATTTGGCAGCTCCGGTAGCGGCGTGGGGTTGGAGATGGCGTCCGTAGGCGTAGTAGGCGGCGCAGGCGCCTTCGGCGGAGACCATGGTGGCGCCGAGCGGATGCAGCGGCGTGCAGACGGTGCCGAAGGCGGGGCAGTCGTGGGGCTTTTTGATGCCTTTGAGGATTTGGCCGCTGATGCAGGCGTCGGGCTCGTGGGTGTCGACATCGGCGACGGAGAACTTGCGTTCGGCATCGTGGTCGCGGTACTCCCAGCGGAGTTTATAGCCGCTTTTGGGGATGGAGCCGACGCCGCGCCATTTCCTGTCGGCGACCTCGAAGACCTGGAAGACGACGCTGCGGGCGCTGGGGTTGCCGTTGCGGTCGAGGATGCGGGCGTACTGGTTTTCGACGGTGTGGGTACCGGCTTCGAGTTGGCGGACGGTCAGGAGCGTACCCTGCAGGATGTCGAGCGGTTCGAAGCCGGTGATGACGATGGGGACTTTGAAGCGGGCGGCGATAGGTTCGTACTCACGGTAGCCCATGATGGCGCAGACGTGGCCGGGGCCCAAAAAACCCTGGACGCGGTTCATGGGCGATTGCAGGATGTTGGCAATGGCGGGCGGCACCATGACGTGGGAGACGAGGACGGAAAGATTGGTGAGGCCCTCGGCCTGGGCGCGGGCGACGAGCATGGCGTTGGCGGGAGCGGTGGTCTCAAAGCCGATGGCGAAAAAGACGATTTCACGATCGGGATGTTGGCGGGCGAGCTTGAGGCAGTCGAGCGGGGTGTAGACGACGCGGACGTCGGCGCCTTCCGAGCGCAGGGTGAATAGATCGCCGCGCGAGCCGGGCACGCGCAGCATGTCACCAAAGGAGCAGAAGATGACGCCGGGACGGCAGGCGATGGCGTGGGCCTTGTCGATCATCTCGAGCGAGGTGACACAGACCGGACATCCGGGGCCGTGGACGAGCTCGATGCCCTCGGGGAGCATGTAGTCGATGCCGTGCTTGACGATGGAGTGGGTCTGGCCGCCGCAGACTTCCATGATGACCCAGGGGCGGGTTTGAATGCGGGCGATCTCGGCGGCGAGATGGCGGGCCAATTCCTGATTGCGGTACTCATCCATAAACTTCATGGCTTAGGCCTCCTGCTCGCGAACCACGGGCGCCTCGAGCTCGCCCAACTGGTTGAGTTCGGCGAGCGCGGCATAGGTGCGCTCGGCTTCGGCTTCATTGATGCAACTGATGGCAAAGCCGACGTGAACGAGCACGTAATCGCCGACGGCGGCCTGGGGAGTGTAGGCGAGGCAGGCTTCGCGGGTGACGGCGCCGAAGCGGACACGGGCCATGCGCAAGTCATGGTGCTCGTAGGTGTCGAGGATTTTGCCGGGAATAGCTAAACACATGGGAGTTGAGTTGCCAGTTGTTCGTTGCCAGTTGCCAGTTGCGCCTGGGCGACAACGGCCTGGCCGAGCGATAAGCCGCCGTCATTCATGGGAGCGAGCTGGGGGACGAAGACGGCAAAGCCGGAGGCGCGCAATTGGCGCTGCACGGCGGTGAGTAAAATCTGGTTTTGAAACACGCCTCCACCTAAACACACGCGCTCGCCTGCGCCGCCTTCGCGCAGGCGCTGGCAGGTCGCGGTGATGGCGGCGGCCAGGGTAGCGTGTACGCGGGCAGCAAGAGATTCGATGCCGATGCCGTGCTCGCGATCGGCGACCAAAGAAGCAATCATGGGGGCAAAATCGAGGAGCAGTGGGGAGGGGGGCGAGGAGAGATCGAAAGCGTACGGCAAGGGCCCTGCTTCGCTAAAGCTACGCAGGGTGCCGTCGCCGATGGCGACGGCAGCGGCTGACTCGAGGCGGAGGGCGGGTTGGCCTTCGAAGCTGACCGGCTCGTTTTCGGGTTGGAGGCCGAGGATGGCGGCGACGGCGTCAAACAAGCGGCCGGCAGAGGTGCAGGGCGCGGAGAGGGAGGGGCGATCGAGAAGGGTCCAGACCAGATCCAGGTGCTTCGGGTTGAGGAGGGGCCAGAGGCGGCGAGCGGCGGGCAAGGCATTTTCGCCGAGAGCTTGCCGCAAGTAGGCGAGAGCGAGACGCCAGGGCTGGCGGACGGAGCGGTCTCCGCCAACCATGGCGACGGGGCGGAGATGGGCGAGACGAGTGAAGCGAGAGCGGGAGGCGAGCAGGAACTCGCCTCCCCAGACGCTGGGGTGGAGGGAGGGGTTGAGAGCAAAACCAGACTCGGGGTAGCTGGCTTCGGGAAGCAACGTGCGGGTATTGCTGTTCGTGCCAGAGCAAGTCTGGGTTTGCTCGATGCCGTATCCGGTGCCGTCCCAGGCGACGCCGATGACGGAGCCGTCGAGCTGATGCTCGGCCATGCAGGCGGCAATGTGGGCGTGATGATGCTGCACGGTAATGGTGCGCGAGATGCCGAGCTCGCGCAGCAGGCGCGGGGCCCAGCGGTTGACGCTATAGGCGGGGTGGGCATCGAGGGCGAGAAGGCGAGGGCGGAGATCGAACAGCTTCAAGTAATGCCTGAGGGTTTGCTCGTAAAAGGCCAGAGTTTCGAGATTACCCATGTCGCCGATATGAGGCGAGAGGAACGCCTGGGCGCCGCGGGTGAGGCAGAAGGTGCTTTTGAGCTCGCCCCCGGCGGCCCACACCGGCGGGCCATCGCGGCCGAGCGCAATGGGCTGCGGGACGTAGCCGCGGGCGCGGCGCACGAGGTGGAGATGGCCGGCGGCAGCGAAGACGACGGAGTCATCGAGGCGGGCATGGATGGGGCGGTTGTGGTGCAAAAAGCAGTCGGCAATGCCGGCGAGTCTGGCTTCGGCTTCCGGCGCGCTGGCCAGGAGCGGCTCGGCGCCACGATTGGCGCTGGTCATGAGCAGTAAGGGCGCTCCGTAAGCCTGGAGCAGCAGCTCATGCAAGGGGCTGCTGGGCAGCATGACGCCCAGCCGGTGCTGGCCGGGAGCGACAGCAGCACAGACGGCGGAGGAGGAGGGGTGGCGATGCAGTAGAACGATGGGGCGGGCGGGGCTGTGGAGGGCGGCGCGCTCGGGCGGGCTCAGAACGCATAGGGACTCAACCGCGTCCACGCCGGCGGCGAGGAGGGCAAAGGGTTTGCGCGGACGTTGCTTGAGGCGGCGCAGGCGGGTGACGGCGGCGAGGTTGGCGGGATCGCAGGCGAGCTGATAGCCGCCGACATTCTTGATGGCGACGATGGCGCCGGCGCGGAGGCGGGCGGCGGCGAGCGCGAGAGCAGCTTGTCCGGTGGCGCCCTGGCAGCGCAACTGGGGGCCGCAGTGGGGGCAGGCGTTGGGCTGGGCATGAAAGCGGCGATCGAGGGGCGAGTCGTATTCGTGGCGGCAGGGCGGGCACATGGAGAAGGCGGCCATGGTGGTGAGGGGGCGGTCGTAGGGCAGGGCGCGGGTGATGGTGTAGCGGGGGCCGCAGTGGGTGCAGTTGGTAAATGGGTAAGCGGCGCGGCGGTTGAGCGCATCGCGGTAGTCGGCGCAGCAGCGGGAGCAGGGGGCGGTGTCGGGAGAAATTTGAGCGGGTGAAGGGGGCGTGGACGAGCTGGGGGTGAAGGGCTGGCTGGGCAGGATACGAAAGTCCACCGCGCCACAAAGTGGGAGGGAATGCACGGCGATGTGCTCGATGCGGGCCAGCGGCGGAGCGTCGCAGGCGAGGCGGCGGGTGAATTCGCCGAGAGCGCAAGGGGCGCCCTCGACCTCGATGCTCACGCCGGCGGTGGAATTCCAGACGGCGCCGGCGAGGCCGCAGGTCTGCGCGAGGCGAAAGATCCAAGGCCGGAAGCCCACGCCCTGAACGGCGCCGGTGATGTCGAAGCGTTGGCGCGTGAGGGGGGAGGAGCGGGTATGCGGGGCGGTGGCATCCATTGCCGGAGGCGATGCCGGATGGTGGAATCAGGGTTGTGCCATGAGAGCATCTAGGAGAGGACTTGCGATTGCGTGGGATGAGCGGTTTCGTGCTGGCGGGCATACTGTTGCCGATCAGCATTGTTTATGGACGGGCACAGACGCCGGTGACGGCCTCGCTCGCTCTGTTTCAGGGGCGGCCGGTGACGGCAGTGGAACTGGCGGGCCGGCCGGGGTTGAAGGCGGCGCCGCTGGTGGCGGCGCTGCCGCAGCAAGCGGGCGAGCCGCTCGATGAGGCCAAGGTCGACGCTTCCGAAGCGATGCTGCTGCAGAAGCTGGGCAAGGGGAGCAACGGCGTCGAGGTCAATATCGTTCCGGAAGTGAGCGGCATCCGGCTGCAATTTCTGCTGCTGCCGGCGGATTATTTTGGCGTGTATCAATTTCCGGGGGCGTTGCGGTTTTCCTATACGCGGTTGCTGGAGGCGGCACACTACACCTCGCAAGCGCCCTACACGGCGCAGGCGGTGGCGCGGGCGGCGACGGGGGTGGAAAACTACGAGCGCGAGGAGGGCTATTTTCAGGTCGCCGTCAAGCCGGAACTGCACATCGACAACCAGCACGGGGTGGTCAACGTGACGTTTGCGACGCGGCTGGGGCCGCGAGCGCGCTTCGGAACGATACGGTTCGACGGGGCGACGGTGGCGCAAGCGGCCGATTTGCAGGCGGCGATAGGTTCGTTGTGGGCGCGGCTGCGGCGGAAGTCGGTGCGGAGCGGCGGGGATTACTCGCGCCACCGGTTGCAGGTGGCGGCGGCGTATTTGCAGTCGCATTTGAACGGGGAGGGATATCTGGGGGCGCAGGTGAGCGCGCGGGGAGCGACGTACCATCCGCAAAACAACGAGGCTGACATCACCTTTGGGGTCGAAGCGGGGCCGAAGGTTGCGCTCAGCGTGACAGGCGCGCATCTGTGGCCGTGGACGCGGCACAGCCTGCTGCCGTTTTACAGCGAGAGCCGGGTGGGGCCGGATGTGGTGCAGGATGGGCAGCAGAATCTGGCCAGCTATTTTGCTGCGCAAGGTTATTTCAATGCCATCGTGACCACGAAGGTCAAGGCGACGACGGCGGAGGGCAAAACCGAGCAGCACCAGACGCAGGTGGTGGCGAGCAATCTGGAGCCGCCGCCGCCGCCGCCAGCGCCGCAGACGGCGCCGCTGCGATCGAAGGCGATTACTTATAGCGTCGCCAAGGGACCGCGGCACAGGGTCGAGGCCATTCGATTCAGGGGCAACCAGTTTTATACGCGGGAGGATTTGCTGCCGCTGGTCGAGGTCAAGACGGGCGGTGTTTTTTCGCACGGCACTTTCGACGCGCAACTGCTGCGGCAGAGCGTGAGCAACATGGAGGGGCTGTACCGAGGGTCGGGATACAACGAGGTGAAGGTGACGCCGGTGATCACCTACCCAGGCGGCGACGCGGTGGTGACGTTCAAGATCGAGGAGGGGGTGCAGGACTTTGTGGCGGCGCTCAGGATCGACGGCAATACAGTGGCGGCGGCGGAGCTTGCGCCGCAGGGACTGATGATCGGCCACGGCACGCCGTTTTCGCAGGTGCTGATGGCGCAGGACCGGGCACAGATTCTCGCCTGGTATCTGTCGCATGGCTACCTCAGCGCCAGCTTTCACGCCAGCGCGACGCCGGTGAGCGGGCAGAAACACCAGTTCGATGTGACCTACCAGATTGCCGAGGGTCCGCAGGTGCATACCGCGGCGGTGCTCACCTACGGACGCCAGCACACGGACGAGCGCCTGATCAAGCGGCTGACCGCCGATCTCAAGCCGGGGGCGCCGCTGACCGAGAACGACCTGCTGCGCAGCGCCAGCCAGCTTTACGCGCCGGGCATTTTCGACTGGGCCGATGTCGCCCCGCGGCGCCCGATTACGAACCAGACGCAGGCGGATGTGCTGGTGAAAGTACACGAGGCGGCGCGCAACTCGCTGGTGTGGGGCTTCGGGTTCGATGTCACCAATCGCGGCGGCAGCATCCCCTCGGGAACGGTGGCGCTGCCGGGATTGCCGGTGGTGGGCCTGCCCTCGAATTTCACCACCAGCGAGGCGACGTTTCTGGGGCCGAGCGTGAACGCGGAGTACACGCGCCTGAACGTGGGGGGAAAAGCGGGCACGCTGAGCCTGGGCGGCTTTGCCGGGCGGCTCGATCAGCGGGGATCGATCACGTTCACCGACCCGCACCTGTTCTGGACGCAATACGCCGGGAATCTGCTGCTGTCGGGCGAACATAACTCCGAAAACCCGATTTTCACGGCGCGGATCGGCCAGATCGGCTACCAACTGGAGCGTCCGCTGAACGCCGACCGGACGACGAACCTGTTTCTGCGCTACAGCTTCAGCCAGACCGGGCTGAGCAACCTGCTGATACCGGATCTGGTGCCGGCGCGCGACCGGCACATCCGGTTATCGACGCTGTCGGCGACCTACCTGCGCGACACGCGCGACAATGCGCTTGATGCGCACAAGGGAATTCTCGAAAGTTACGAGCTCGAACTCAACACCACCGCCCTGGGCTCGAACGTGAACTTCGGAAAACTGATTACCCAGACGGCGTACTACAAGTCCATCGATTTTCTGGGGCAGGCGGGGACGGTGTGGGCCAACAGCTTGCGGGTGGGGCTGGAACGCAGCTTCGACAACAGTTTCATTCCACTCAGCCAGGCGTTTTTCAGCGGCGGCGGCAGCACGCTGCGCGGCTTTCCGCTGGATGGGGCGGGACCGCAGAAGACAATTCCGGCCTGCGGGAATGCGGCGGATCCGGCGACCTGCTCGCTGATTCAGGTGCCGGTGGGCGGCAGCGCGCTGCTGATTCTGAACTCGGAGTTGCGGATTCCCACGCCGGAAATCTGGGATCATCTGGGCGTCGCATTGTTCTACGATGGCGGCAATGTGTTCCAACAAGTTGGGCTGGACACGATTGGCGCATCCTATACCAATACGATCGGGATCGGGTTGCGCTACGAGACGGCGGTGGGGCCGATCCGGATTGATTTGGGGCACAATCTCAACGCCGTGCCGGGCGTGGGCGCCACGCAGTTTTTCATCACCCTGGGGCAGGCATTTTGAGCCAATCGACCCATTTCTGGCGCCGCGTGGGCATTATCGTTGCCATTGTCATTGGCGTGGTGATGCTGGCGGCGTGGCTGGTGCTGCGCAGCGGGAGCTTCCAGAACTACGTCCGGCAGAAAGTGGAAAGCAGCGCCAGCGAGGCGCTGGGCGCGCCGGTTCATATCAACCGCTTCAGGCTGCATCTGCACTCGCTGTCGCCGAGCGTGGATGTTTACGGCCTGACGATCGAGGGGAAGGCGGTAGCGGGGGTGCAAGAGCCGGAGCCGCTGGCGCGGGTCGCGCATGCGCAGGCCGGCATCCACATCACCTCGCTGTGGCAGCGGAGCTTTCAAGTGGAAACGATCAAGCTCGAGCAGCCGGTGATCCACATATATGTGGATGCGCAGGGGCACACGAACCTGCCCACGCCGCCCGCAAGCGCGCAGGCGGGGGAGGGGACGGACATTTTCACGCTGGGCATCCGCCATGCCGCCATTGACCAGGGCAAGATTTACGTCAACGATCGCGAGCAGAATCTGAACGCCGACATCAGCGGCCTCGCGCTCACGGTTGCCTATGCGGCGCGGTCGCAAAGCTACTCGGGGCAGTTGCGCTACACGCAGGGACGGGTGCAATTGGCCGGGCTGCCGGCGGTCACGAGCGGGCTGGAACTGCAATTTCGCGCGTCGCGCGCGGGCGTGGAGGTCTCGTCGCTGGTGTTGACCAGCGACGGCGCCAAGGTGACGGCGCAGGCCACGCTGAGCAACTACGCCAACCCGGAGATCAAGGCACACTACCAGTTGCAACTGGATCTGACGCGGTTGCGAACGGCCTTGCATCTGCCCGAGCTGCCGCAGGGCCAACTGCAGGCGGCAGGCACGGCGGAGTACGCGAAGCAGCAACTGCAGGCAGAGGGGGAATTTTCAAGCGCGGAGCTGCACCTGCGGCTGGCGGCGCTGGCCGCGCCGGTGAGCAAGCTGAGGGGCGCCTACCAATTTACCAGAGGCCAACTGAGCGTCAGCCATGTGCAGGCGGGAGTGATGGGCGGGCGGCTCGATGCCAGGCTTACGGCCAGCGGTTTTGGGACAGCGGCGGGCCTTAACCTGGACGGGCATGCGCAATTGCAGGGCGCGGAACTGGGCAGGGTCGCGCGGTTTGCGCCGGGCAGCGAATCGACGCTCAAGGCGCTGGGCATCACCGGGACCGTGGGAGCCACGGTGGAGGCACAGGCGAAAGGCGGACTCGAGCATCTGGGCGTGAACGGGCGCGCCAAGATCGCGGGCACAATCGGCGCGACGCCGGTCGCGGCTGCGGCGCAGATGCGCTACGCGAACGGGCGGGTGGAGATTGGCAGCAGCAGGCTGCAGACGCCGCACGCGCTGATCACCGCGGCGGGGAGCCTGAGCACGCGCGCGGGGACGGCGGCGCAGCTTGCGGTGCAGGCGCAGACCAACGATCTTGGGGAATTGGAGGGGATGGCCGACCGCGCCGGCGCCGCTCTCGGCAAGCCGCTGCCGCGGCTGGGACTGGCGGGCGAGGGCAAGCTGGAGGCGCAGATTTCAGGCCGGCTGGCGCAGCCCACCATCGCGGGACAACTGCAGGCAGCGCGGCTGGTGGTGCGGGACACGCATTGGAAGGCGCTGGCGGGGTCGTTTTCGGCGAGTCCGTCGGAGGTCAGGGCGCGCGAGATCTCGATCACGGCGCCGCAGGGCAGCATCAAGCTGAGCGGCAGCCTTGCTCTGGAGCACTGGAGGGCGCAAGCGGCGAGCGCGCTGACGGTGGTGCTGACAGTAACGGCGCTGCCGTTGCGGCAACTGGCGCCGCTGCTACACGGGAAGCTTCCACTCGCGGGCAGGCTGGACGCCAGCGCCCACGCCAGCGGCACGCTGGCGGCGCCGGTGGGGCAGGGCACGGTGAGGCTGGAGGCGGCGGAACTCGAAGTCAATGGGGCGAGCAGCGGACTGCGATCGGCGCAGGTTGATGTCAAGGGCGCCGCCGGAGCGATCACGGCACAACTGCAGGCGCAACTGGAGGCGGGCAGCGTCAAGGCGGAGGGCGTTTGGCATCCGGCGACGGGCGCTTACCGCGCGCAGTTGTCGGCGCGGGCGCTGGAGCTGGCGAAAATTCCGGCGCTGGGCGGCGCGCATGTGCGCGGAGTGGTGAGGATCGAGGGCAGCGGAGAAGGAACGGTGGCGGCGCCGGCATTCAAGCTCCAGGTCAGCGCGCCGCAGATGGCAGCGGAAGGACAGAGCATTGAGCATCTGGAAGCCAGCCTGGATCTGCAGGCGCGACACTTGAACGCGACGCTGCGGGCTACGACGCTGGGCGCGGCGCTGGAGGCGAAGGGGGCGGTTGCGCTGCACGATGACTGGCCGGCGACGGCTTCTCTCGATGCGCCGGCGATCGCGCTGGGGCCGGTGCTGGCGGCGCTGGCGCCGCAGGTGGGCGGCGCGATTCAGGGCGAGACGGCGGTGCAGGCGACGCTGAGCGGTCCGCTGCGCGATCCCAGGCAGCTGCAGGTGGCGATCACGGTGCCGCAATTTCACATGAAGTACGCCGGAGCGCTGACGCTGGCGGCGGCGCGACCCATCCAGGCGCATCTGGCGCAGGGGGTGGTGGAGCTGGAGCCGGCGGAGTTCACCGGCAGCGGCACGGATTTTCACGTGCAGGGGACGGTACCGATTCCGGCGCTGGGAGCGGCAGCGGCGGCGGCGATGCAGGTGAACCTGTCGGGCAACATCAACCTGAAGCTGGCGGAGGCATTCGCGCCGGATCTGGCGGCGGGCGGAGCGGTGACGGTCGAGGTTCGGGCGACGGGAGCGCTGGCGCATCCGGCGCTGACGGGGGTGATTCAGATCAGCGATGCGCGGCTAAGCAACCCGGCATGGCCGGTGGCGGTACAAGCGGGGCAGGGCGCGCTGCGGCTGCATGACGGGCGGCTGGATCTGACCGGCTTTACGGCGAGCGTGGGTGGCGGGCATGTGACCGTGGGCGGAGGCATGACGCTAACGCCCAAACTGGCGTTTAACTTCACGGTGGCGGCGGAGCAGATTCGGTTGCGGGTTCCCGCCGGTTTGCGCGAGATGGTGAGCGCCATGGTGAACCTTACAGGCTCGCCGCAGGCAGGACTGTTGTCAGGAAGGGTGCAGGTGGAGAACGTTTCGGCAGTGCCCGGCTACGATTTTTCGGCGCTCACGGCGGAGCTGGCGCGCAACACGGTGGCGGTGGGCACGGTGGAGAGCTTCCTCAACGATTTGCGGCTGGAAGTTGCCGTGACGACGCCGAACCAGGTGGCGGTGGTCTCGCGCGATTTCAGCATTCACGCCAACGCCAACGTGAACGTGCGGGGCACGGCGCAGGTGCCGGTGGTGCTGGGGCGCGTGGATTTGACGAGCGGCGACCTGATTTTCCGGGGTAATCGTTACGTGATCGAGGCGGGCACGCTTGATTTCGTCAACCCCATCCGCACCGTGCCGACGGTGAACGTCACCGCCGATACCTCGATTGAGCAGTACGATTTACACCTGCACTTTCAAGGGCCGGTCGATAATCTGCGCACCAGCTATACGTCCGACCCGGCCCTGCCGCCGGCCGACATCATCAACCTGCTGGCGTTCGGACAGACGACGGAAGCGGGCGCGGCCAACCCGCTGCCGGGCAATCTGGGCGCGGAGACGCTGGTGGCGAGCGCGGTGACCGGCCAGATTACCGACCGGGTGGAAAAGATCGCCGGTATTTCGCACCTTTCGGTGGATCCGGTACTGGGCGGGGGGCAGCAGCAAGCCGGGGCGCGCATCACGCTGCAGCAGCGCGTGACCGCCAATTTGTACGTCACCATCTCGACCGACGTGGCCGGGACCGAGCGCAACGTGATCAAGATTCAGTACAAGCTGTCGCCGCGGGTTTCGGTGAGTGGGGTGCGCAAACAGAACGGCGGCTATGGGGCGAACTTGCAGTTCAAAAAAGTGTGGCACTGAGGGAGCAGCCGGCGGCGGGAGCGGCGGCGCGCGTACAATGCTGTGATGGCAAGGCCGAAGACAAGCCTGGTGGACGTGGTGCTGTTGCTGCGCGCCGCGCCGCCAGGCGAACACAGATTCGAGCGGGTGTCACAGTGGGCGACGGAGCGCGGGCTGAAAGTGACGGCGCTGTCGGCGGTACAACGCTGCGTGGTGGTGCGCGGCCAGAAGGCGAAGGTGCAGCGCCTGTTCGGTGCGTTGCAGGGGACGACGCTGAGGGTTCCCCCAGCACTGGCGGAGGTGGTGAGCGAGGCGATCGGCTATGGCGGGCCCACGGCGGGCTCGATCCGGATCCGGGTTCCGGCGCGGTGGGGGACGGCGGTCGAGCCCAGGCATGTGGCGCAGTACTACCGGTTTCCGCCGGCGTTGCGGGGGCAGGGGCAGACCATTGGGCTGATTTTGCTGGGCGGAGGCTTTCACGCAAGCGATCTGGAGATGTATTTCCGGCGGCTGAAGCTGCGGCTGCCGACGGTGGTGA
>JBOGKK010000231.1:0-3871 GCA_050745425.1 Terriglobales bacterium
GCGCCGGCCGCGCCGACTTGGCCCACAGTGCCAACGGCGCGGCCCCCGCGTCTGGAGGTTACTTAGAAGCTCAGGCGCGCCGAAAACTGCAACTCCCGCGGCGTGAGCTGCGAGCTCAGACCGATGGTGTTCGTCCCCAGACCAGGCAGCGCCGTTACGCCGTTGCCGTAGCGGCCATTGAAGCTGACGAAGTTGCCGTGATTGAAGACGTTAAAGCCTTCCACGCGCAGGCGCAGCGTCGCCTTTTCGCCCAACTGGAACGGCCGCTGGATGAACGGATCGAAGGAGTAAATCGCCGAACCCTGACCGCTGTTGCGGGCGATCATCACGCCATCGACGACGGGGCGGTTGGCCTCCTCGCGCCTGCCATCGCCTCCGTTGTCTGTGCCAGTGACGATATTGAAGGGCGTGCCCGACGCCAGCGTGGCGACGCCGCCGATGGTGATCTGCAACGGAGCCGAATACAAGCCGCTCAGCACCAGGCGGTGGCGCTGGTCGAAAATCGCATTGCCTTTTTCGAGCGTGCCCGTGATAGTGTTGTCCGCCGGCGCCTGGCTGGGAACGTCGGGATCGACCGTATCCAGTGCGTGCGACCAGGTGTAGCTGATCAGTCCCTGCAGGTTGTTGCTGAAGCGGTGGTTCGCGTTGACTTCGAGCGCATCGTACCAGGCTTCGCCGTCGTTGACGTCCGCATTGATGTTGGTGTACTTCGGGGTGATGCCGTTGGCGGAGTCATAAATCCACAGCGGGCGATCGGCATTGGCGGCGTTGGCGGCGCACGTGGACTGGTCACGCTCGCTGGTGGCGGGCTGGCTGGTGGCAAGACATATCCCGTTCGAGACCCCGCGCCATTGGTTCTGAGCGGTGGGAACAAACGGCGTTGCCGGAGCGTCGAGGTCGAGACTGCGGTCGATGTGGACGGTATGGCTGCCGATGTAGTCGGCACTGACCGTCCATGAACGCGGGAACGCGTGCTGGACGCCAACCGTCCACTGCTCGGAATAGGGGCTGACGAATTTGCCCGGATAACTGCTCAGCACCGGGACGGGGAAGAACTGGTTGTAGTAGGCGGCCTTGTTGGCCGCAATCGTGAGGCTGCCTACAGGAACGTTGGCTCCGCTGGGAAAGCTCGACCACGGCTCAACCGTGGTGGGAAAACCGGGCTGGCCGGGACGGGCGGTGAAGTTGAATACGCCCTGTGGACCACCCAGGGTGTAGTCGGCGGCGGCATTGTCGTGAATCTGCGCGTAGTAGATGCCGTAGCCGCCCCGCACCACCGTACTCTGCCACGGCGTGTAGGCGAAACCCAGACGCGGAGCCCAGTTGTTGCGCGAATCCGTGAAGGACTGATCCTCGTAGCGCAGACCCAGATCCAGCGTCAGGTTGGGGCGGACGTGATAATTGTCCTGCACGAACAGACCGAACAAAGTGTCGTTCACGGTGTAGTTGTCGTTGCCGAAACTCTGGGTGAAGCTGGTGACGTGATTGATGTCGTTCAGATAGGCCGGGCTTTCGCAGGCGGCAACGCTCACCGTGCAGGTGGCATAGCTGAACGTGCCCAGAAAGTTGGGGCCGCCGAACTCCTTGCTGTTGCCGCCACTATGGCTGACAATCGTGTCCTCACCGAAGGAGACCTGGTGCTTTCCCCAGCTCGCCGACAGCGTATCGCTGATCTCGTACTGGTGGTTCAGCAGGAACGCCGACTGCGAGGTGCCGCTGCTGAAGGTGGTCTGAAAACCATTGACCGCGATCGGCACCGAGTACCCGGTGCCATAGGCGACCGGCGCAAATTGCGTGATCGGCGAGGCCAGTTGAAACTGCAGACGCAGCGCATTGACCAGGGTCGGACTGAACGCTTTGTCATCGCCCGCCGCCACCGAGTAGGTGCGGCGCTTGAAAACGCGCGCCGTCGTGGCCAGCGTGTTGCCGCCGACGGAACCGTTCGGGTTGGTGTCGGACATCAAATCATAGCCCGCGCGGAGAAAGCCCGTATGCGTATCGCTGAACTGATGATCGACGCGCGCCAGGAGCAGATCGCCGCGGTACTTGCCGCTGTAGACGCCGGGTGCGGCCGGCGAAATGATCGGAGAGTCGCGCTTGCGCCACGTGTCTTCTCCTGACACCGCAAACTGGGTGTGGCCGCTGATCGGCCCGCTCAGGCTCCAGTCCGCCTGGTTGAACAGGTCATTGGTGGGATGCGCGGCCGTGCTCAGCGCGCTGTAGCCCACCAATTGCGCCGCCGTGCCGTTGGGACGGAACGTGTACTGTACATCCCCATGCAGCTTCTGCCCCCCGGACTTGGTGACGATGTTGACCACGCCGCCAAGGGTGGCGCCGTACTGCGCGGAAAAGGCGTTTTCGAGCACCGTCATTTCCTGCACGGCGTCTTCCGGAATGGCGGTGAAAATCGTCTGCCGGCCCCAGCTGTCGTTGCCGTTGGCCCCATCAATCTCAAATGACGTCTGCCGCCTGCCCGTACCGCCGGTGGTAATCAGGGTCTGATTGGTAAAAATGTCCCCCTGATTGATCGCCGGCCGATTGGCCGAGTTCAGCAGTGGCAGCGCCGTGATCTGGTTGCCGAGCAATGGCGTGTTCTCAATGCGCGCCGCGCTGAGGTGATCGCCAAGCTGCGGCTCATCGGCGCGCACCGCGCCCACCGTTCCGGTCACGGTCACCGTGGTTGCCGCCGCGGTTATGCCCAGATGCAGATTCACCGTCGCGGTCGCGCCCCCGATGAACGTCAGCTTCGAAACCGCGCCCGGCTGAAAGCCAGAGTGCGTAGCTTCAATCGTATAGCTGCCCGCGACGGGCAGTCCCGCCAGCGTATACGTGCCATCGGCCTGGCTCACCGTCGTGCGCATGCCGCCCGTCTGGGCATTGATGGCGGTGATCTTCGCACCGGCCACGGCTGCCTGCGTGGGGTCGAGCACATGCCCCCGCACGGTTGCCGTATCCGACGTTTGGCCAATCAGCGCTACCGACAGTACGGCTGCGCTCACTAAGGTGATCCACACTTTGGTTCGGAGCATGGCTCACCTTAAACCAGCCACCGACACTACTACCACAGACGTAATTTTTGCCCTTTGTCAGGACAAAGATGCCATAACCTCATCGAGCACCGCGCGCGGCGGACGCACCTGCTCCAGCGGCAAAAACGCCAGCGGTTCCGCCACCAGATCCAGTTGCTGCACGAAGTCGGGCTGGTGCGTGTCGAGGTAGAACACCCCGGTCAGCACTTCCCCGCTCGCATGCGCCTCGCCCAGCACGCGCAGTCCCTCCTGCCGGCTGCTCGCATCAAAATCATGCGCCAGCTTTCTCAGCCGCAGATGCGAACCGTCGTGCATTTCCACGTCGGCCGTGGTGCCGGGGTCATAGTCGATCGCGATGTCTTCAAAAAACGGCACGAATCCGACTTCCTGCAGCGCTTCCTCGTGCTCGAGCACGTACTTGTAACTCTTGGTCGAACCTTCATGATCGTTGAAGGTGACACACGGCGAAATCACGTCGATCATGACCGTGCCCCGATGCGCCAGCGCGGCTTTGAGAATAGCCAGCAACTGCCGCTTGTCGCCGGAAAACGACCGCGCCACAAACGTCGCCCCACTCAAAATCGCCAGACTGCAGGTGTCGAGCGCGGGCAGGTCGTTGATCACCCCGCTCTTCTGCACCGCACCCAGGTCCGCGGTGGCCGAAAACTGCCCCTTGGTCAGCCCATACACGCCGTTGTCTTCAATGATGTAAATCAGCGGCAGGTTGCGCCGCATGAGGTGAATGAACTGCCCGATGCCGATCGAGGCGGTGTCACCATCGCCGCTGATGCCGAGGGCGAGCATGCTGCGATTGGCCAGCACGGCCCCGGTGGCGACGCTCG
>JBOGKK010000232.1:0-8243 GCA_050745425.1 Terriglobales bacterium
TTGCCGTAGTCGGTGGTCTTGTAGACGTAGGGATGGAAGTCATCCCAATCGAAGCGGCTGGCGGAAACGTAGGCGGTGCCGGCGGCGGTGGCCGACGGCTCGATGCAGGTGATCGTAGACCAGGTCGGTAGTTGCGGGGGACGCACTTCGGTCCAGTTGGCGCCACCGTCAGTGGTGAGATGGACCAGACCATCGTCGGAGCCAACCCAGATTTCTTGTTGGTTGAGCGGCGAGGCGGCAATCGAGGAGATGGTATCGAACATTTCCTCACCGGTGACATCGGCGCTGATGGGCCCGCCCGGCCGGCCGAGCTTGCTGGGATCGTTGCGGGTAAGGTCGGGGCTGATCACTTTCCAATGCTGACCCTGGTCGGTGGTCTCAAACAGGACGTTGGCGCCGAGCAACAGGGTCTGGGGGTTGAGGAACAAGCCGGCGTGGTGAATCCAGCCATAGCGGTACTTGATTTTTGTACCGGCAAGGCCGAATTTGTAGGCGGGCCAGGGGCTCACGTTGGTGACATGACCGGTGCGGCGGTTCTCGCGCCATTCTTTGCCGTAGTAGCCGCTACCGTAAGTGATCCAGGGCTTGCCGGGCGTGGGCAACACCCAGCTCATCTCACCGCCGCGGACGTTGGTCCAAACGCCGGCGGGAGCGCCGCTGGAGCCTTCGACGGAGCTGCGATCCTGCTGCGCTCCGTAGATGTGGAAGGGGAACTGGTCGTCGAGGTTGACGTGGTAGAACTGGCCGGTGGGCTGATTGCTCTCCGAGCTCCAGTCCTTGCCGCCATCGAGGGAGACGGCAGCACCGCCGTCGTTGCCTTCAATCAAGATTTGCGGGTTGTCGGGATTAACCCAAAAGGCATGGTTGTCGCCATGCGGCGGGCGCAGCGCAATGAGTTTTTTGCCGGCATCGCGGGAGACGTAGACGCCGACGTTGGGCAGGTAAATGGTATTGGCGTCCTTAGGATCCACAAACACGCGGCCGTAATAGAAGGCGCGCTGGGTGATGTCCATGCTCTTGTTGATGAGCCTCCAGGTCTGGCCGGCATTGTCGGAGCGGAACAGACCGCCCGCCTGACCCTCGAAGTCGGCTTGGATCAAAGCGTAAACAACATTGGGATCGCTGGGGGCGACGGCGACGCCGATCTTGCCGAAGATGCCGGTGGGCAGGCCGGGGCGGTGCGAAATGTTGCTCCAGGTGGCGCCGCCGTCGGTGGACTTGTAGAGGCCGCTGCCCGGGCCTCCACTGGAGAAGGTGTAGTGGCGGCGCGTCATTTGCCACATGGCGGCATAGACGACCTGCGGGTTGGACGGATCCATGGCCATGGTGATCGCGCCGGTGTGATCGTTGACGTAGAGAATTTTCTTCCAGGTCTGGCCGCCGTCGGTGGTCTTGAAGACACCGCGCTGGGGGTTGGGGCCGAAGAGATGGCCGAGCGCTGCCACGTAGACTACGTCGGGGTTCTGAGGATCGATCAGAATCCAGGTAATGATGTGCGTGTTGCCGAGGCCAATGTAGTTCCAGGTCTTGCCGCCATCGGTTGATTTGTACATGCCGGCGCCGGTGAGGACGGTGTTGCGGGGAGCGGAATCGCCGGTGCCGACATAGATAATTTTCGAGTTGGAGGGAGCAATCGCGATGGCGCCGACGGTGCCGCTCGTGTTGGGCTTGAAGAATTTCTCCGTGATCGGCCGCCAGCTATGCCCGTAGTTCGTCGTTTTCCAGACGCCACCGCCCGCCGTACCCATATAGAAGACGCTGGGCTCGGAACCAATGCCAGCGAGCGAGGTGACGCGCCCGCCGGAGTAGGGGCCGACGCTGCGCCAGCTGAGGGCGCTGGTGAGGGACGCCGAGGGAGTCTGCGCCATAATCGCCAGCGGCAAAACCAAACAAAGACAGGAGAGTAGAAAGTATTTCATTTTGAACATGGCGGATGCCTCACCTCTTGACGCATTGACAGCGACAACAGAGACTATCCTCCACATTACAGAGGGGCAAGTCAAGACTAACGGCCAATTCGTTGAATGGCGCTATTGGGTCACGGTGGTCGCGCGGCCGTTGGTTTCGCCGCGCAGCCAGATATACAGGTGTGCATGGGGAGCGGGCGGCGGCCACGGCATCACGATGGTCAGCGTTTGCGTCGGCGATTTGGGGCTGATGCGCATGGGCACGCTGGTGACGGGCACACCGGCTGTAGCATTCCAGCCGGTTTTGGCGATCAACTGCAGATTGTCGCCGCTGAGAATTCCCGAAAACTCGGCGGGCGCAGGCGCTTGATTCGAGAGCGTCAGGGAATGAATGTGGGGTAGCATGACCACCCGCCCAAGGGAAAAGGGAGTGGAGTCGCCGACGCCAGGGTCAGGAACAAGCATCTCGAGGTTGCATCCGGGGGCGCCAATTTTGCCGGGCACGGCGGCCAGGTAAAACTGTCCGCTGCCGCCGGCGTCGAGCTCGGCAGCGTCGGCGGATGAGCCGGGGTGCAAGGACAGCGCCTTGATCTGATCGCCGGGGGATTGGCAGAACAGGCGCAGCTCGAGCTGCGGGGGTGCATGCTGGATGCTGAAAGAAAAATTGACAGTGGCCGCGTCCGGGAGCTCATCGGGCAAGAGCGCCACAGTTTCTCCAGCATCCACGCTGCGATTGAGCCCGCTGATGCGTGGACGGGGGCCAAGCACATGCAGCATGACCGAGCGCGTGAGCGGATCGGCCGAGCCCGCCACGTACATGGTGACCGGCAAATGCTGGCCGGCGTGCGCCTGCGCGCTCAGCGCCACAATCGCCGAGCGCCGATCAAGACCGCCAGCGGGGACGGCGGCGGGTGGCGGAGAGAGTACGAAAGTTGCGCCGGAGCTGGTCAGGCGCGCGATGCGTTCGAGGTGATCGCCGCGGAGCGTCAGGCGTTGACGGCCGCCGTCAAGATTGGCGTCGATGGCATCCAGGCGTGGATTGGGCGGCAGAATGGTGAGCGGCACCTCGCCCGTACTGCCGCCGGACTGCTGCAACTGCAACGAGATTTTGCCTGGCGCTAGTCCCGCTGTATTGATGTGAACCTGAAGGCTCCGGCCACCGCTGGCCAGCGTGAATGGCTCGCTTGCTCCGCCAAGTAAGACCTTGTTGACGAGGGAGAAATCGCCGCCGCCTATGTGCACGCTGACCACGCCGCCGCCCGACACCAGACGGGCAGCATCGCCGGGGGCAAGCTGCGCGCCATGCAATCCCGTCGGCATTTGAACGTTGATCGTGCCGGCCACCTGGATCGGTTTCCAGTCCCACATGGCCGCCAGGCGGAAGTCGCCCTGTAGATGGGATTGATCGGTCAGGTCCAGAGCGAGCGTGTCCGTGAGGGCTCCGGTCTCCACCTCGGCGGAGACGGGCACGGCTTTCCCCTTGGTGGGCACCAACTCCCACTGCCGGGCACGCACCAAATTGCGCAATTGCATCACGCTGGCACAAGCGACCTTGAGGGAAGACTTGGCGCCTGCGGGTATGACCGCCGTCCGGCGATGCGCAAGCCGAACGGAGGGCGCGGCGCCGGAGGGGAGGTTGGACATCCAGATATAGACAGTGTGCTGGTTCGGCGGCGGAGCGGTGTTGGCGCCGCACAAACGCGCGCCATGAGCGGTGGAAACCGCGAATGCGGCCTGAAATTGCGTTCCCGGAAAAAGGCTCTTGTGCAGGGCCCGGAAGAGCGGGAGCGTGGTGCTGGCCACTCCCATGACGGGCCCGTAGTACATTGCGGCGAGCGCAGTGGCCGTACTGGTTGAGCCGGCCGTAAGCGCCGCGTGGCGAGAGGGACCGGGCGCGGCCGTCGGCGGCGCGACCGCGGCCAGCAGGATCGCAGCTTCCTGGTCCGGCGGTAGCGCCGGATTCGCCGTGGGCATCGATACCCCATACTCATGCGAATACTGCTCCAACATCGTGTTCAGGCTGAGGGTGCCGGGCGCGGAATTCTCATAGCGGGCCAGCAGCGCCACCAACGCCTCGACCCGCGAAGCCTGTTGGGCGTAAGCGATGAAATGGGTAGCCAGTTGGGGATGCTGCGCCAGCAGCTGACGCGTTTTTTTGGCGTTCAGGCCGTTCGGGCCGAAGAGGAAAGCCACGGCACCGGTCTGCTCGGGCACGGTCCACGCCGCGGATTTGTCGGCGCGCTGGTTGAAGACGGCAAGGTGCGCGCTCAGGCTGTAGACGACCGGCACGAGGACAACCGCGACGCGGGCCGAGTGGCGCCACACCTTGGGCAAATCCGCAGGCTCGTAGTGCAATACGTCGCCCCGCTGGAGGGCGTTGATTTCGGTAAAGGGAATGCGGTTGCTTTGTCCCGGTGCGCCCACGCGCAACTGGAAGCCGGTGACGAAGCGACCGCCAGGACAGGGATTGTCCTGCGCTGTGGCCTTCGGTGTGAAGCAAACCAGGGCGAAAAACAGGATGGATACGATGCCGACAGGGCCAGACAGGCGGGATGCGATGGAAACGCGCATGGCGACTCTCTCCAGAACTCGATGATTCATTGTAGCGGGCGCGAGGGGAGCCAACCCGGCAATTCGGCTCAGCATCCAGTCAGTCATGAGAAGTCTCGCGCTGGTTTGTGCGTTGCTGATGATTTGGCCGTTTTCGTCGGGGCAAACGTTCCGGCTCGTTGCGAGCCAGGCGGTGCCGGCGGCCGCCGGCACGGTCAAGGTTGAGGTGGGCAGCAACGGCAACACCAAGCTCGACATCAAGGTGCGCCACCTGGCACAGCCATCGAGCCTGACGCCGCCCAAGGCCGTCTATCTGGCGTGGATCCGCCCCAACGCGCAAGCGGCGCAAAAGCTGGGAGCGATCCAACTCGACAGCAATCTCAGCGGAGAGCTCAAAACCACTACGACGGTGCGAGATGGCGAGGTCCTCATTACACCGGAACAGAGCGTCAACGCCTCCGCGCCCAGCCTGCCCGCGGTGTTGCAGGCGCATGTAAACGCGAAATAGGCCGATCCTCGGGTGCTCGGGCTGCTCCGAGGAGCGGTTGTGGCGCGCTAGGCTAAAAGGGGACACCCTTCTGGCCAGCACACCTACCGATGTCAGCAACCCTGCCGATGCTGCGTCCGCAGACGCGAAACGGCGGCAAAACCTGCTGTTGCTGCTTTCGGCAGCGACGTTCATGATTTTCTTTCAGGGCTACATGGTGGCGCCGCTGATCCCGCGCCTGGCTACACTTTTTGCCGTTTCTCCGGCACGCATGGGGCTGATCGTACCTGCCTACCTGATTGCATACGGCATGGCCGTCTTGTTTTTCGGCCCCCTGTCGGACCGCCTGGGTCGGAAGCCTGTGATTCTGGCGTCGCTGGGAGGGTTCGTGCTGTTCACGGCGCTCACTGGCGTGGCACAGCGCCTCGCCACGCTGCTCAGCGCGCGATTTCTGACCGGATTGGTGGCAAGCGGGGTGATTCCGGTTGCGGTAGCGCTGGTCGGCGATGCCTTTCCTTATGAAGACCGAGGACGGGCGCTGGGCTGGCTGTTTGGAGCAATGGCAGGCGGCATGGCTTTTGGATCAAGCGTGGGCGCCATCCTCGAGCCTTACATTACGTGGCGGGGATTGTTTTTTGGCGTTGCGCTGATCACGGCGCTGGTGGTGGTGGCGCTGATGCGGGCCGCCAAGTTTCCGGCGCGACCAAAACGGAGCGGGCCGGCGGGAGGGTGGCGCAGCACGCTGGCCGCATGGTGGCGGCTGCTGGCGACGTCGCGCTCGCAACGAGCATACGTCTACGTGTTTCTCAACGCCGTGTTCCAGTCGGGCGTTTATACCTGGCTGGGGTACTACTTCGTGAGGCGATACGGGCTGGGCGAGGTCGGCGTGGGGCTTGCCCTGATCGGCTACGGCGTGCCTGGGCTCGTGCTCGGACCCACAATCGGGCGGCTCGCTGACCGCTCGGGCCGGAGACTGCTGATACCTGGAGGGCTTGCAGTGGGCGGGATCTCGGCTTTGATCCTCGGCTTTCGAGGTGGCGTGCTGCTGGCGGCGGTGGTGGTAGCAACGCTATCACTGGGCTACGATATGACGCAGCCGCTGCTGGCCGGCGTCGTGACCGACCTGGGCGCACCACAGGGCGTGGCGGTTGGACTCATGGCGTTTGTGCTCTTCATCGGCTTTGGCATCGGCAGCATAGTCTTCAGTGCGGCGATGTCGAGCGCTGGGCTGGGGCCGGCACTGTGGCAGTTTGGCGGCGCCGCTGTGGCCGCGGCCGTGGTGGGCGTGCCACTCTTTCGCGGGGAAACCGCGCACAGCGGAAGGGCTGAGGTATGAGCTGGGTGTGGATCACGCTCACGTCAGCAGTTCTGTTTTGCCGCGGTTGTATCGTAGGATGAGACGTGCAGAGCTGCGGGATAGCAAGGCGGCGCTGCGCGCTCGTCAAGTCTGGAGAAGAAATGAACTATCACCGCTTCCCTGCCCTTCGCATTTCTCTGGTCGCAACTGCGATCACGGCACTTTTCGGAATGCTGCTGCCAATGGCCGGCGCTGCCCAGGCACAGCACGCATCAGAAAACGGCATCAATCAGAGAATCCGGCAAATTCTGTCGCAACGTGCCGCAGTAAAGCGGGTGGGGGATGTTGCCCTCGCGCCGGACGGCCAGCACCTGGCGTGGATGGAAGGCGGCAGGAGCGGAGGGACTTTGATGGTGGGCGCGTGGAACGCCAGCGCTGCGCACAAGGTCGTGGTCCCCGGCGGCTGCATGAGCACGGCAGTGAGCTGGGCGCCAGACTCGAGCTCCCTCGCGGTGCTGACGCGCTGCCGCGTGGCGGCATCGAACACTAAGCCCATCAGTGGCGCCATCTGGCTGGTGAGTGCGAACGCAGGCGCTGCGCCGAGAAAAATTGCCAATCTGGACGGCTATGCCAGCGACCTGCAATGGAGCCGGGATGGCAAGCGCGTCGCATTCCTGTACGTACACGGCGCCACACGGCTGGCGCGTGCGACAGCATCGAGCAATCCGCGCGTGGGCGTGATCGGCGGCAACGATGTGCGTCCGGAACGGGTGGCCGCACTGACCATCGCCACGGGGGCGCTACAGACGCTGACACCGGCCAGTTTGTATGTGTATGAGTTCAACTTTTCACCCCACGGCAACCGGATTACCTTCACGGCAGCGCCGCCGCCCGGTGATGACAACTGGTGGACGGCAAAGCTGTATACCCAAAGCGACCAGCCGGGAGCCAATCCACACGCGCTGGTTGACCCGGCGGCCGTAACCGGTTCCCTGCACGATATGCAGATGCAACAGCCGACGTTTTCGCCGGATGGCCGGTATGTATATTTCGTGGGCGGACTGATGAGCGATCGCGGCGCCGATGCCGGCGACCTCTACCGGGTGGCGGCCAGCGGTGGACAGGCGGTGGATCTCACCCCCGCCATCCACGTCACACTGCATCAGTTCACCTTCCTGAACCCACACGAGTTACTGTTCACGCAGGAATCGCTGGGCCACGTGCAGATCGCAAAGTATGCGCTGGCCGGGGCGACGGCGCATGAGGAGGGCGTGCTGTTCACGATGGCGGGCGCGGCGCGCGGGATTTCGGTGTCGGGGCGCGCGCCGCGCCGCATCGCCTACGCCGCCAGCTCGTTCACGCAAGCGCCCGAGGTGCATGCCGGCGCGCTGGGCAACCAGCCGCCACCGGCGGTCACAACCCTCAACGCCGGACTCAAGCCAAGCTGGGGCAAGGCTCGCTCGGTAGAATGGCACGACGGCGACTTTCTGGTGCAGGGCTGGCTGCTGTACCCGGCGCACTTTGACGCGCAGCGGCGCTACCCGATGATCGTCTCCGTCCATGGAGGGCCGACATTTGCGAACCTGCCGTCCTGGGGCGGCAATGCGGCGGTGTACTCGAACTTCGGCTATTTCGTGCTGCTGCCAAATCCGCGTGGCAGCACCGGCGAAGGCGAAGCCTTCGTGCAGCAGGACCGGGGCTCGGCGAAGATGGGCTACGGAGATCTGGACGACATTCTCAAAGGCATCGATAAGGTCGAAACGCTGGCGCCGATCGACAACAACCGGCTGGGCATGACGGGCTGGAGCTATGGCGGGTTCATGAGCATGTTCGCACCCACCCAGACCAATCGCTTCAAGGCGGTGGTCGCCGGCGCCGGCTTGTCGGATTGGGAAAGCTATTACGGTGAAAACCAGATCGACAAGTGGATGGTCCCCTTCTTTGGCGCCTCGGTGTACGTCGACCCGGCGGCGTACGCCAAAAGCTCGGCCATCAACTACAT
>JBOGKK010000233.1:0-5132 GCA_050745425.1 Terriglobales bacterium
TCTCGGTTTCATTGCAGAGCAGATCGCGCAGGCTGGTCTTGTCGAGCACCTGATCGAGCACCAACTGCAGTGAGCGCCAGAGCGACCGCAGCGAACAATCCACCGAGTGGGTGCACACGCGTTCGTCGCCGGCGTGATCGGCGCAAAAACCGGGCGCATAGAGGCGGCCGCCGAGCACGGCCAGCGCCTCGCCCACGGCAATGGTCTGGGGCGGGCGCGCCAGCGCGTAGCCGCCCGCCTGACCGCGCGCGCTCACCACCAGGCCGGAGTGGCGCAGCACCCGCATCAGCTTGCCCACATACGCGGGAGAGATGCCCTCGAGACGGCTGATCTCGGGAATGGTAAGGCTGCCGCATTGGTGCTGCCGCCCCAGCCGGAGCAGACAGCGCAAACCGTATTCTTCCTGACTCGAGAACTTCATTTTCGCCTCGCCAATCCTTTACCAATCAATGCCGAGCTGCAGGCGCGCCGCCTGCGACATCTTGCTCTGATCCCAGGGCGGATCCCAGACCAAATCCAACTGCACGTCCTTCACTCCCGGCACCGAGCGCACCTTGCCTTCCACCTCGCCCGGCAAGACCCCGGCGGCGGGGCAACCCGGCGCGGTGAGCGTCATGACGACATGGGTGTTGCCGTCTTCGGCAATATCGATACGGTAGATCAGGCCCAGATCGTAGATATTGACCGGTATTTCGGGATCGTAGCAGCTCTTGATCGAGTCGATGATATATTCGCGCAGCACCGCGGTTTCGGGCGAGTCCTGCTGCTCGGGGGGTGTGGGGGCATCGGCGACGGCGGAGGGCTGGCGCCGCTCCCACTCCTGCCGCAGCTCGACGGCGGTGCCGCGCTGGTGCGCGGCTTCTTTCAGGACGGCGGGCTCGGACGATTTTTCGAGCTCGGCAGCGACCGCCTCCTTGTGTTCGGCTTCCCTGAGTAAGAAATCATCCATACGATTACTCCGTGCTGACGGGTGGAGCGCCGTCCGGAGCGCCTTCGCCGGCGGCCAACGCCGCGTGCAGGGTATGCCAGGCGAGGCTGGCACACTTGACGCGCGCCGGATACTCACTCACACCGGCAAACACTTCCAACTTACCAAGCCCGGGGGCATCGACCGGGTCCGCCTGGGCACCGGTCACCAGGGCGTGAAAGCGGTGATAGAGGGCCTCGACTTCGGCGCGCGACTTGCCGCGCACGGCCTCGGTGAGCAGCGAGGCGGAGGCGGTGGAAATGGCGCATCCACTGCCCTGAAAGCGCACCTGGCGCACGGTATCACCCTCGAGGTCGACCATGACGGTGATGCGGTCGCCGCAGAGGCGATTGAAGCCCTCGGCGCGGCGGTTGGCTTCCGGCATGGGCCCGAAGTTGCGCGGGCGCTTGCTGTGATCGATGATCAACTCGCGGTAAAGATCGCCCAGCTGCGACATCAGGCAAACATCTCCTGTACGCGCCGCAAACCGGCGGCCAGCCGTTCCACTTCCGCGCGCGTGTTGTAAAGGGCGAGCGAGGCGCGCGTGGTTGCCGGAATGGCAAACCGGTCCATGACCGGCTGCGCGCAATGATGGCCGGTGCGGACGGCGACGTTGAAGGAATCGAGAACCGTACCGACGTCGTGGGGATGAATCCCGTCGATCACAAACGAGAGGACGCTCGACTTATCGGCAGCCGTGCCAATGAGGCGGAGGCCGGGGATGGCCTCGAGCAGGCGGGTGCCATAGACCAGCAACTCGTGCTCGTGAGCGGCGGCGGCGGCACGGTCCAGGCCTTGCAGCCAGGCGAGGGCCGCGCCCAGAGCAATGGCGGCAGCGATATTGGGGGTGCCAGCCTCGAACTTGTAGGGAATATCGTTGTAGGTCGTTTTGGCAAAGGTAACGGAGCGGATCATATCGCCGCCGCCCTGCCAGGGAGGCAGGCGGTTGAGCCATGCGGCGGCGCCATAGAGGGCCCCGATACCGGTTGGTCCGTAGGCCTTGTGGCCGGAAAAGGCGTAGAACTCGCACCCCAGCGCCTGCACGTCCACGGGAACGTGAGGGGCGGCCTGGGCGCCATCGATCAAGACCGGAACGTGATGCTGGTGGGCGAGGCGCGTCATTTCGGCGACGGGGTTCACGGTTCCGAGCGCATTGGAAATGTGGGCAAATGCGGCCAGCTTTGTCCTGGGCCCGAGCAGGCGGGCAAAGGCATCCAACTCGACCTCACCGCGGTCGTTGATGGGCGCCACGCGCAGCAGGGCACCGGTGGTTTCGCAAGCGAGCTGCCAGGGGACGATGTTGGAGTGGTGTTCGAGCGCGGTAATCAGGATTTCATCGCCGGGCTGCAAAACGGCGCGGGCAAAGCCGTGGGCCACCAGATTGATGGCTTCGGTGGTGCCGCGCACAAAGACGATTTCCTCGCGGGAAGGCGCGTTGAGGAATTGGCGCACGGTGTCGCGCGCGGCTTCGTAATCGGCAGTGGCGCGTTCGCCGAGGCGGTGCACGGAGCGATGAATGTTGGCACACTCCTGGGTGTAGGCGCGGTGCAAGGCGTCGAGCACCGCCTGCGGCTTTTGCGCGGTTGCCGCATTGTCGAGATAGGCGAGCTCGGGCTGCGCCCGCAGCAGGGGGAACTGGGCCCGTACCGCTTCGACATCAAAGGCCACGGGAAGGCTGGCGCGAACCGCCATTATTGCGCCCACTTTCTCCACAGCACCGCCTCGAGGCTTTCGCGCAACTGCGGCACCTGAATACGGCTGAGCACGTCGGCGGCAAAGGCGTAGATCAGCAGCTTGCGGCTTTCCTCTTCGCCGAGACCGCGCGAGCGCAGGTAAAACAGCGCCTGGGTATCGAGCTGTCCGACGGTGCCGCCGTGGGTGCAGCGCACATCATCGGCATAAATCTCGAGCTCGGGCTGGGTGTTGATGGTGGCCGCCGAATCGGACAGCAGCAGGTTCTTGCTGCTCTGGATGGCGTCGGTGTGCTGAGCATCCTGGCGTACGATAATGCGGCCGTTGAACACGCCGGCGGAGGTATCGTCGAGCACGCCCTTGTAGTACTCGCGGCTGGTGCCCAGCGGCTTGGCGTGGTCGAGCAGCGTCGAGTTATCCACGTGCTGGGCGCCGTCGAGGGCGAACAACCCGTTGAGCAGGCACTCGCTGCCCTCTCCGTCGAGAATGGAGTGTACGTTGTTGCGCACCAGACTCCCGCCCAGCGCAATCGAATGTGCGGTAAAGCGGCTATCGCGGCCCTGGCGCGCGCGCAGCTTGGAGACGTGGAAGGCCGAGCGGCTTTCCTGCTCGAGGCGCGTATATTCGACCTGAGCGTTGGCGGCGACTTCGATCGCGGTGACGGCATTGGTCAGGTAGACATCGCCGTCGAAGCCAGCACAGGTTTCCACAATACGGCACTGGCATTCGCTGCCGGCGAGCACGAGGGTGCGGGGATGAGAAACGCCCCTGTGTTCCGGCGAACCGGTGGTGACGTAGAGAATCGAAATGGGCTTATCGAGGACAGCGCGCGGGGCAATTTCGATCCAGGCGCCATCGGCGAGGAAGCTGGTGTTGAGGGCGACGAAGGCCTGCTTGCGTTCATCCTCGAAGTCAAAATAAGGGCGCAGGTCTTCACCCCCGTGCTCGCCGCTGGCAAAGCGCTCGCCGAGAGAGCCCATGCGGCAGCCCTGGGGCAGGCGGGTGGAGGACAGGCCGGGAGCGAAAGCGCCGTTGACGAAGACCAGGCGCGGCGCATCCGGGCTCCAATCGACGCCGGGCAAGTCCAAATCGCGGACGCGGGGGACCAACTGGGCAGGGGGCAGCGGCGGCTGGGCCTCGAACACACTCATGGCGATGGGGGCGACGTTGGTCTGGCGCCAGCCTTCCATTTTGTGATGCGGAAACCCGAGCTCGGAAAAGCGGGCAAACGCTTCCTGGCGCAGTTCATGAAGCCAGGCGGGACGGGGATCCTGTCCGGCAAAGCGCGCCATATAGGTCGCAAACACGCCCGAGGTGGCATCCTTCAAGCCGAACAGGGGCATCGACTACTTCCTTCCCCGCGCACCCTGTGCGGCATGCGCTTCGACCAGGTCGGGCTCTTCCGCGCCTGCACCCAGCCACTGATATCCCTTTTGCTCGAGCTCGAGTGCCAGCTCCTTGCCACCGTTCTTGACGATTTTTCCGGCCGACAGCACATGCACCTGATCGGGCACGATGTAGTTCAGGAGGCGCTGGTAATGGGTCACCAGCACGATCGAGCGCTGGGGCGAACGCTGCAGGTTGACGCCTTCGGCGACCAGCTTGAGGGCGTCAATATCGAGTCCGGAATCGGTTTCGTCGAGAATGGCGAGCCGGGGTTCGAGGACCGCCATCTGGAAGATTTCGTTGCGTTTTTTCTCGCCGCCGGAGAAGCCTTCATTGACGGCGCGGCTCATCAGCGCCTCGTCCATGCGGAGCAGCGCCATTTTCTGCTTCACGTGCTTGAGAAAATCGATGGCGTCGAGTTCCGGCTGACCCTGAAACTTGCGTACGGCGTTGAGGGCGGCGCGCAGAAAGTAGTTGTTGCTCACGCCCGGGATTTCGACCGGGTACTGGAACGCCAGAAACACGCCCGAGCGCGCGCGGTCTTCCGGCGAAAGGGCGAGTAAGTCCACGCCGTCATAAGTCACCGAACCGGAGGTAACTTTGTAGGTGTCGCGCCCGGCGAGCACCTGCGCCAGCGTACTTTTGCCGCTGCCGTTGGGGCCCATGATGGCGTGCACCTCTCCGGTTTTGACGGTCAGGTCGAGTCCGCGCAGGATCTCGCGCCCATTCACTTCCGCGTGCAGATCTTTAATTTCGAGCATTCCTAGCCAACACTCCCTTCGAGACTCACACTGAGCAGCCGCTGGGCCTCGACGGCAAACTCCATCGGCAGCTCCTTGAACACTTCCTTACAGAATCCACTCACGATCATGGAGACCGCATCCTCATTCGACAGGCCGCGCTGGCGGCAGTAGAACAACTGGTCTTCGCCAATGCGCGAGGTCGAAGCTTCGTGCTCGACCTGGGCGGTGGGGTTCCTGACCTCGAGCACCGGAAAGGTGTGGGCCCCGCACTTGTCGCCGATCAGCAGCGAATCGCACTGCGAGTAGTTCCGCGCGCCCGTCGCGCCCTTCGCGATGCGCACCGC
>JBOGKK010000234.1:0-6455 GCA_050745425.1 Terriglobales bacterium
GTGACCGTATGCTTCGCTGTCGGCCAAGCCATCTATGATCCGCAGTCCCGCGAGGAGTCGCATCGCGTGGCGGCCAAGGAATTTCTGCGGCTGCGCGATGAATTCTTGATGCTGATTGCAAACTGCCACGCACCCACCGACCGACAGGCTCCTCCGGGTCGCCTCGAAATCCTCTTGGGGGAGCTACGCACAATATCCAAGTTTGCGCTGGACACGTCACCGGCAGCATACAAGGCTGCCAAGCGGGCCATTGAGGAAGGCGAAATCTCGTTTTCGGACGAAGAGATTGACCGACTGCTCCCTTTAGAACTTCGGAAGGGACGCTCGCAACCAGCCTGAGCACTGCAAAAGGGCGAATCGCGGCACTGCTCGAGAATTAGCCGAACCAAACGGCCGGACACGCGCCCCACAAAGATTGCCACGCCGCAAAGTGTGCGGCGGCCACCGACATTGAAGCTCGGCAGGTCTCCAGCTTTCGCGGAGCCATCTGCAGGCCGGGAACCCTCCCATTCGCCGATGCAGTGGGGTAGACTAACATCGTGGCGCAGATGCACGAGCTTGCCGGCTTCGACATCAGCTTCGACCGAGAGGCCGACGGACGCTGGATCGCCGAGGCTGCCGGACTACCCGGCGCGCTTGCCTATGGCGATTCGCGGCAGGAAGCAGAACTGCGCGTCCGTGAGCTTGCGTTCCGCATACTGGCCGACCGGATCGCCCATCACGAAGCCGTGCCAGAGTTCGTCGAACGCCTTTTCCGGGCCTCATGAGCGACTGGCCAGCGGCAAAGGCGCGGCGCGTTTTGGCGGCGCTCATTCGCATCGGTTGGCAGGAAAAGCGCCAAACCGGCTCGCACATTGTCCTCGCTCGGCCCGGTCTCCTCGATTTCGTGTTCGCATTCCACGACGGAGAGGAGCTTGGGCCCCGCATGCTCGCAAAGATTGGCAAGGCCACCGGCCTAAAGCCGGATGATCTGTAAAGCTGGACAAGGCTGCGCGCACAGCCCGGCCAGTACGCTAAGAGCGGATCGAAGCGAATCGGACGGGATGGCGCAAGCCCGTCGGAATGCCTCAATCCGGGGACGCCAATAAAATACAGAGATTGGGCTGGTTTTCGCTTTCCTGCCTTGTACTTCCCTCTTTGACGACTGACCGCCTGCATCCAGGGGCCGGTCGTCACCCCGAACGTGTGCCGTTGAGCAGATGCTTTGTTGCTCAGCGTTGCTTGTCCGGCTTCCAGGTCATGTCTACGCCGACGGGAATGTCGTTGTGGATGGGCATCATGAGCAGTTCCGGTGGCTTGATTTTAAAATCACTCAGTGTGGCCGGGATCGTGCCTTGCAGCTCGAGTTCTCCGCCCGGGCCGGCGCTGATGCGGAAAGCGACGGCGGTATAGTCCTTTTGCTGCCCGGCGAAGCTGACCAAAACATCGGCTCGCAGATTACCTGGGCGCAGCGATGCTGCGGGAACGCTGGTGCGCACCGTGATCATGGGAAACTGGGCGCCCCGGGTTACCTGGAGCATATGAAGATCGCGGTCGGTATCGCCGGAGCGGAACGAATTGACCGGCGCCGCCGCCAGGAAGACACAGGTGCCGTCGTGGCAAACGCCCCGCCCACGCGCCGCATGACTGACGCCCTCAACGTGATGCAGGGGATGGACCACGTGGTAAGTGAGCGTGGAACGCACCAGGGTCCACGATGTCTGTGCTGCAGCAGCAGTTGCCAACGCGAGGAGCACGCATGCGAGGCGTAGTTTCGTCATCGCGGGGCCACCGCGGACGATAGCGCGGTCGCCGGGGCATGGCGCCGGAACATCCAATTGAAAGCAGTGCGGATGGGCTTGGGCGGGCCCGAGTGCCTGGTGACCGCGAGAATGGCGATGGTGTAGGCGGCGACGGTGGTGATCGCGACCACACCGTGGAGTTGGGCGATGCCATGCACGCGCTCGCCCCGGCTGCGCTGCCTGTAGGCCATGGCACCGAGAATTGGGGTGAGCACCATTCCGGGCCCGTGAATCCACGCCATGATTTCGTGCAGCCGGATCGGGCCGTGTTCTTTCTCGCCGGCGATTTTTGGGGCGGCAATCGCGTAGTAGGCGGTCAGTCCGTACAGGGCGGCGGTGGAGATTCCCAAAGCGGCGTGAAGGTTGCGAATGTTCGAGCTGGTCGCGTGGCCACCGGCGAAAAAGCCGGTGAGGACCGTCGCGGCGAGCGGAACCGTGGTGATCACGCCGAGCGTCTGGTGGATCTTCAACATGTGCGCGCGGCGGTTCAGGCGAGCCTGTTCGGCGGCATTAGCTTGGGTTGCGCTCGCAGGAAATCCCAAGCTGGACAGGGAGAGCGATGGCGTCAGCACCGCGTTCCAAGTGGTGGGAGCCGAACTGGCTACGTGCACGGTTGCCGTCACCGATATGAAGCCGGACGCGCTGGCCGTGACCCGGTAGGCGCCAGGGGGAAGGTCACCGAGCGCATAGGCTCCCTGGGAATTGGTGCGGGCAGTGCCCGGTCTACCGGCAATGGTAATCGTCGCGCCTGGGATGGCGGTACCCGAGGGTTCGGCGATGCGGCCGCGGAGTGTGCCGGATGCAAGCTGGGCCAAGGCCAGGGCCGACAAAACGAAACACGCCAAGAGAAGGCGGCCAGATCTGGAGCGGCGCATGATGGTCACGTTACCACTGCCATGCCGCCTCTAATTTCTCTTTCGGGGCGCCACCTGTGGACCTAAAGAAGCTGCCGCACCCGCAATCAACTCCTGTTTTTCTGCCGCGCTGAGCCTGGCCGCCGGGTGCATCGGCAGATAGAACCACAACGGCATGTCCCCGCTCGCGACCCTCGCAGCCACATCTTTGGCGTGATGCTGCGGCTGATTCCACTGGCTGAAATTCAGGTGGCGGCGGCCGTCCTCAACGTCGCGTTCCAGCAGCCACGACACCGGCGCCACATGGGAATACCACGGCCAATGCGTATTGTTGCTGTGGCAGTCGAAGCACGCGCGCTGAAACAGAGCGCGGGTTTGCGGTGAATTCCGGGCCGGCTCCGCCGTGACGGGCGGATTGGTGTGGGCGTGTCCGAAGGGCACGAGCTGAATCAACCCGATCCCAACCACGACGACGGCGACGATGGTCTTAATGCCGTTGCGGCGCAGCAAACCGGCAATCTGGGTGCTCATCCGCACAGTTTATGGACTCATCGTAGCGCTAACACGCTTCTGGCTACACCTGGACCGACGCTATTTCCGGCTATTGCTGCGAGTCGGCTGCAGCCGCGGCGCGGGGCACGCGGAAGCGTTCGGCCTTCAGGTGCAGCTTAGCCCCGTTGTAATATCCTTGCTCGCGATAGGAACGTGTTGCAGGGATATTCGGGAACGCCTCGTAGAACTGCCTTTTTGTAAAACGGTAGGTTCCGAACCTGGTGACCACTTCGAAGGGTTGATCCCAGGCAAGGGGCTCGATGACATCACGTTTGAAGCAGAGCCGGCTGCTGTGGCGCACGTGACCGGGAAGCGGCGCTCCGCGTGGCTCGCCACTTTTTGCCCTGGTCGCTCCCGAGTGAACAACATCGTTCGGGTCGGGCGTGCCGAGGGAGGCGGCGCTGGCGCCGGTGCGCTCGAGAAATTTTCTCCACGTGGGAGCATAGCGGCGGCAGTACAGGCTGGCCACGAACCGAATGAGTTTCGGGTCCTCCCCCAGCGTCCGACCGCCGGGGACCAAGAAGAAATTGCACGGGTGCAAGGTCAGATAGAACCGCCGTACCACCTCCGAGCGCGGCCATGTTCGAAACGCGATATCTCTGTTTTTTGCAGGAAACACGTGGGCAAAATAATAGCCGCGCGGCGCGGCCCTGGCGCCGATCACGCGTTGGAAGGCGAACATGTGGGCGGGAATCTCCAGCATGAACCTTCGGAACTGGTTGTATCCCGAAAGCCGGCCTTCAACCAGAGCGGTATGGACAGCCCAGGCCGGCGAGTTGTCGGCTGGGACGATGCGGGTCCCGTCGCACGTCTGACAGGTCGTGCCGCGCTCGCACCCGCGAACCTGGCGAACCGGAAACACGGCTGAGTTCTCGCTGCAGTACTTGAAGAGCCACCGATCGAATTGGTCGACAGCGGCCGGATCGGGGAGCGCGGGTTTGATCCAGGCGCGCCATAGCTCCTCGACTGTCCCGTCGAAGAGGAACGGCTTCGGGGGTATCTGCACCCGAACAGAATACAGCGAGGAGCCGTGGTCGGAAGGGCCTCATTTCTCGGGCCTCGGTCTTGCCTCCGCGGAGTCGAGCCGGCCGTTTGCGCGAATGGCAGGGTGTATGACGCGGAGTAATTGACCTTCACTCCATGACTGCAAGCAAACTGTCGGGCGAGAAGGGGCTGGACATCGAGTACGGCATCGGCTTCGGCGAGACCGCAGCATCGGACAAGATCACGCTGAAGCTGATGTTCTCCAGAGATTTGAACTAACCCTCGGCTGGTGCGGGTCTATCTGTCCGGCGACGGGCGGATGCCGGCGAGGAGAATGTCCACCAGCCTGCGGGCGCTGGGCTGCCAGTCGGGGGTGACGGCGACGTTGGCCACACCGACCAGAGCACGCAGTAGATCCATGGGATCGAGGTCTTTGCGCACCTCGCCGCTCCGGATGGCGCGCTGCGTCAGAACCCGCAGGGCCCCCTGCAACTGTTCATGGCACGTGGCGAGGGCTGCCCTGGATTCGCCGACCAGCGTATTCAGGGCCGCGGCGATGACGAGCTTGGTGGCAATCGCATCGACAAACAGCAGAAGCCAGGAGCGCAGCGCCGCCAGCGGCGACATGGTTTGCGAAAGCTTTTGCGCCGCCACGGCCAGTTTTTCGATTTCGGAGTGGTAAACCCCCAGGAGAAGATCTTCGCGGGTTGGAAAGTGGCGATAGAGGGTTCCGGGCCCGACGCCCGCCTCCTGCGCAATGTCGTCGAGGCTGGCGTTGGCGCCCGCGCGCGCAAAGGCCTGCTTGGCGATATCCAGAATGCGCTGGCGATTGCGGAGCGCATCCGCGCGCGGTTTGCGTGGGGCCGAAGGTGCGGGTTTGGACGGCATGGCGAAAAAGCTTGCAACCGGAGACATACTCCGGTAATCTTACTTATACGGAGGCTTCCTCCACATTACGGCAGGCACAGAGGTTCGTCAACTCATGGCAGCGGAAGGGCATCAAGGAGGTTCCATGCGGGTTTTCGTCACAGGCGCGACAGGCTTTATTGGCTCCAGAATTGTTCGCGAACTTAAGCGCGCCGGGCACGAAGTGCTCGGTCTGGCGCGCAGCGAGACCGGCGCTCAATTGCTGGCGGCGGCCGGCGCGCAGGTGCAGCGCGGTGATCTGGAGGATCTGGAGAGCCTGCGCCGGGGAGCCAGCGCCGCCGATGGCGTCATTCACGCCGCGTTCCAGCACGACTGGACACGGTTTGCGGAAAGCTGCGCGCTCGACAAGCGGGCCATCGAGACGCTGGGCGCCGTACTCCAGGGGTCGGAGCGTCCGCTGATCGTCACCTCCGGCGTAGGCGTGGCCCAGGGCCGCGCGGCCACCGAGGACGATCCCCCGATTCCGCCCTCGGCCACCTATCCGCGCGCGTCAGAGGCGACAGCGGTTGCGCTCCTGGAGCAGGGCGTGCGCGCCTCGGTGGTGCGCCTGCCGCAGGTCCACGATACGGTGAAGCAGGGCCTGGTCACGCCCCTTATCGCAATCGCACGCGCGAAAGGGGTCTCGGCGTACGTGGGCGAAGGACGCCAGCGCTGGCCCGCCGTGCCTGTGACCGACGCGGCCCATCTCTACCGGCTTGCTCTCGAGAAAGGCTCCGCGGGAGCGCGCTACCACGCGGTGGCCGAAGAAGGCGTGGCGTTGCAGGATATCGCCACCGCGATTGGCCACGGGCTGCAGGTGCCGGTCACTTCGATTGCCCCGGAACAGGCCGAAGAGCATTTCGGCTTTCTCGGATCTTTCGTGGCGTGGGACGCGCTGACGGCCAGCGCGCAAACCCGGGCCGAGCTGGGCTGGACCCCGACGGGCCCGGACCTGCTCACCGACCTTGCCCATATGCGCTACGCACAGGATTGAAACACACAACCTTATACCAGGAGATTTGGACATGATAAAGACATGGTTGATCACGGGTGCTTCTCGCGGCTTTGGCCGCATCTGGGCAGAAGCCGCGCTGCGGCGCGGCGATAACGTCACGGCCACCGCGCGCAAGCGGGACGACATCGCGGAGCTCCAAGAGCGCTTCGGCGATGCCGTTCTGCCGCTGGCGCTCGACGTCACCAATGCGGAGCAGGTGCCGCAGGTGGTGCAGCAGGCGTACCAACACTTCGGCAGACTCGATGTTCTTGTCAACAACGCCGGCACCACCCTTTTCGCAGCGACCGAGGAGGCGAGTGATGAGCCGATCCGCGGCCTGTTCGACGCGAACTACCTCGGCATGGTCCGCGTGCTGCGGGCGGC
>JBOGKK010000235.1:0-31185 GCA_050745425.1 Terriglobales bacterium
GCCGTCGGCGTCGCCGGGGATGGCGGGGTCGGCGGTTCCTTCGATAGCGTTGGCGATCTGGCCGCGCGTCCGTCCGAGTCCGGCCAGGAGGGCGGCTTCGCCGCTGACGATGGCGGCGCTGAAGGAGGTGCCGGTGGAGCTGGCCCAGATTACGCCGAAGCCGGGAAACGTCGTCAGCAGGCGCACGCCGGGGGCGGCAATATCGGCGTTGAGAATTCCGGCGGGGGGATCGTAATTGGAAAAACCGGCGCGTAGTAGCGGCGGGTCGAGCGCGCAGGGCAGCCATGCGGCCACGGCAGCGCAGCCATCGACCGAGCCTACGCTGAGAACGCCGGGCAGCGAGGCGGGATAGTAGGGCGCATCACTATTGGCGTTGCCGCCGGCAGCGACGACCACGATGCCCCGCGCCAGGGCTGCGGCGACGGCAGCCTGGATGGCAGGGTCGCGCTTGATGCTGGTAAAGCTGAGGTTGATTACGTTGGCGTGGTGGGCGATGGCGTAGCGGATGGCGGAGGCGACGGCTTTGGCGGATGCCATGCCGAACGGTCCGAAGGCTTTAAGCGGCAGGATTTTCGCCTGCGGTGCAATCAGATGAATCAACCCCGCGACGGCGGTGCCGTGACCGAAAGTGGGTTCGCAATGCACGATCTTGTGCATGAGGGCGAGCAACTGGCCGGCTTCATCCGCATCGGTATCGAGTGGAAGCGCGGCGCCGTTGAGGGTGAGATCGGCAAGGGGAGATTTCTTCGACCACACCGGGCACTGTGAACCCGGTTTCTCCAGTTGCGCGAGGGCGGAGCCGAGCGCATCCGGATGCGGCGACAAATCCGACCAGGCGGACCAATTTGAAGAGTTGTCGTAGAAATTCCAGCCCTGGGCGCCGAGCAGAACGGCGCTGAGTGCGGGGTTGAACGGATCCACGCCATTGTCGATCAGGGCGACGACGGTTCCGGCGCCGGTTGCGCCCCGCAAGGAGGCATCGCCGGCAGCGACCTGATCGAGCAGCGGCTGGGCAGCGTAGCCGGACGGCACGGTGGCGCCATAAAACGGGGTGTCCAGCGTGAGCGGCGTCAGCGCCGAGCGCGGCGGAATCGCCAGCAGCGTCGCCGAGAGCGCCAGAAAAATGGTGGCCAGGCCCTTCATTCGCGCTCGATGACCGCCCGCAGGGCAAACAGTGCTTCCTGGCATTGCGCCTCATCCACATCACAGTGGGTGACGAAGCGGATATGGGTGGCATCGAGCGCGCTGGCCAGGATGTTGCGTTCGGCCAGGCCGGCGACGACGTGATCGGCGGAAAACTCGGTATGGCTCACATCAAAGATGACGATGTTGGTGGCAACTTCGGGCGGATCCAGCCGGACGCCGGTGATGGTGGGCAAACCTTCGGCCAGAATCTGGGCATGATGGTGATCGGCAGCGAGCTGCGGCGGGCCCTTTTCGAGGGCGACGAGCCCTGCTGACGCCAACACACCGGCTTGGCGCATACCGCCGCCAAGCATCTTGCGGATGGCGCGCGCGCGGGCCATGCGCTCGCCGCTGCCCAGCAGGATCGAGCCTACCGGAGCACCCAGGCCCTTGGATAGGCAGAACATCACCGTATCAAACGCCGAGGAAAGCTCGGCAACGGTCGCGCCGAGCGCGAGTGCGGCGTTGAAGATGCGCGCGCCGTCGAGATGGGTTGCGACACCCCGGTTGCGCAGCTCTGCGCAAAGGTGCCGCATCATTTCAGGAGGGGTAACCACGCCGCCGGCAAAATTATGGGTGTTCTCGACGATGACCAGACCGGTCTGTGCATGGTGCTGAGGATCGTCGAGGCGCAGCGCCGGTTGCACGAGGCTCCACGGCATGCGTCCGCTGGCGGATGTGACGGGACGGAAGATACACCCGGAAAAGGCAGCGGCCATGGCCATTTCGACGTTGTAGGCGTGTGATTTGGCCTCGCAAATGATTTCCTGCCCCGGGCGGGTATGGAGATGAATGGCAATCTGATTGGCCATGGTGCCGCTGGGCACAAAAACCGCGGCTTCGCGCTCAAACAGGGCGATCGCTTGCGCTTCGAGGCGGTTGACGGTAGGGTCTTCGCCGTAGACGTCATCGCCGACTTCGGCAGCCATCATGGCGCGGCGCATTTCCTGGGTGGGGCGAGTGACGGTATCGCTGCGCAGATCGACGGCGGCGCGCACACCGCGGCCTTCCATCTCTTGAACTTGCGTCATGCCCTTGGGGGAGAAGCGACCACGCATGTACTTAGGGTAGCAAGATTCAAGTCCTGAGTTTCAGCTTTCGGTGGCGCCAACCGGCTCAAGGAATTCGGCAAAAACCTGATTGCTGAGCATGCGGCCACGAGGAGTCAGGGTAATCGTATCGCCATCACGCGTCAGCAGGCCGCTGGCAACCAAGGCGGGGATGGCTTCGGATTGCGGATCGGCGGTTCGCAGCGTGACGCCCGCGTTACGGCGCAGACCGAGGAAATAGTATTCCTCACGTTCGGCCGCGAGCGTGAGTACGACAGGAGCATCGCGTGACAGGCGACCGATGCGCAACGGATCGCAATAGGCCGCCAACACATCGGGGTTGGCGAAGCGGCGATTGCCAATCATCGAATGGGCGTCGAGGCCGCAGCCGAGGTAGGGCTGGCGCAGCCAGTAGCGCTCGTTATGACGGCTCTCGAAGCCGGGGCGGGCGAAGTTGGAGATTTCGTACTGGCGCACGCCTGCCTCGTTGAGGCGCGCGCAAGCCCATTCGTAGTTGTCGGCGATGAGATCGTCGTCGGGCACGAAATGGGCGTGGTAGCGCTCGCCGCCGGCTAGCAGTTCGTGGCCGAGGCGGCTTTCCTCGTCGACCTCGAGCATGTAGACGGAAACGTGCGGGGCGCCGGTCTCGAGGGCGCGCTCGACGGAGATGCGAAACGTGGCAGTCGTTTGGTGCGGAAGGCCGGCGATCAGATCGAGGTTGCAGTTGGTGATACCCGCAGAGCGGGCGCGGGCAATGTCGTCGGCAACCGTAGCCGCGCGGTGCAGGCGTCCGACGGCGCGCAGTTCGGCATCGTGAAACGATTGTGCACCCAGGCTGAGGCGGTTGACACCGGCGGAGGTGAGGACATCGAGACGATGCGAATCGAGGGTTCCGGGAGCAGCTTCGACGGTGTGCTCACAGCCGGGCGCCAGCACGAACGTACGGCGAATGGCGGCGATGATGCTTGCAAAACCATCCGGCGGCAACAGCGTGGGCGTGCCGCCGCCCCAATAGATGGTGTCGACGGTGGTACCGATGAGATCGTCGCTGGCAGCAGCAAGCTCAATTTCGCGAGCCAGGAGATCGCAATATTCGCGGTAGACCGCAACCGGATACACTTGGCTGGCGAAATTGCAATAGCTGCACTTGGAGCGGCAAAACGGCGCCGACAAGTACAGGCCTACAATCGGCGCGGGACCCCCCGTGGCCATTAAGCCAAGGCGGCGGCGCTGGCCGCGCCGTAGGCGGCAAACCAGGGGGTAGCGGCCTGAAGGCTGCGATTCACGGCTTCGATGTTAGCGCACCCGGTGGTGGCGAGCCATTTTTCAAATGCCGCCAGACCCTCGCGGGCGTAGACCGCAATACCGTCCTTCCAGGTCGCGCGGCCGCAGAGCACGCCGCTGAACTTGACGCCGGCGGCGGCGGCCAGGCCCAGACTTTCGGTGAACTCAGCGTTGCTGACGCCAGCGCTGAGATAGATGAAAGGCTTGCGCGCAGCCGCGGCCGAGGCGCGGAAGTGGTCGAGGGCCTCGGCCTTGCTGTAAGCCGAAGGGCCAGCGCAGGCAGCCGTGCCGGCGACGAATTTGGTGTTGACTGGAATCTCGACCTTCAGTACATCAACGCCATAAATTTCCTTGCCGAACTCGGCAATGCTGCCGCGCACGACTTCGGGCTTTTTGCGGGCATAGTCGATTCCCTTTTCATCGCCGCCGTCAGGATCGTAGCCGACAAACTCGAGGAAGAAGGGAATGTCGGCGGCGCGGCATTCGGCGCCAATGCGCTCGATGAAGGCGTGTTTGATGTCGTTGATCGGCGCCTTTTCGGAGGGCGTGTAGTAGAGAAGCACCTTGACGCAATCGGCGCCGTCGGCCTGCAGGCGGTGCGCGGAGTAGTGCGGCAGCAAATCGGGGAGGCGGCCGGGCTGGGTGTTGTCATAGCCGCTTTGCTCGTAGGCAAGCAGCAGTCCGGCATTTTTGGCGCGGGCTTTGGCGGCGGGCAAGCCGTACTCGGGGTCGAGCAAGATGGCGCTGGCATGCGGGGTGAGCGCCTTGCTGACGGCCACCTTGAATTCTTCCATCATGGCCGGTTGTGCCGGACTACCCTTTTCTTTCGCCAATGCCTTCTGCAAGCTTCCGCGCTGATCCATGGCCGCGGCAGCGATGACGCCGCGTTGGTCGGAGACTGCGTTCATGCCTTTCAGTTTTCCAGGTGTCAATTTCATAGGAGCTTTCAGCTGTCAGTTTTCAGCTTTCAGTTGTTTATCGTAACCGCAAAATCCTGGCCTTGCCAGTGGCCGTCGTGAACGTAGCGCATGGTGAAGCGCACCGGAGCCTTCTGGGCTGGGCGCGTGGGGATGTCGACGTATTCGAAGCCGCATTCGGTGGCGGTTGAGCGCAGGTCGGTCACGGTGGACCATTCGTCCAGGCTATAGTGCAGGTAAAATGGCTCTTCCACTTGCACGCGCAGCGTGGCGCCGGCCTGCATGCGGGCAACCTGGCGATGGAACTTCCAAACCTCGAGCAAGGGACCACGCTTGCCGGAAGCGCGGCTGTAGCGGTCGGCTACTTCCGGAATCAAGTCAAAAACAACCCCGTCGCTCAGCGAACGCAAGAGGCGGACATACTCGGCATGCGCCCATAAAAGCGGCATGGCGCTGCCGCTCGGGCGGCCAAAGAATAAGAACTGGCGAGGGAGATCGGGAAGATCCCAGATTTGCTCGGGCAGCATATGCATGTGATTCGCCAGCCGCTCCATGGCACGCACGTAAGGGGCGGCATCGCGGCCTGCGGCCAGTTCGTAATGACCCCGCTCGCCGGTGAGCAGCGGCCATGCGCCACCGCGTCCCCAACCGGTGTAGGCGGCGCCGTCGGGGTGCTGGCCATAGCCGTCGTGATTGTAACGGCGCCAGCAATCGCCGAAGGGAGTCGACACTTTCAGCACGGCATCGACCACGCGCAGGGAATCTTCGATGAGCGGATCGCCGCCGGCGCGAATGCCATAGCGGACGAGCTCGAGAAAACCGGCATCGACGATGTCGCGTGCGGGAAAATCGCAGGGCAGACCGGGGGCGATGTTGTTGATGTGGAGAATGGCGGAGTTGGGGTCTTCATCGGCGCCGACGCCAATGCGCGGCGCCGGGTTGATGCGGATGTAATGACGGCGAATGCCGGGAACAACACCGCCTTGTGTGGTCACCGTCCAGGCGTCGAGATGGCTTTCGACAAAGTCGGCATATTCGAGGGCCAACTGCGCCAATTTGGCATTGCCATGAGCGCGGGCGAGATCGGCGGCGCACACCAGCGCGGCGATGTGAACGGCGAGGCTGGAGGGCGAGTAGCCGCCAGCTTCTTCCCAGCGTTCCTCGGGAGTGGCCGGACCATGGCGGAGCATATAGCCGATGGCACGCGCCACCATGGGGTAGGGATCGATGTCGTGCAGTGCACCCTCGCGACGCAGGCGCCAGGCGAGCAGAACGGGAAAGGCCACCTCGTCGAGCTGGATGCCCTGCCAATAGGGGGTGCCGTTGACCCAGAAATTCTGCGCAAATCCGCCATCTTTATGCTGGGAAGCGGCCAGGTACACGAGCGCGCGGCGAGCCGTAGTGTGATCACCGCTGGCCAACAGGCCGGTAGCGCTTTGCACCATGTCGCGCGTCCAGACGAGGTGGTAGCCGCCCAGGTCGTCATCGCCTTTGGCTTCGCCCCAGGGAATCGAGAGCGAGGCGATCATGGCGCCGGGGTAGGTTTTGTCTTCATGCGCGAGCAGCAGGCTCACGCTGCGCTGGTACAGGGCGCCGCCATCCTGAGAGCACGCGCTGAGCGGCTTGCGATGCACGCAGGTACGATGCCATTGCTCACAGAAGCGATCGCGGGCGTCGGCAAAGGGTTGATCGAGGCTTTGCAGCAAAGTGTTGATCGCCGCCTGGCGGGTATCGCCGAAGGCCAAGCCGACGACGAACTCGCGCCCCACGCTCAAGTCGAGTTCGGCGGTGAGCGCCACGTTGCCATCGCTGGCGGTATCGAAGCTGAGCGTGGGCTGCAGATGTGCGGCGAGATCGCTCCAGCCGTCGCTGCGGCCCACGAAGCCAGCCGAGCCATGCAGCAGAGGCAGGGTGGCGCCCAACGCCATCCAGGTCGAGTCACGATGGGCGAGAAGAATCGGGCGCGTGGCAACTTCGGAGACTTCGCCAAAGTTATGCCAGCCGATACCGTCCATATGCGGTGCGCAGAGGACAAACAAGCGCAGGCTGTGTGCCAGGGCAGGGCTCGTTTCCAGCGTTGTGTGCAACAGCACACAGCTCTGATGGGGGTCGGCGATCAGCTCCTTATGGCAGCGATAGCGTCCCTGGCGATCTTCCGTGGTGATGCGGAAACCGAGCGCTTCCTGCGCGAGATCTTCAACGTGGAAATCGCAATCGTGGCGCTCGCCATGGAAAAACGTTTTGCCATCGGTGAACAGGAACTGGAGATCGCGCACCTGCGGCCGATCGAGGGTGGGAAAGTAGATTTCGGTGAGCGTGCCCTGCGCCATCGTGAACCAGACACGGCTGGAAGCGGCATAGGCGGTGCCGATGGCATCTTTGCCGCCGCGCGTCCACCGCGGCGGAATTCCCGGCGCACCAAACGCTTCCCCGCCGTGGCGTTCCGGTGGGCGGCTCGCGCCAACCCGGACAGTAGTGGCAGCACTCATGATTTTCCTCCGGACAACGTTGTTTGCAGCAACTGCACGATGCGATCACGGCGGATGATGCCGCGGACGCCGCCATTGGCGAGAATCGGAAGCTGGCCGACGTCGTGCTCGACCATTTTCCGCAAAGCCGCGTGCAGCCCCTCCCCGGGCATGACCGTCGCCATTTCCTGGCGCGGCACCATGATATCGCGCACGAGGGTCGTGCCCCAGCGTTCGCGGGGGACGCGGGACAGATCGGCGGCGGTGACAATACCCACGAGGTGATCGTTGGTATCCATCACGAGGCTGGCGCGGAACTGATGCTGGTTGGCGAGTTCGGCGATGAAATCTTCGAGGTTGATGCCGGGTGTGACGCGCGAGAAAAATGGCGTTTCGAGGTCACGCACGGTGTAATGACCGAGAGCGTCCTGGATCGCCGTTTGCCGCCAGCTCTGGTCGGCGGCGCTGAACAGAAACCATCCAATGAAGGCGAGCCAGATGCCGTCAATGCCGCTGCCGCTGAAGAACTGGAACACGCCCCACAGGATAAAGCCGATGGCGCAGGCTTTGCCGATCTGAGTGGCCCAGCGCGTGGACTTCACGAAATCACGATTGGAGCTCCAGAGAATGGCGCGCAGCACCCGGCCGCCATCCAGCGGAAATCCAGGAATCAGATTGAACGCCGCCAGCAGCAGGTTGATGTAGCCGAGCCACTCCGACACCGCGTACACGGGTGCGTGGAGGTTACCCGACCGGGCCCAGAGCAGGCAGAGGGCGCCGATCAGCAGAGAGCACAACGGTCCGGCAATAGCAATTTTGAACTCGGTGCCGGCATCGTCAGGCTCGCGGGTGAGCTCGCTGACGCCGCCAAATACAAATAGTGTAATGACATGCACGGGCAGCCCCTTGGCGCGCGCGACCAGACTGTGGGCGAGCTCGTGGAGCACGACCGAGGCAAAAAACAGGATCGTGGTTGCCGCCGCAGCCAGCACGACGGCAAGCTGCGTCCACTGGGGATCGGTACCGGCAAAGTAGCTCGCCAGGGTGATGCCAATGAGCCCGAGGATCAAAATCCAGCTCAGGTGGAACTGGATATCAATACCGAACAGGCGCACCAACTGGTGATTGTGGGGACGGCGCGGAGGCATAGCGGCTTCTATAGGCTATTATCGCCGTGATGCGCCTGCAAAAGCTGATAGCATCATAACGTGAGCACGCCTGCCTCTGCGGTTTCCGCGCCCATGCCTGCCCAGCCGCAACAGCACATCGAGCATCATTTCCGGGGCAGCGCCCGTCTGCGCGATTTAGTCATCGGGATGTCGGACGGGCTGACGGTGCCGTTTGCGCTGGCGGCGGGGCTGAGTGGAGCGGCGCTGAGCAGCCGGATTGTGGTGACCGCGGGGCTGGCCGAAATTGCCGCGGGATCGATCGCGATGGGCTTGGGCGGGTATCTGGCCGCCCGCAGCGATGCCGAGCACTATGCGAGCGAGCTGGCGCGCGAAGAGCGCGAAATTGTCGAGCGGCCGGCGGATGAGCGGGAAGAAGTCGCCGAGATTCTGCAGGCCTATGGCATGAGCGTTGAGGAAAGCACGCGCGTCACGGTGGCGCTGGCCGAGCGCCCGCGCGCCTGGCGTGACTTCATGATGCGCTTTGAACTGGGGCTGGAGGCTCCCGAGCCGGGGCGCGCCTGGGCCAGTGCATCGACCATTGCGGGCGCCTACGTCGTCGGTGGGTTGATTCCGCTGGCGCCGTATTTCAGTACGCTGTCGCTGCACGCGGCTTTGCTGGCTTCGATTGGCGTGACGGGCACGGCGTTGCTGGTATTCGGCTACGTCAAGGGACGATTCACCGGCGGCCACCCGCTTCGTGCTGCGATTCAGACCGCGGTGATCGGCGGTTTGGCGGCAACGGCGGCCTTTTTAATCGCGCGTGCCATTTCGTGATGTTTCACTCCGGATTTGTCACACTCGTCGGGCGCCCGAACACCGGCAAAAGCACGCTGGTCAATGCGCTGGTGGGACGAAAAATCGCTGCCGTTACGCCCCATCCGCAGACGACGCGCACCCACCTGCTGGGCGTGGTGCATACCGCCCAGGGGCAAGCCGTGTTTGTGGATACCCCGGGTGTGCACCGTGGCCGCGGGCCGCTCGGGCGCGGGCTGACGCGCAGCGTGGGAGCAGCACTCGAGGGGCGTGACCTGGCTCTGTTTATGTGCGATGTGACACGGGCGTGGGGCAGCGAAGATGCCATGGCGCTGGATTTGCTGCGCGGAGACAACGCTCCGCCGGTATTTCTGGTGATGAACAAAATGGATTTGCTGCCGCACCAGGACGCGCTCCTGCCTTTGATTGCGGCCAACCGCGAGCGCTACCCGTTTGCTGAAGTCATGCCCATTTCCGCGCTGAAGGGCAAGAACCTGAAAGAGTTGCAACGCCTCGTGTTTGCTGCACTGCCGGAGGGTCCGGAGTATTTTCCTGCGGAACAGACCACCGATCAGCCCGAGAACTTTTGGATTTCGGAGATCATTCGCGAGCAGGCCATGCTGGCGATGCACGCTGAAATTCCGCATGCACTGGCGGTGCGGATTGAAGCCGACCGCATGCGGCGATCGCGAGGCAAGCCGTTGCGGGTGATCGAAGCGGTGTTGATTTGCGAGCGCCAGGGACAAAAGGCAGCCCTGGTAGGACATGGCGGCGCCACCATCCGGCGCATCGGCTCGGGCGCGCGGCAGCAGCTTGAAGCCGCATTGAACCTCCACATCTTATTGCAACTGAGGGTACTCGTACGCGCCGATTGGCGCGAAGACCCGCATGCGGTCGCAGGCCTGGATTTCCACAAATTAGGTTAGAATTCCGCCATGCGTTGCCCCTTTTGCGGACATCTGGAAGATCGCGTGGTGGACTCGCGGGAAAGCAAGGAGGGTGAGTCCATCCGCCGGCGGCGCGAATGCCTGGCCTGCGAAAAGCGATTCACCACCTACGAACGGCTGGACGAGATCCCCTACATGGTGGTGAAGAAAGATGGCCGTCGTGAAAAATTCGAGCGCCAGAAAGTCCTCACTGGCCTGCTGCACGCGGGCGAGAAGCGGCCCATTTCCATGAGTCAGCTCGAAGCCATTGTGAACGAAGCCGAAGCGCGGATTGTCGATGCACCCGACCGCGAAGCCCCGACCAGCGCCATTGGACAGCTCCTGATGGAACGGCTGCTCCAAATCGATAAAGTGGCTTACGTGCGGTTTGCTTCTGTTTACATGGATTTCAAAGACGTCGGTGAGTTTCTGACCGAACTCAACCGGCTGCTGCAAAGGTAATGCAGCCTTAGTCCGCTTTTCTGGCATCCAATCTCCAGTTCGGCAGGGGGTTTTTATGCGTATTCGGACTGCCTTTACCGCTTTAGCAGCATGCGCCATGGCGTGCGCTGTGATCGCACCGGCCTGGCTACACGCCACGAGCACGCGCACGGATGATCTGGCGCGGCTCAAAAGTGCATCTCAGGTGTTTCAGCAGATCATGGCTACGCCCGATCACGCCATCCCAGACGAAATTCTCGATGGAGCGCACTGCATTGTGATCATTCCAGGGATGAAGAAGGGCGCGTTCATGTTCGGGGCCAACTATGGCAAGGGAATCGCAACCTGCCGCAGCGAGGCCGGGCAAAAGTGGGGACCGCCGCTGTTTGTAACCATAGGCGGCGGGAGTTGGGGCCTGCAGATCGGGGCGCAATCGAGCGACATCATTATGGTGATGGGCAGCCGCGCACAATTGAACAGCCTTCTGAGCAGTAAATTCCGGGTGGGCGCGGAAGCAGCCGCCGCAGCCGGCCCGGTCGGCCGCCATGTGGCGGCGGGCACTGACATCAAGCTCAACTCGGAAATTCTGACCTACGGCCGCAGCAAGGGCGCGTTTGCCGGCATCAGCATCAGCGGCGCGGTGGTACAGCCCGATACGACGGGGAACGAGGCCCTATACGGCAAACACAGCAACGTGCAGGACATTCTCAGCGGCAAGGGCGTGACCACCCCAACCGCAGCTACGCCGTTGCTGCGGCAACTGGACTCGCATCCGGCCACGGCGCCGCCAGCGGCGGGCTATTGACTGGCGCGAGACCCCGCGTCAGGCGGCAGCAAACCGGCCAGGGCGGAACGGTTTTAGATCGAGGGCGCTGGTCAGGTAGCCTTTGGTGATCGCCGAAGTAATGATTTTCGCGGTGATCGGCGCCAGCAGAATGCCGTCACGATAGTGACCGGCGGCCAGCCAGTAGCCGGGGCAACTTGTCGGCCCCAGAATCGGCAGTTCATCGCTCGAGCAGGGGCGGAAACCGGCCCAGGCTTCCTCCACTCTGGCATCAGCCAGTGCCGGAACCAGCGCGACGGCGCTACGGCGAAAGGCGGCCAGGCAGCCGGGATCGAGCTCAGGAGCAAAGCCGACATCTTCGACGGTGGCGCCCACAATCACTCGCCCGTTGGCGCGCGGCACCAGATACACGTCTTCACTTTCGATCACGTGGCGCAAAGCAACACTCGCGCTGTGCAGGCGCAGCATTTGGCCTTTGCGCGGCCGCACGGGCACCGAAACCGGTGCGGCGATTTGTGAGGCCCACGCGCCGGCGGCATTCACCACCACCGGGGCATGATGGCGCTCACCGGCGGCGGTGACCACCAGCCCGCCGCCCGGTTGCGCCGCGATGGTGCTGACGGGGGCGTTTTCGATCAGGGCAAGACTGCGGGCACGGACCGAGGCCAGGAGAGCGGCAGAGAGGGCGCGATTGTCGACGCTGTGATCGTCGGCAATAAGCCAGGCTTCCATACTCGCAGTGCAACGAAGTTGCGGTTCGAGATCGGCAAGCTGTGCGGGCTGCACTTTTTGCCAGCCCTCCAGTTGCGGGGCGGGAGCTGGATGCGATGCGCTGGCCAGAAACAACGCACCGCCGGGGCGATAGCCAATGATCATACCCGTTTCACGCTCTAACCCTGCCGCCCAGGTGGGATAGAGGCGTGCGCTGGCAATGGCGAGCGGACGCAAACGCGGATCGCTGGTCTGGCGTCCGGAAAGCATACCCGCTCCCGCCCACGACGATTGGCGCGCGGCCGCTCCGGCATCGAAGATCATCACGCGCAGGCCATGCCCGGACAACTCGCGCGCCAGCGCCAGACCCACCAGCCCCGCGCCGGCAATGATCACATCCGCGTCCATGATTATAAGGTTACAGCTTACAGGCTACAGGTTACAGGTTAGAGGTTGCGGGCGCGCGGTTGGCAACTGGAGTGAATGCTACGATGGTTGCTTCAGGCAATGGCAGAACCGGTGCAAGAGGCGGCAAAACGGGTATTGGCGGTCGAAGCGGCGGCCGTGGCCGCGCTCGTCGAGCGCATTGGCGCGGACTTTGAGCGCGCGGTGGCGCTGGTACTGGGCTGTCAGGGGCGCGTCGTCGTCACCGGCATGGGCAAAAGCGGCCTTGTCGCACGCAAGATCGCAGCCACGCTCAGCTCGACCGGATCGCCAGCGCTGTTTCTCCATCCGGCCGAAGCGCTGCATGGCGATCTGGGCATGCTGGTGCCTGGTGATGTCGTGGTCGCGCTCTCGCAGAGCGGAGAAACCCCGGAGATTGTGAACCTTTTAGCGCCGATTCAACGACTGGGCATACCGACCATTGCGCTCACCGGCGCGCCGCAATCGCTGCTGGCACGCACTGCCCAGGCGCATCTTGATGTCAGCGTGCCGGAAGAAGCCTGCCCGCTCGGCCTCGCACCGACCGCCTCAACTACCGCCGCACTCGCCATGGGTGACGCGCTGGCGCTCGCGGTTGCCGAACAGCGTGGATTCAGCTCGCGCGATTTCGCCGACTTGCATCCTGGCGGCGTTCTGGGCAAACGGCTGAAGCCGGTGTCGGAGCTGATGCATCAGGGTGAGGCTCTGCCTCAGGTTGCGCCCGGTTGCGGGTTTGCCGACGTGGTCTACGAAATGAGCCGCAAGGGCTTCGGCATGGCCTGCGTTGTGGATAGTGCCGGCAAGCTGGCAGGAGTCATCTCCGATGGCGATCTGCGGCGGCTGTTCCAGGCGCGCGGCGCACAAGCGGTCGAGCTGGCGGCGCAGGAGTATATGACGCGCGAGCCGGCGACGATTGCGCCGGAGTTGCTGGCGCCGGCGGCACTGCACGTGATGGAAGCGCGTAAAATCACATGCCTGCCGGTAGTCTTCGGCGAGCGGCGGCTGTTGGGCATTGTCCACTTGCACGATTTGTGGACCACGGAGATGATTTGACCATGACGAGTCCTGATGCGGTTGCGCGCGCGCGCTCGGTCCGCCTCATCCTGTTCGATGTGGACGGCGTGCTTACCGACGGCGTGCTTTGGTATATCCCCAGTGATGGCGCCGCGGAAGGGTTGATTGAGGTCAAGGGCTTCAGCGCGCATGATGGTATTGGCATTGCCCTGGCCCGCCGCGCCGGGCTGAAGACCGGCGTGATCACCAAACGCACCTCGGCATCGCTGGCGTTGCGTGCGCGCGATCTGCGCATGGACTACGTACGCCAGGGGGTGGACCGCAAAGGCGACATGCTGCAGGAGCTGTGCCAGCTCAGCGGATGCACAGCGGAGGAAACCTGCTGCATGGGAGACGATATTGTCGATTTGCCGATGTTGCGCGCCGCCGGATTCGCGGCCGCGCCCGCCAATGCGCGCGCCGAGGTATGTACCGCCGCTCATTTTGTCGCACGGCACAGCGGCGGCGAGGGCGCGGCACGCGACGTGATCGAGTTCATCCTCAAAGCACAGGGGAAATGGGATGCGGCCATCGCACACTATCTGGCTGCACCGGAACCGGACTACGCCTCGGCACCCAGGGAATGAACGTCACCGAAACTCAAGTGCGGGTCCGCTACGCTGAAACCGACCAGATGGGGGTGGTGTATCACGCCAACTACCTGGTGTGGTTTGAGGTGGGGCGCGTCGAGCACCTGCGCCAGAACGGCATCAACTACACGGACATGGAAGCCGACAACTGCATCGTGGCAGTGGTCGAAGCGCGCTGCCGCTACAAGGCGCCCGCACGCTATGACGACATCGTGACCATCCGCACGAAGGTGTCGAGCCAGCGCGGACCGATCATCCGCTTTCAGTACGAAGCCCTGCGGGCCAGCGACAATGTGCTGCTGGCCGAAGGTGAAACCGTGCACGTGTGCATTGACCGCGAGTTTCAGGCGTGCGCAGTGCCGGAAAAATACCGTTTGCCGGTTGAAGGAGACTGAATCATGCCGCAATTTCTGGAGTTGAAAGGCGCAGGCCTAACGCTCGAACAGGTCGAGGAAGTCGCCAACCACGACCGCAAGGTGCGCCTGGCCGCGAGCGCGGCACCCAGACTGCGCCGCACCCGCGCCGTGGTTGAGGCCGCACTCGGCAAGGATGTGCCGGCTTATGGCATCAACACCGGGCTCGGGCGCCTCAGTGATGTGCGGATCGCACCGGATAAAATTCGCGAACTGCAACTGAACCTGATCCGCAGCCATGCCTGCGGGGTGGGGGCGCCACTGCCGTCGCCGGTGGTGCGCGCCATGCTGCTGCTGCGTGCCAATTCTCTGGCCAAAGGATTTTCCGGGGTGCGGCCCAAAGTGGTTGAAGCACTGTGCGCGCTGCTGAACCGGCGCGTGCACCCCATCGTACCCAGCCAGGGATCGGTGGGAGCCAGCGGCGATCTGGCGCCACTCGCGCACCTCGCTCTGGTGCTCATCGGCGAAGGCGAGGCGGAGTGCAATGGCCGCGTGATGCGTGGCGCGGCAGCACTGAAACTAGCCGGACTGCGCCCCTTGACGCTCGAAGCGAAAGAAGGGCTTTCGGTGCTCAACGGCACCAACGCCATGCTGGCGTGCGGCACGCTCAGCCTGCTCACCGCGGAGCGGCTGGTGGAATCAGCCGAAGTCGTGGGCGCACTCTCGCTCGAAGCGCTGCGCGGCACGCCCGTGGCATTTGACGCACGGCTGCAAGACGTACGCGGACAGCGCGGACAGATCGTCTCGGCTGAAAAGCTGCGGCGGCTGATCGCCGGCAGCCCCATCCGGCGCTCGCACCTGCACTGCAGCCGGGTGCAGGATGCCTATAGCCTGCGCTGTATGCCGCAGGTGCATGGCGCCGTGCGCGATACCCTGGCGTTCGTCCGCACTACGTTTACCAATGAGGCCAACGCGGCGGTGGACAACCCGCTGGTGTTCCCCACGCCCGGAGGCGCGGCGAGCGGGGATGTTTTGAGCGGCGGCAATTTTCACGGCGAGCCGCTCGCCTATGGACTCGACTTTCTGGCGATTGCATTGTGCGGCCTGGCCGGCATTTCCGAGCGACGCACCGAACGCCTCGTGAACCCCGCGCTCAACGAGGGTCTGCCAGCGTTTCTGGCGCCCGATGCCGGGCTCAACTCCGGGCTGATGATGGCCCAAGTCACGGCCGCAGCCCTGGTGGCCGAAAACCGCGTACTCGCTCATCCGGCGTCGGTCGACAGCATCACCACGTCGGGCAACAAGGAAGATTACGTTTCCATGGGCATGGGCGCCGCGCTCAAGCTGCAGCAAGTGGTCGCTAATACCGCCGCCGTGCTTGGCATTGAGCTGGTCGCCGCATCGCATGCGCTCAAGCACGTTGAGCCGCTGCTGCCCAGCCGCAAGCTGCAGGCGGTGCTCGAGGTGGTGCGCAAGCGGATTCCGCCGCTGGGGCGGGACCGGATTCAGGCGCCCGATCTGGAGGCGGCACGGGAGATGATTCTCGCAGGAGCGCTGCTGTAGCCCACAGGCACAGCCTGTCTTTGAGTCGCAGGCAGTACGGTCGGCGATGCTGCAGCAGGGCTGTTTTTGCTCTAACCGAGCGGATCAATCACGCGCAGGCCCGCGGGAGCGCGGAAACTGTGATCGTGGGTCCAGAGTTCAGTGGCGCCGTGCTCGATCGCAGTCAGCGCAATCTGCCAGTCGAAGATTCGCCGGCCGGCAATGCCCTCAGCTCGCGCTGACCTGATCAGACGCGGGCCAAATCCCGGCAGCGGTGACCAAATCTGCGCTCCCAACTCCTCCAGTTTCTCCAAAAACAGGCACGCTTCGGCGGCACTGGCGCGTGGCCTTGTGCCCAGGGGTCTTGTGACCACGTTCCAGAATTCGGCCGCGACCGCCAGCGCTACGCCGAACCCGCGGCCCGCTTCCGCAACCCCGTACACAGCGTCGCGAGCGCGCTGGTGCTCAGGAGAAGACCACTCGAAGGCGTAAACAAGCAGGTTTGTGTCGATGGCGACCACGCGCTAGAGTTGATCCTCACGGGGCTCAGCCTCGATCCACTCCCACATTTTTTCGCGGCTTGAAATATCCAAACCCTCCGGCCACCGCGAACGGCTTACGGGGAGCTCGACTCGATGCCCCGCCCGCGCTGGTACCGCAATTTCACGCTGCAAACCTGGCTCTGCCAACTCGCGCAAGGTGAACCCGAACTCGGTTGCAATGCGCCTGACCTGCCGCAGCAGTGTGTTATCGATTTCGACGGTGGCTTTCATTTGCTCCTGTTCTGTTCCGCCTCCCTACGCTCGCGCATGCGCTGCTGGGGCAGCGCGACGATTGCCCAACGCAGGCTGTTCTCGACCATCTCGCGCATGGTAATGCCGCGCTCCAGCGCTACTCTCTTGGCGCGATGCCAAAGTTCGTCGTCGACCTCGAACGTAGTTTTCGTTTTTGCGATATGGCCATATTACCATATCGTTGCCTTGCGGCGGGGGCTTTGGTCTAATGCAAGCTATGTTGCGGCTTACTGGCGTCCTTGTGCTCACCGCTGGATTGGCTCTGGCGCAAACCCCCAAATTCACCACCTGCGTGACCAACGCACAAATGCGCGACTACGCCACCGTGAGCGATCCGCAGTTGTCGCCCAATGGCAAGCTGGCCGTCTGGGTGCAGCATGAATCGACTGCCGACGGCGCTGCCAGCCATCTGTGGATGGCGCCGGTAGACGGCTCGGCGCCGGCGCGCCAAATCACCTTCTCACCGTCATCGGACAAGTTCGGAGAGAGCTCGCCCGCCTGGGCGCCCGACGGCAAGGCGATCTACTTTACCGCCCGGCGCGGCAAGACGCATCAACTCTATCGGCTGCCCATCGCCGGGGGCGAAGCGGCGCCGCTCGCGCTCAAGACCGGGAAGCTGGAGCTCAGTCCCGGCCGATTCGAGATTGCGCCCGATGGAAAATGGCTGGTTTTCAGCGCCCGGCAGCCGCAAACCGAGCAGGAAAAGCAAGAAAAGAAAGACAAGAAGGATGCCGTCATCGTGGGCCAGGACCGCAACCCCAACCGCATTTGGCTGTACTCGTTCGCCGATCAACATGTGCAGGCGCTGACGCCGCGATCACAAGAGGCGGAAGGGTTTGCCTGGAGCCCCGATTCCGGCCAGCTCGCCATCAGCCTGAGCCCGGCGGAAAACCACGCCGAGCTGCCGCCCAGCTCCAAGCTCGAAATCGTCTCCCTCGCCAACCCCAGCGAGGTCCGTACGCTGGCCGGCACTCCAGCGACCATTCATGCTTTTTCATTTTCACCCAATGGACAGCAGATCGCCTACATGGCGCAGTCGGAGCACGACACCCCGCCTGGCGTCAGCGACGTCTACGTCATCGGGACCAATGGCGATGCCGCCCACGACTTGAGTGGCGCGACCCCATGGGCGATGAGCGGCTACGGCGGTTTGGTATGGAAGCGCGACGGGAGCGCCCTCTACGTGGAAGCGCAGCGCCACACCCGCCGTGCGCTGGTCACGCTGGCTGTGAACAGCGATGCTCCGCGCTGGCAGCCGGCGGCCACCGCCATGGCGAGCGGCTTCAGCACCAACCACCGCCAGACGGGTTGGGTGTTCATCGCGCAGTCAACCGGCCAGATGCCGCAAATCGTCTACGCGCCCACGCCGCAGGCGAAGGGCACCGTGCTCAGCCACAACAACCCCGACTGGGCGCAGACCGGATGGCGCGCCGCGACGCCTGTGTCGTGGCAAGGGCCAGACAACCAGACCATCCATGGCCTGTATTACCCGCCCGCTGCCTGTGCGAACGGCGCGCCCGTCATCGGTGGCAAATCGCCCATGATTCTGCGCGCCCACGGCGGGCCTACGGGCGCATTCACCGAAGGCTTCGATCCCTTCATCCAGTTTTTGACCGCGCAGGGCTGGGCGGTGCTGGAGATCAACCCGCGCGGCAGCACCGGCTACGGATGGCAGTTCACCGCCGCCGACCGCAACGATCTGGGCGGCAAGGATTTTCAGGACGAGATGGCCGGGCTCGATTGGGCGCTGGCGCACGAGCCGGTCGATGCCAAACGGCTCGGCATGTTCGGCTACAGCTACGGCGGCGAGATGGCGGGCTTCATCGAAGGCAAAAGCGATCGCTTTGCCGCCATTGTCGCCGGTGCGCCGGTGATTGATCAGTACAGCGAGTACGGCACTGAGCGCGGCTGGAGCTACGACCGCTGGTTTTTCGGGCGGCCGTGGCAGCGCCCGCAGGACGCCTGGCGGCAATCGGGCCTCTCGTACGCGAAGAACGCCAAGACGCCGATGCTGCTGCTGCAAGGGCAGGCGGACACCACCGATCCGCTGGGACAGTCGGAAGAAGAGTACCGCGCGCTGTTCGAGGATGGGGTCCCGGTGCGGCTGGTTACCTTCCCCGGCGATGACCACGGGCCGCTGGCGCAGGCCATTTTCGGTGAGCCCAGCCATGACCCCTGGCACGGCTACGAAGGACGCACCCAGATTCTCGCCTGGTACCACAAATACTTCCGCAAGGCGGTGGGGCAATAGACGGCTACTCCTCGCGCAGCACCCGCATGGGATCGCTGGCGGCCGCTCGCCGTGCGGGCAGATAGCTGGCCGCCAGGGCCGTGATCACCAGCAGGGCCGCCGCACCCAGCAGCGGCCAGGGATCGCCTGGTTGTACGCCGAAAAAAAAGCCCGCCGAGACACGCTCGAACAGCACCGCTCCGATAACCCCGAGCGCCAGTCCTGTCAGCACCGCGCGCATACCGCGGCTCACCATCAGGCCGATCAGTTGGCTTGGCCGCGCGCCGCAAACGGCCCGCACGCCCATCTCACGCAGGCGGCGCTGAGCGCTGTAGGCCGCCACGCCGTAAAGCCCCGCGAGCGCCAGAATCAAGGCGATCACGCCGAGCGCGGACATCATGTAGCCGACCAAGTAGATGGGCGCCAGACCAAAGGCGATATCGGCTTGCAACGACCTCAGATTCAGCAGGGGCAAGCGCGGATCCAACTGCGCCGCTTGACTGCGCACGGCCGCCGCCAGACTCGCCGGAGGGGTTTGGCTACGCACGGCAAGGATGGAACTGGCTGGCGCTGCCTGTTGCAGAGGGCGATAGATGGCCGCCGTAGCGCCCTGGTTCTCCCAGGAGTATTCCGCATCGGCGGCGACGCCAACCACGGTGAGCCAGGGACTGTGTTTGCCGAGGCGCAAGTGCTTCCCAATGGCAGACTGGCCAGGCCAGCGCAAGCGGGCGACGGTAGCGCTGACGATAACGATGCCCGGCGCCGAGGCGGTATCGTCCACGCGGAAGCGTCTGCCCAGCAGGTCAATGTGGAGCGCGGCAAAATAGCCGGGGCTGACATCCTGCTCGACGGCGCTGTGCGCGGATGTTGGTGCACTGGCCTCGGCGTAGGTGATCCAGTTGGTTCCGTCGTTGGAAAACGGCGTGGTGGTCAGCGCCACGGCAGATTGAACCCCAGGGATTGCGTGCAGGCGCTGTAGCAGGTTCCGGTAGAACTCCACGCGCTGCGCCGCGGTGGCATAGCGCGTAGCGGGCAAGTTGACGGCGAAGGTGAGCACACCACCGGGGCGAAAGCGCCGTGCGCCGGACGCAAAATGAGAAAAACTGGTCATCATCAGCGCGGTGCACGTCAACAAAACGAGCGCCAGCGCGGCCTGCGCTCCCACCAGGAGTTGCCGCGCGCGGCCACCCTCGCTGCCGTTCCGGCCCGGAGCAGCGTGCACGGGCTTGAGACCTTCCCGATCGCGCAACACGCGCCAGGCGGGAGCCAGCCCCGACAGGATTCCCGCGCCAGCACAAATGACAAGCGCCAGCAGCATGCCGTGATAGTTCAATCCAATGCGGCTATAGCCGGTCACGTTGGCACTGAAGCCCTTGGGCGCAGCGGTGCCCAGCAGCCGCAGCATGGGGCGCGCCATGGCAATGCCCAGCACCCCCCCCAGCAAGGCCAGAACGAGCGACTCGATCAGCGTCATCTGCATCAGCCGCCAACCACTGGCCCCGAGGGCTGCCCGCAGCGCCAGCTCATGCCGGCGCGCGGAGGCACGCGCCAGGTTCATGTTGGCGACGTTGGCACAGGCCAGCAATAAAAGAAACGCCATCGCTCCCAACAGGGTGTCGGCAAAGATCGGGGTGATATTGCCGTTGACCCAGTTGTTTACAGGTTGCGCGCTGAGTCGCGGTGCTGGCGCACCCCCTTCGGGCAGGCCGTGCGACAGTGCCGCCAGCTCGGCATTGGCCCTCTGCCAGGACACCGGCGAACGCAGTCTCGCCCACACGACCAGCTCCGCTGCCCCCGAGCTGGAGCCCCAAGCGGAGGAAGGGCCGTTTTCCACCTGGCGCCAGGTCGTACTCCACTCGAGCGGCGTGTAATGAAGCGGCAAGAAGATGTCAGTGCCCGCGGGAACGTCGAACTCGCGGCCAAGAATGCCAACTACGGCGTAGGGCTGGCCGTTCAGGTGCAGCACGCGCCCGAGCGCACCGGGGCTGCCGCCGAGGTGCGCTTTCCAGAACCCGTAGCTCACGACGGCAACGCGGCGGCCGGACTGGAAATCCGCAGACGTAAACGCGCGGCCCCGGCGTGGGGCGACCTGGAGCATGGCGGTAAAAAAGCCTGCCGAAATCCGTGCGCCGCTAATTTCCGTCGGGGTACCGTCGTTCCATACCAAGTTGTCGCTCGTAAACGCGGCAAGGGCGCCCAGGGCGCTGCCGGGTTTGCCCGCCGCCGCCTGCAGCGAGTGAAACTCGGCTGGAGCCATGACTTCGGAAAAGCGATTGTGGCCGGCCACTTCGATCAAGGCAAGCCGGTCTTCGTGGGGAACGTAGGGCAAGGGATGGAAGTAGATGGCGTCGCTCATGCCGAATACTGCAGCAAAGGCCGCCATGGCTAAACCGAATGTGACGATAGCGACGGCGGCATAGCCGCAGTGATGGCGCAAATCGCGGCACGCCAGCCGCAGATCGCGGCCCAGGCTGGTGAGCCAGCGCCACGCCCATTGCTCGCGTGTGGTTTCGGCAACGACATCGCAATTGCCAAATGCGCGCGGGTCTTCGCCGCTCGCCGCGGCCATGCGCTGGTGCGCTTCGAGTTCATCGTGCAGGTCCTGTTCGCGCCGAAACCATCTCATGACTGCGACTCCCGATCCAGAATGCCGGTCATCGCCTGCAGCCATTGCGACCACTGCGAGCGCTCACTCCGCAGCCGCCGCCGCCCGGCTGCCGTGAGCCGGTAGACCTTGACCCGCTGCTTGTTCTCCGACTGCTCCCACCGCGCGGCAATGTCGGCCTGCCGTTCCAGCCGGTGCAGCGCCGGATACAGCGAGCCGGTATCCGCGCGCAACACCTCACCTGAATGCGCGCGAATCGCGACGCTGATGCCGTAGCCATGCCGCGGTCCCCATGCCAGCGTTTGCAGAATCAGCAGGTCAAGCGTGCCCTGCAGCAATTCGATGCGGTTCCGGTAGCGCTGCTTTACCATGTAGGCAGCCTACAGCCATGGATGTAGGATGTCAACAGCCCAGGGCAACAGGCTAGAATCAAAGCATGCCCAATCGTCTGGCCAACGCCTCCAGCCCCTACCTGCAATTGCACGCCGGCAACCCCGTGGACTGGTATCCGTGGGGTGAAGAAGCGTTTGCGCGGGCGCGGGAGCTGGACCGGCCGGTGTTTCTCTCCATCGGCTACTACACCTGTCATTGGTGCCACGTGATGGAGCGCGAGTCGTTTTCGGATGTATCGTGCGCCGGTCTGCTGAACGACAATTTCGTCTCGATCAAAGTGGATCGCGAAGAGCGGCCCGATGTCGATCGCCTCTACATGAGCTTCGTACAAGCAACCACGGGCGGAGGTGGCTGGCCCATGTCGGTATTCCTCACCCCGGAGCGCAAGCCGTTCCACGGCGGCACGTATTACCCGCCGCGCGACCGGCACGGTTTGCCCTCTTTCGGCCGTCTTTTGAGTACCATGGCGGCAGCCTGGCGCGACGACCGCCCGCGCCTGCTCGCCGCCGCCAACGGCGTGAGCGATTATCTGGCACAGGCGTTGAGCCCGGCAGTAGCAACGGCTGAGGAAGCCGCATCGCCGGCCGCCCTGCTCGCCGCCACGTGGCCGAAGCTGATGGCCGATCTCCAGTCGAGCTACGATGCTCACAACGGCGGGTTCGGCGGCGCGCCCAAATTTCCCCGCCCGGTGGCGCACGCGTTTCTGCTGCGCTACGCCAAGCTCCGCGCCGGCGCGTCAGAGGCCGAACAAGCGCTTGCCATGGTGACGGCCAGCTTGCGCGCCATGGCCAGCGGCGGCCTGCACGACCACCTCGCCGGCGGCTTTCACCGCTACACCGTCGACGGCGGCTGGCGCGTGCCGCATTTTGAAAAAATGCTTTACGATCAGGCACAGCTTGCCGCTTCGTTCATCGAAGCGTGGCAACTGACCCACGCCGATGACCTCGCCGCGAGCGCGTGCCAGACCTGTGATTTCGTGCTGCACGAGATGACGAGTCCGGAAGGCGGCTTCTACTCTGCCCAGGACGCCGACAGTCCGGTTCCTGAAAAGCACCGCGAAGAGAACGGTCCCCGCGAGGGCGAAGGCGCCTATTACCTCTGGACACGGGAGGAAATCGGAGAGCTGCTGCCGCAGGAGGATGCAGAGTTGTTCTGCCGTGCCTATGGTGTAACCGCCAGCGGCAACGTGGCGGCAGCACTCGATCCGCAGGGAGAGTTCAGCGGCAAAAACATTCTCTACATCGCCGATGAAAAGGCGCACAGAGACCCCAGACTGGTGGCCGCACGCGCACTGGTTTACGCGGAACGCCGGCAGCGGCCGCTGCCACCAACGGACACCAAAATTCTGACGGCGTGGAACGGGCTGATGATTTCGGCACTGGCGCAAACGGCGGCGGCACTGGATGAGCCCAGCTATCTGGCCGCTGCCAAGCGTGCCGCCGCCTACATCGAACAATCGCGTTGGAGTGCTGCGACAAACCGTTTGCGCCGCACCGCCGAGGTGGATGGCTTCGCCGAAGATTACGCGTTTCTCATTCAGGGCTTGCTCGATTTGCATCAGGCGAGTTTCGATGCGCACTGGCTGGAGTGGGCGCGCCAGCTACAGCGGGTACAGGAAGAGCTTTTTGCCGCGCCGGACGGCAGCTACTACTCTTCACAACCCGACCCGGGACTGCTGCTGCGCCTGCGCGAGGATTACGATGGCGCCGAACCTTCGCCCAACTCCGTTGCCGTCTCCAACCTGCTGCGGCTCGCGCTTTGGTACGAGAACGAGGACTGGCGCGAGCGCGCCGAAGCCGTGACAGCAGCCTTTGCGGCAAAGCTGCGCGAAATGCCGCAGGCACTGCCACTGCTGTGCGCGCATCTGGAAGCTGCTGCCGCTCCACCACGGCGGCTGATGATTGCCGGCGATGCCGCGGCCGATGATACCCACGCGCTGCTGGCGGTGGCGCGGCGGCATTTTTTGCCCGGCTACTGGATTGTGCCCGCACCCGCGCCGCCCGGCGGCCATGCCGCCGCATATCTATGTGAAGACTATACTTGCCAACTGCCGGTCACTACCGTTGCGGAGCTGGAAAACGCGCTGCGTTGAATTTTTTCGCAGCCGCAATTGCGCTGCGCGCATCCGCTTAGAAGAGGCGATAGACTGGGGGCATGTCAGCGATGGTTGGCGAGTTGGCGTTGGAGTTCAGCCTGCCTGACACCGACGCGCACGTGCGGTGGCTAAGCGAGTTCCATCGTTTGGGACCGGTGGTGCTGCTGTTTTTGCCGACTGTGTACGGAGGGCGGCCGCGCTGGCAGCTCTGGAGTTTGATGCGCCACTATGACAGCTTTGTCGAGATGGGCACCGAGGTTGTGGTCGTGAGTGCTGACGCGCTGCCTGAGTTGCGCATTTTCCACATCCGCCGCGGATTTCCGTTTGTGTTCCTCTCCGACCGCGACGGCGCCGTGGCGCGCAGCTATGACGTGGCCGGGGGATGTGCGGGCGCGTTTGTCATTACGACCATGGGCTTCATCCGGCTGCATCGCGTGGTCGACGGGCTGGGGCTGCGCAGCTCAGGCTCTTCGCTCCTGAGGACTTTGCACCGATTGGACGCACAGGATTGCCTGCCCGCCCGAGCCAGTTGAGTGCGCTCGGCTGGGGGCCCGGAGCCCCAGCGCGGCCCCCGCGTATTGACCAAAGTATTAAAGCCTTGTCAAACTGATGTAAGTGCCGCAGCTTCCCCCAACTCACCAGCGGCCTGGCATTTGGAAGGTGATTTCCGAATTTCAGGCCAGAACCGTACTCAACGCTACCAGCGAAGGCATCTACGTCGTCGATCCCGAGGGGTGTTGTCTTTGGTCTAACAGTGCCGCCGCCCGTATTTTCGGCTACGAGAGCTCCGATGCCTACATCGGCAAGCAAATGCATGGCATGATGCACCACACTCGTCCCGACGGAACACCGTTTCCGGAGGCAGAGTGCCGCGGTTTGCAGGGCTTGCGCGCGGGCGCTGGCGTGGTCCAGTCACGGGAATTGCTCTGGCGCGCGGATGGCACCCATTTCTACGCGGATGTGCGCGTTAACCCGGTGTTTGAGGGTGAGGCCATGCAGTTTGCGGTTGTGGTGCTGCGCGACATCACTGAGCGCATGCGGCTGGAAGAGCATTTTCAGCACGCCCAGAAAATGGAGGCCGTCGGCCGCATTGCTGCCGGAACCGCTCACGATTTCAACAACCTGCTGACCGTCATCAGTGGCTACGCGCAGCTTTTATTGAGGGATCCGCCACCCGACCCGGTTAGCTTGAAGCGGTTGCAGGGCATCAAAAGCGCCAGCGTGCGCGCCGCCATACTGACGCGCCAGTTGTTGGAGTTCAGCCGGCTGGAACCAACCAATCCCACTCCGATTGTGCTGAACACGGTCGTCGCAGCCGCGGAACCGCTGGTGCGCAGCACCACGGGCGACACCATCGCCTTGCACATATCGCTGGCGCCCGAGCTGCCTGCCGCCCTTGTCGATTTCAACGAAATGGAACAGGTCCTGATGAACCTCGTGGTCAATGCCTGCGATGCCATGCCTGCGGGTGGGGCCCTGCATATCGGCACCAGGTGCGCCGCCTCGGCACCCGCGGCCCTGCGCACGCAAGGACTGCCGGAGGGTGCCTGCGCCGTGCTCGAGGTCGCCGATACGGGCGTGGGCATGGACGAAGCCACACGCACCCAGATGTTCGAGCCCTTCTTCACCACCAAGCCGCCGAGCCAGGGGACGGGTCTGGGGTTGGCCATGGTGATGACGGCGGTGCGCCAGAGCGATGGGGCGATTGCCGTCGAAAGCGCTCCCGGCAAAGGCACAAACATTCAAATTTACCTGCCGGTGGCGCCCGCAGCGCAAGCTAGCGCCAAAGCCGCAGCAGGATTTTCCGGGTAAGGCCACTCAGCGGCGCTGCCAGCGCCTGGCGGCGGCTCATCCAGCGCATTGACTGGCGCCCGGAGCCGTCCGGCCGGCGGATCTCATGTACGAAGGCGGTGATGCGCGCGTCCGTGATTGTATGCCGCAGGCGCAGCAGCATCGCCCCGCGATCTTGCGGCCGTGCCGGAGGCAACTCCCACAGGCCAGGCATTTGACGCGCGTGTGCCGGGCGCTGCTGCAACCAGACGGTAGCGCCGCGGCGCAGCCATCCGTAATGCTCCTCCACGGCGCGGGTGAGCCGGCGCGGGTGCGGCGGTGCCGGCTTCCCACGGCTGCGGCAGCCCGTTCGCACGGGGCAAACGCCACAACCCGGCAGCCGTGGCGTGCAGATGGTGGCGCCCAGATCCATGACCGCTTGATTGAATTCGCCCGCGCACCGCGGCGCAAGCCATGCCGTCCAAAGCGCCCGCGCCTCGACCAGCGAAATTTCGCTTCCCGTAAGCCGCCGCGCAATCCGCAGCGCATTGCCGTCCACAGCCGGGTGCGCGCATCCTCCGGCGATGCTCAAGACAGCACCCACCGTATACTCGCCAACCCCAGGCAGGGCCCGTGCCTGCTGCTCGTCCATGGGGAAAGCTCCACCGTAACGGTCGACAACGATGCGCGCGGCTGCATGCAGCTGCCGCGCTCGCCGGTAGTAACCCAACCCACTCCAGGCCGCCAGCACCTCATCCAGTTGGGCGCGGGCAAGAGCTCTCGCATCCGGAAACCGCCGCAGGAACCGTTCGTAGTAAGGAATCACGGCCGCAACCCGCGTCTGTTGCAGCATGACCTCGGAAATCCAGACGCGATAGGCATCCGTCGGCTCCCCCGGCGGCGCCCGCCATGGCAGCTCCCGGCGATGGCGCCGGTACCAGCCCAGCAATTGGCGCCGCAACCAGGCCGGATCGAGCAACGACTGCGCAGGAGCCATGCCCGATGATAAACTAGGGCATCGCGTAGGCGCGTAGCTCAGTTGGTTAGAGCGCTACCTTGACACGGTAGAGGTCAGGAGTTCGAGTCTCCTCGTGCCTACCATTGTTTTGATCCAAGAGCCTGTCATGATGGAATTGCTGGCACGGCATGAGCAAGGCTTTCACGAAAGAATCCGACGCTGATGGCGACGGCGGCGGCGAGGAGCTCGCTCAGGCCATTGAAGAGGCCCAGCGCGCCGAGCTCGCCGGGGTCAAGAACTACATCACGCCCAGCGGCTTGGAACGGCTCCGGGACGAGTTGCGGTTCCTGCTCAACCGGGAGCGGCCGGCGGTGACGGAGGTCGTGGCCTGGGCGGCGAGCAACGGCGATCGCAGCGAGAACGCCGACTATCAATACGGCAAGCGCCGGCTGCGCGAGATCGATCGACGGATTCGCTTTCTTACCAAACGTATCGAAGCTGCCGAAGTGGTGGACCCGGAAGCCCCGAGGAGCGGGCGGGCGGCAACGCATGCTTTTTTTGGCGCGACGGTCAGGTATTCGAATACCGCCGGCACGGAGCAGGAAGTGAGCATCGTCGGCATCGACGAGGTCGATATCGAGCGCAGCCACATCAGCTGGCAGTCGCCGCTGGCACGCGCGTTGATGAAGTCCGGACCGGGCGACCCGGTGGTCCTGCGCGCGCCGGGACTTACGGAGAAGCTGGACATCATCGCGGTACGCTATCAGCGTATCCAGGTGAAGCCGTTCGCCGAACCACCCGGGGCAGAATCCGTGTCCAGGACGCGCCCGCGCAACCGATCCTAAGCGCGGATCGGCCCCTGTTTTTTGCGCCCGGAAAAGATGGCGCCCCGGAAGCCTGCACGGCAGGGAGTTTCATGGCATAATTTCCTATCACGGCGGATTGTTTTTCCGATGGGGCCGGAGTTGTGTCCGGCCCTCGGATGCTATTTTTGCCGCCGGGCAGGAGAGCGCAAGACCCTGAGTACTGAATTGCAAGCCCCCGCAAACCGCCAGCCCAATCGCCTCTGGGAGCGGCCGCTGATCCGCCGCTACCGTTCGCTGGTGAGTGCGGACATGCGTGCCACCTATTCGCGCGATATCCATAAATGGATCATTTACGCGCCGATCCTGGGCGTCATCACCGGACTGCTGATTACCCTGATCGTCAAGGTGATCCTGGTGTGGATGTGGCCGCCGATTCTGACCCTGTACCTGGCGCATCCGGTCTGGATCATCCCCGGCCTGGCGATCAGCTTTCTCATCGCCGGACTGCTGATGCAATATCTGACGCCCGACCCCAACAACCACTCGACGGAGGAAATCATTCGCGCCTTCTTTGAGCGCCAGTCGGCGATCAAGATGAAGCCGTTCGTGCCCAAGCTCCTGGCGGCCGTGGCCACCGTGGGCGCCGGGGGCAGCGCCGCGCTCGAAGGCCCCAGCATCTATGGCGGCGGCGCCCTGGGTTCCTGGCTGTGGGCGCGGTTGCGGAAAATGGGGGTAAAACTGGAGCCGCGCGACCGCCGCATCCTGCTCATCAGCGGCGCCGCCGCGGGCATGTCGGCGGTGTTTCGCGCGCCGTTCACCGGCGTCATCTTCGCCCTGGAAATGCCCTACAAGGACGACATCGCGCACGAGGCGCTGATGCCGGCCCTGATCGCCTCGGTGGTCGCTTTTGCCACGCTGGCCTTGTTCATGGGCGCCCAACCGCTGTTTAACTTCGTCTCCGCCGGCACCTATACACGCCGCGATCTGCTCTGGGCGGCGCTGCTCGGCGCCATCTGCGGCCTCGCCAGCGTGCCTTTCACCATCTCCTTTCGCCGCTTCCGCGAGTTCATGGTGCACTGGAACGTGCCCCACTGGCTGAAGATGCTGCTGGGCGGCATTGCCACGGGCATATGCGGGGTGGCATTCCTGGCCATGTTTCACGGGAAGCTGGTGCCGCTGGGGCCGAACTACGAGGCCGTCTCGATCATCCTGCAGCATGCGCACAGCTCCTTCGAGCTGGTGGCCTTCGGCGTTCTGAAGCTCCTCGCCACGCTGTTTTCGCTGGGCTCCGGCGGCGTGAGCGCCATGTTCGTGCCGCTCTTTCTTTCGGGCAGCTCGTTCGGCACCGCATTCGCCCAAAGTGTGGCCCACAGCAGCGCGCTCAATTTGTTTGCGGCCGTGGGCATGGCATCGTTTATCGCCGCCGGATATAAAACCCCGCTCACCGCCGTCGTCTTCGTGGCTGAGGCCACCGGCGGCCATGCCTACATCGTACCGGTGCTCATCGGCGCCGCGGTCGCCTACGCGGTCTCCGGCCAGGCTTCCGCTTCCGGCGACCAGCGCCTGCACGAGGGCGTTACCGTGGAGGAGTTGACCCAAATCCGCGTCCAGGACGCCATGCAGCGCCACATCGCCACCGTTGATTCGGATTGGACCCTGCGCCGCTGGGCCGAGGCGGCCACGGGCGAGTCCAATTACGCTGCTTATCCGGTCCTCGATCATGGCCATGTGCTGGGCACGATTGCCGTAGCCGCGCTCACCCTTGTTCCTCCGGAGCAGTGGGATCACGTACACGTGGGCGAGCTCACCGATCGCGAATGGGCGCGTATCGCACCGGACGCCAACCTGCAGGACGCCTTGCGCCTGCTGGTCGCCAAACATCATGAACACCTGGTGTTGGTCGTTAACGAAGCCGGCCACCTGGACGGCATCGTCACTCAGACCGACATCCTTGCCGCCATGAACGCGGTACACCACGGCACCGCGAGCGGTAAGGCCGAATAGCTTTAACGCCGATTGCCCGCCTCGGGTGTACGATGGCGGCATGCGACGCTCGTACACCTTGCTCCCGCTCGTTCTGACCGGCCTGGTATCGCTCACCCTGGCGGCCCAGAGCCCCGGGTTCCCGCCGCCGCTGCCCTCCGCCAATCTGGTCTTGCGTAACGGGGTGATCGAAACGCTGAATCCGCTCCAGCCTACGGTTGCAGCCCTCGCCGTGCGCCATGGCCGCATCGAGGCATTGGGCAGCGATGCCGCCATGGCTCATTACATTGGTGCTGGCACGCGGGTGCTCGACCTGCACGGCGCCTTCGTCACCCCCGGCTTTATCGAAGGCCACGGACACCTGATGGACACTGGTCAAAGCGCCATGGAGTTGAACGTGGGCAAGGCGCCCAACTGGAATGCGATTGTCGCATTGGTGAAGGCTGCCGTGGCCAAAGCCAAACCGGGGCAGTGGATCATCGGCACGGGCTGGCAGCAGAGCAAATGGGATCACGCACCCCAGCCGAATTTCGAGGGCTTGCCGCTGCACGCCTCGCTCGATGCGGTCTCGCCCAACAACCCAGTCATGCTGGGGCACATTTCCGGGCACGCCATTTTTGTCAATGCGCGCGCCATGCGCCTGGCCGGCATCACACGCACCACGCCCAACCCCACCGGCGGGACCATCGTGCGCGACGCTGGCGGCGATGCCATCGGCATGCTGCGCGACAGCGCCGGGGGCCTTGTCCGCCGCGTCTACAATCGCTACTTGCAAACGCTGCCCGCGGCCGCGCTCGCTGCGCGCCGCGAGCGGGCGCTGCATCTGGCGGTCGAAAACGAAATCAGCAAAGGCATTACCACGTTCGTAGACATGGGCGAAACCTTCCGCACCGTGGACTGGCTCAAGCAGCAGGCGGCCGGCGGCTTGCCGCTGCGGCTGTATGTCAACATCAATGGGGAGCCGGTGGCCGCGCTTGCGGCCCATCTGGCGCAGTACCGAACCATCGGCTTCGCCCACGATCATTTCACCGTGCGCGGCATCGGCGAAATCATCAGCGATGGCGCGCTGGGCACGCGCAGCGCCTGGTTCCTCGAGCCATATACGGATGCGCCCACGATCTCGGGTAAAAACGTTACGCCCATGGCGACCATCCGCCAGATGGCCGAAATCGCTGCCCGCGACGGCTTTCAAGTCTCCGTTCATGCCATCGGCGACCGTGCCAACCGCGAAACCCTGAACCTGTATCAGCAAATCTTTACCGCCGATCCCGCCGCCCACGCCCTGCGCTGGCGCATCGAGCACGCCCAGCACCTGCAGCCGAGTGATATTCCGCGCTTTGCGCAATTGGGCGTGATCGCCTCCATGCAGTCCATTCACGCCTGCTCGGACGCACCGTTTGTAGTCGCCCGCATCGGCGCAAAACGAGCGCGCGCAGGCGCCTACGTCTGGCATTCGCTGATCAGCAGCGGCGCCATCGTGCTCGACGGCAGCGATACGCCGGTCGAGGACACCAACCCGATCCCGGGATTTTTTTGCGCAGTCACGCGCCAGGAAGGCAATGGCACGCTTTTCTTCCCGGCTCAGAGGAAAACGCGCATGCAGGCCCTGCGCGACTATACCTGGAACAACGCCTACGCCATTTTCGAGGAGAACGAGCTGGGCTCGCTGGCGCCCGGCAAACTTGCCGATATGGATGTGTTCTCGGGCAACCTGCTGACCGAGCCCGCCGCCGATATATTGCGCACGCGCGTCCTCTACACCATCATCGGCGGCAGCATCGTCTATACCCATCCCGGGGCGGCGCAATGGCGCCGCGGCCAGCTTTTTCCGGCCATGCCGGAGTTCGATCACGTGAACTAATCACTGGCGCGGGCCCCCGTGGCGGAGGTGACTGCGGTCACC
>JBOGKK010000236.1:0-4062 GCA_050745425.1 Terriglobales bacterium
GTATAGCCCTACACTGACTTATTTGTGAGCGGCGCGGTATCTACAGCCGGGCCCGAAGCGCCGGGTTGCCGCTGCCGGACGAGCCGGACGATTTTTTGGCCGCGGCGGGAGGGTGCGGAGTGCAATCGTTGGCGGGCTTGGTCTTGTCTTTGCCAGCGTTGGATGACTCGGACTTGGCCTTACTCCCGGTGTCTTTGGACGCGACACACTTCTGCGCCGGCTTGGCGCCGGGAGCAGCGGGATTGCTGGTGACGGTGTTGGCCGACGGGATCTCCGGTTGGGATGGAGAACTCACGGTGTTCGGGGTGGGCGCTACTGACGGCGGCTCCGTATTCGCGCCAGCGCCGCCCGAGGAATTACCGCTGGCGTTCTGGCCCTGATTTTGGTCCTGATTGTGATTGCGCACTTGCAGTCCACCGACCGGAATCGTCAGAACTACGGTGTGAGCCATGCCGGTCGAGGACACAGCGCTCACGGTGGCCGTCAGGCCGGAGGTGGAGAGCATGGAATTTTGCTCTTCCTTTTGTACCGTGGCAGGATTGCCCAAACCGCCGCAGGCCACGGTAAGCGTCAACGCGCACCCGACCAAGGCGGCCTTCCAGCGCCGGCGGCGTTCGCTGGCGTCGGCCAGCAGCAGCCAAAGGGCAAGCGCAACGATTCCGGTAGCGGCGAAGGCCCAAGGCCAGTGCGCATTGCCAGCCCCCGGCCATGGCACCGATGCGGCAGAGGAAATGACAGTAAGCTGCGCGACCGCTGCCGCAGGCCCGGCCAGCGAGACCGAAGCCGGTGCCACGCTGCAAGTGGCGCCGGCGGAGACCGTACAGGTCAGGGTAACCGTCTGCGAATCGCCAGCCACAGAATTCAATGCAAGCGGGATCTGCACCGAGCTGCCCGCCGAAAGGAGGGGCGCCCCGGCGGCGGCCGCGATGGTGAAATCGCTGCCGGTTGCGTTGAGGGGCACCGAGTCGGCGACGCCGCCAGCTCCGGTGATGGACAGCATTCCGGCACGCGGGCCTGTCGATGCCGGCTGGAACAAGACGCTAATGGTACAGCTCGCGCCACCGGCCAGTACCGTGCCGCATTGGTTGGCCGTAATCGGGAATTCGGATGAAGAAGAGATGCCGATACCGGTGAGCGCCTGTTTGCCGGAGTTGGTGAGGGTAATGGTTTGCGGGCTGCTCTCATGGCCTACCGCCATACCCGTGGACCAACTCATGATGCCAGGGGAAGCATGCAGCGAGGGCGCCGAATCGCTTTTCGCCGCGCTGTTGCCTGCTCCCGACAGGGCGACGGAAGCCAGATCGTTCAGGGTCGCGAACAGCGGGAGCGAGGCCGCGCTGCGCGCGTGCGTGGCGGCGATGAGGCGATACAGATCGGCGATGGCGCGCGGCTGCTCCCGGAAGCGAGGAGAGGGGTAGGATGCAGACCGATTGATGACATAACGCACCGGTTCCACATGCGGCATCTCATCATCTTGTTCGAACTCGCCGGCTGCCCCCGTGCCGCTCACGCCACCGCTCGTGCTGCTAAAGGATCCGCTAAACGAGATGGAGCCGGTGGCCGCGCCCGAGATCGCCGGAGTCATGGTCACGGTGACACGGCAGTTGGCGCCGTTCGCCAACGTCGATCCGCAATTGTCGATTTCAGCGAACTCGCCGGAGGCGGTGATCGCCAGGCCGGTGATCGGCTGGCCGGTGCCGTTGGTGAGGATGCTGGTCTGGGATTCGCTGGTCTGGCCGACGGGCACAGTTCCGAAGCGCAGGAGCGGGGGCGCCAGCACCAGGCCGTTCACACTCCCATCACCCTCGACTGCCACCTGCTGCTGGGAGCTGGCATCGGCGGCGTTATCGCTGATGATCAGCGTGCCGGTTCGGTGTCCGAGATCGGTAGGCGCGAAGGCGATGGCGATGGTACAGCTCGAACCCGCGGCCAGGCTCGACCCGCAGGTATTGGTTTGCGAGAAGTCGCCGGAGATGCGGATTGAACTAATCTTCAAATCGGCCGAGCCGCTGTTTACCAGGGTGGCAATCTGCGCGGTGCCGTTATAGGTGACGTTCGAACCTGGGATCGGCTGGCTTCCGAACGCGAGGTGGGTGGGTGTGAGCACGGCGCTGGCCGCCTGACCGAGCGCGGAAATCGCGACCAGGTGAGTGCCGATATTGTCGGTGACGGTGAGCGTTCCGGTGCGCGAACCGACGGTGGAGGGGGTAACGGTCACGTTGATGACGCAATGTCCGTTGGCGGGTAGCGAGGTGGGGCAGTTGGTGACCTCACTAAAATCGCCGCCGGCGGTGATGGAAGAAATCGTGAGCGCGGTGCTCGCGTTCGGATTGGTGACGGTAATGGTTTGTGCTTGGCTGGGCTGATTGATCGGCTCGCCGCCAAAGAATAAGTTCGCAGGGCTGAGGATGGCTCCGTTGACCGGACTGGGCACGGTGCCGGTTCCGCTCAGGGAAGTTTGTGCGCTGATCTTGCCGTTGCGGGAGGAGACGGTCAGCGTACCGGCCCGGCCGCCTTTGGCGGAGGGCGCGAAGCTCACGCTGACCAGGCAACTATCGCCCGGCCGGAGAGACGCGGAGGTGGAACACTGGCTGGCGATCTGGAAGTCGCCGCTGGCGGTGATGGGGGCGAGGGGGACGTTCGCGGTGCCATTGTTGGTGACGGTCAAGGTTTGCGTGGGGCTGACACTGCCGACCAACTGCGAGCCGAAAATCATGTAGACCGGACTGAGCTGCAGGCCGGGCTGGGTTCCGATGCCAGCCACGGTGACCTGCATGCCCAAAACGGTCACGACGCCGTTGGCGGGCCCGGTGGCGGTGGGCGTGAAGCTGACGTTAACACTGCAGTAGCGGTTGGGCCCGAGCGCAGTCGAGCAGTCGGTATTGAAAGTGAACCCGGCCGGGACCTGCGGCGTGGCGTCCACCGAGCGATCACTGGCATTACTGACGATGATGGTCTCGGCAATAGATTGCTGGCCGACTTCAACGCTGCCGAATTTCAGATTGGCAGTGCTCAACGAGACGCCCTGGGTGACGCTGAAGCTCTGCGAGACGCGGGTCGCGGCGGCGTAGTTGGCGTTACCAGGCTGGTTGGCCACGACGGTAACCGTGCCGATGCTGGCGGTTAAGGTAAGCGTGCTACCGGAAATGGTCGCCGGACCGGTCACCGACAGGGTTACAGGCAGGCCGGAGCTTGCCGAAACCGAAATCGAGAAGGGCTGATCGAGATTGGAATGATTCGCAATCGAAGGGAAGTTAATTGTCTGCGGAGCCTGAGCAACGGTCAATGCGCCGTTGGCTACGGTGACCGTGTAATTTGCGAGGCTCGTGGCCGGACCAGGCGTTACGGACGGAACGATACTGTAGGTGCCCACGGCACTGGTTGCGGAGGCCACGGTGTTGAACTGTTCGGTGAAGTGATCGGCGCCCACGGTTCCCACGACGCTACCGGTGAAGGTCGGCAGAGCCGTTCCGTAGGTCATGGTGGCATTGCTCGCGGTGAGGTGGAGCGGAGCGGGACTGATCTGGAGCGTGCGCTGGGCCGATCCTGCCTGATAGGTGGTGCTGGCCGCCTGATCGGCCTCAATGGTCACCGTGCCTGCTCCCGTCGCGGTCAGGGTTGTTCCGTTGATGACGGCTGAACCGGAGCCGCCAAGTACGACCTTAAACGTCACCGGGATGCCTGATGACGCACCATTGGCACTTAGGGTGAGCGTGCCGCCATAGGTAACCATCGCCGGTAAACCCGTGAAGCTGATCGTCTGCGTTGCCTGCTGGACGGTGAGGGTGCCGGTGGCGTAGGTGATGGTGTAGTTCGCGAGCAACGTACCGGTGCCGGCCACCGCAAGCGGCGTGATCGTATACGCGCCTGGCGAACTCGTCGCCGTGTAGGCCGGAGCCGTCGTGTAGGTCTCAGAGATCGCATCGCTTCCGACCAGCGTGCCCGTTACCTTGCTGGTGTAGCTCGGCGAGGCGGTGCCGTAGGGTGCCGCCACATCGTTCGCCGTGATCGTCAGAGCTGCCGGTGCCGCCGTGATCGTCACCGCGACCGCCGTCGCTGCGC
>JBOGKK010000237.1:0-3206 GCA_050745425.1 Terriglobales bacterium
CACGTCGGCCGGCTCACGGCGGGAAACGCCGTGGACTCCTCCGCGATCATCGCCGTGCCCGGCTGGTGCGCGTGCGTGAGCGCGTTCAACTCGCGCAGGAAATCGATCGCGTCGAGATTCTCGCGGCCGCCGTACTTGTTCGGCACCCACTCGCCGGGCTGGCGCGAATAGTCGAGGTAGAGCATCGATGCGACCGCATCCACGCGCAACCCGTCGGCGTGGTAGCGATCGAGCCAGAAGAGCGCGCTGCTGAGCAAAAAGCTGCGCACTTCGTGCCGCCCGTAATTGAAAATGCAGGAGTGCCAGTCGGGATGAAACCCCTGCCGCGGATCGGCGTGCTCGTAGAGATGCGTGCCGTCGAACTCGGCTAGCCCGTGCGGATCATTGGGGAAATGCGACGGCACCCAATCGAGAATCACGCCGAAGCCGGCCTGATGCAGCGCATCGATTAAAAACATGAAATCCTGCGGCGAGCCATAGCGGCTGGTGGGCGCGAAATAGCCGGTGGTTTGATAGCCCCACGATCCGTAGAACGGGTGCTCCATCACGGGTAAGAACTCCACGTGAGTGAACTGCGTGCGCTCCAGATGCTCGATCAGCCGGGGCGCCAGCTCGCGATAGCTCAACGAACGGTCGCCCTCATCCGGCACGCGCATCCACGAGCCCAGGTGCATCTCGTAGATGGAGACCGGGGCGTTGCCGGCGTTCGAGCGTCCGCGCCGCGCCATCCAATCCTGATCGGACCAGGTATAGGAAAGATCGCTCACAATCGATGCGGTGCGCGGCGGCAGCTCGGCGTGAAATGCAAATGGATCGGCCTTTTCGAGCCATTGCTCGCTGCCATGCGGCTGCAGCGCGTACTTGTAAACCGTGCCCGCCCCGAGGCCCTCGATCCTGCCTTCCCAGATGCCGGAGCTGGCGTGTGGCCGCAGCCAGTTCACATCCGGTTTCCAGCCGTTAAAGTCGCCGATGACGGAAACGCGCCCGGCATTCGGCGCCCAAACCGCGAATTGCGTAGCGCCGGCTCCGATATGCGCCCCCAGCCTCTCGTATAAGCGCACGTGCCGCCCCTCCTGAAACCAATGCAGGTCGGCGTCGCTGAGCGCGCTGCCGGCCGGGGCGGTGGACTCGGGCACAACCGGTGTCTCGACTTGGGTGGCGGCGTTTGCTGTCGTTTCGCGCGGCGCCCGTTTGCGCGGGGTGGCAGCCGCGCGCGGTGTGGAAGATTTGCGAGGCATCCTCTTTGCACCTTACCATCGTTCCAGCAGCAGTGATCCCTATGGAATTCGCACCCTTGCCTGAATTGCCGCAACGAATGGTGGCTCTGATGATTGGAGTTCCGGGTTCAGGAAAGTCCAGCTTCCTCGCCCATCACGGTATTGCGGCGGTTTCCACCGACGCACTGCGCGAGTTGCTGTTCGGCGATGCCGATGACCAGCGCGCGCCGGCGCAGGTCTTCAGCCTGCTGCGCCGGATTGTGGCGTCGCGCCTGGAAGCACGCGTACCGCGCACCTTCGTCGACGCCACCAACCTCAACGCCGCAGCGCGCAAACCGCTGGTGCGTTTGGCAGTCGAGGCCGGCGACCCGGTTTTCGCCATTTGGCTTGACACCGGCGTGGACGAATGCCTCACCCGCAATCAGGGCCGTACCCGCGTGGTGGGAGACGATGTGGTACGCCGCATGGCCCGTACGCTGCGCCCCGCCACCACGGCGGAGGGCATTGCCCACCTGTATCGGGTGCGCGGTAGCGCCGGTGAGTGGGTATACTGAAATCGTTTTCGGAACGCACCGTGCCCATTGCCACCATCATCGTTGACGACGAAAAGCTCGCACGCGAGGAGCTGAGCTTTCTGCTGCGCTCGTTTCCCGACGTGGCGGTCGTTGCCACCGGCCAGAACGGCCTCGATGCGGTCAAACTTGTGCGTCAGCATCAGCCCGACCTGATGTTCCTCGACGCGCAAATGCCCGGCTTGGATGGCTTCGGCGCCGTGCGCATGCTCGAAAGCAAACACATCCCGCTTCCCTGTCTCGTTTTTGCCACCGCCTATGATCAGTACGCACTGCAGGCGTTTGAAGTCAATGCAGTGGACTACCTGCTCAAGCCATTTGATGACGCGCGGCTGGCCAAAACCATGGAAAAAGTCAAGCGCCAGATGGCCGCGGGCGCATCGGTCGAGGAAAAAATCGACCGCGTGTTGCAGATGCTGGACACGCGCAAGACACCGGCCGCAACCAAAGTGGTCATGAAGGCCGGCGGGCGTCAATTCCTGCTCGACCCCCAGGAAATCGTCTTTGCCAAAATCGAAGACGGCGTGATCGTGATCGCCACGCGCCAGGTCGAGGGCCAATCCGCCTTCCATACCATCGAGGAACTGCAGGCCACCCTCGATGAAGCTCATTTCTGGCGGGCGCATCGCTCCTTTTTGGTCAATTTGAACCATATCCGCGAAGTGGTGCCTTGGTTCAACAGCAGCTTCCAGCTCCGCATGAGCGACAAAAACCGTACGGAAATTCCGGTCAGCCGCAACCAAAGCCGCCGCCTGCGGGAGCTGTACAAGCTCTGAGCTGCGGCCGCATCGCCGCCTACCGTTCGGTCTGTTGACGCATCCCATGCCTGCTTCGATAATTGACGTGATGGCTCTCAAGGCTGCAGCAACTCCTTCCACCACAGCGCCCGGGCTGAGCCCGGAGCGCTTGCTGGCTTTGTATCGCACCATGGTCACTTCGCGCAAGCTGGATGACCGCGAAATCGTGCTGAAACGCCAGCAAAAGATCTATTTCCAGATCAGCAGCGCCGGTCACGAAGCCATTACCGCCGCGGCCGGGGATGTGTTGCGCCCCGCCTACGACTGGGTTTACACCTACTATCGCGACCGCGCGCTGTGCCTGCGCCTGGGCGTCACGCCGCTCGAAATGCTGCTGGAAGGCGTAGGCGCGGCGAGCGATCCGGCCTCCGGCGGGCGCCAGATGCCGTCGCATTGGGGCCATGCCGCCTACAACATCGTCAGCAGCTCCAGCCCCACCGGCACGCAGTTTTTACAAGCGGTCGGGTGCGCCGAAGCGGGCCGCCACTTGAACCGCCATCCGGAAATCAGCACTTGGCTGCGCGAACACCCGCACCCCCAGAAGGTGGCGCACCACGAGGACGAAGTTGTGATGGTTTCCTCCGGCGAGGGCGCCACCAGCGAGGGCGAGTTCTGGGAAG
>JBOGKK010000238.1:0-14719 GCA_050745425.1 Terriglobales bacterium
GGCCGGGCTGGGGACCCGGAGCCCCAGCGCGGCCTAGCGTAGGAACTGCGGGGGCAACTCGGGCATTGCCGCGGGTGGTTTAAGAGTGCATCCTAGTGGGCGTGAGCCTGTTAACGCTTGAGGGCGAGCACAACGACCGCGCACCGAATGCGCTGCTGCGGGCGATGAGCGGCATGCTTAATCTTCTGATAGGCATTCTGTACTGGGCCGCGATCGTGGTGAAACACTTTCGCCCGGCCGCCGTCTGGGCGCTGCCCGCGCTGGGCGCAGTTGTCGCGGTCTATCTTTTCTACTACGAGCGCGTCTACGTGCCCCGCTTGCTTGTCTTGCGCGACGAGCACGGCGAAGCCGCTGCCGTCCGCCGGGCTCGCACCTTCGCCATCTGGAGCCTGCTCCCGTGGCTACTGGGCGCCATCGCCCTGGCGCTTTGATCGCGACAGCTTCATTGCCGATGGCGAAGTCTGGCGGAGAGGGAGGGATTCGAACCCCCGGTACCCGTTAAGGTACACACGCTTTCGAGGCGCGCGCCTTCAACCACTCGGCCACCTCTCCGGTTCGGCGTGCGTGCGTCAGGGGTGATTTTAGCACGCGGGCAACTCAGCGGCTCAGCGACTCAGCTTGTCAGCTTGTCAGCTTGCGAGTGGCGGAGCGTGGCTCGTTCTCCGATGCGCGCGCGACAGGCACAGCCTGTCTTTGCTGGGGCTGCGCCCCCGACGCCCGCGTTGGTCGGCTTTCCCTTCCCCGGCAACGGAGTGGGACCTGGAAGTGGCCCCATTCCCCGGCCTCGAACTTGACTGCGCTGAGGCAGCTCGGCCGTCACCGCGAAGTGGAGTTTTATTTCGGGTGGTTTGTCACTTTTGGAGGCCTATGTTGCTGATTTTATTGGGTGTGACCGGGTGACAACCACTACGGAAGGGGGCCGGTGCGTCCGCTGCGGGAAGCTGCGACGCCGGTACAGCTTCCCGCTGAGACTTGTAATTCGGATTTCAAGAAAACTGTTCCGGCGAGAATCTGCCGGGGCCACCTGGGTCGCCTAATACTTTAGATTGCAAAACAGAGCTGCTGGGTTGCCTAGCGGGATTTAGGCGCGGCCACGGCGGTGGAGGAAGAAGGCCTGGACGAGGGCGGCGCACTCGGCGGCGCGAACGCCGGAGGTTACCGCAAAGCTGTGGTTGAGCGCGGGGTGCTGCGCCAGGGAAGGCTGGGCGTGGAGGGCGCCGGATTTGGGCTCATCCGCTCCGTACACAAGGCGCGCAATGCGCGCCTGCACCAGCGCGCCGACGCACATCAGGCAAGGCTCGATGGTGACGTAGACGGTCGCGCCCAGGAGGCGGTGGTTGCCGCTGCGGAAGGCCGCCTCGCGCAGCGCCACCAGCTCGGCATGGGCGGTGGGGTCGACGTCGAGCAGCGTGCGGTTATAGCCGCGCCCGAGCACGGCGCCGGACTCGGCAATCACGACGGCGCCGACCGGCACCTCGCCGGCCAGGTCGGCGGCATGCGCCAGCTTGAGCGCGGCGGCCATCCATGCGGCGTCGGTCTCATCCGCGCTTAGGTGTATTTCAGCCAACGCAGCAGCTCAGCGAGAGTGGGGCGCTTGCCGGTCATCAGAATGCCCACGCGGTAGATTTTTGCCGTAATTTTCGTGCAGCCAAGAAAGGTCGCGAGAACGAGCACCAGCGACAGCAGCACCTGCCAGACTGGCGGGGTCGACACGGCGACGCGCATCACCATCAGGACCGGGGCAAAAAACGGAATCAACGACAGCACCACGCTCAGCGTGCTGCCCGGGTTGACCATCACCAGAAACGCCAGATACAGCGCCGCGACCAGCAACATCGTGAGCGGGATCTGCAGTTGCTGCGCCTCCTGATCGCTCGACACCATTGATCCGAAGGCCGCGTAAATGCTGGCGTACAAGAGGTAGCCGAGGAAGAAAAACAGCAGGAAGCAAATGCCGAGCCAGAGCGCGTTATGGGGAATGTATGGGGCCAGATGGAGTCCGGAAGCATCCGCCATCGCCACCCCGTAGATGCCGAACAAGGCCAGGCAAATGCCCCAGACGACGAATTGCGCCAGACCGGTGAGGGCGACACCAAGAATCTTGCCCAACATCAACGAGAACGGATCGACACACGCCAGCAGCACTTCGGATACGCGCGTCGTTTTTTCTTCAGTCACGGCGCGCATGGTCACCATGCCGTACACCAGCAGGTACATGTACAAGACGGCGACCAGCCCGATGGCAATGCCTATGGTTACGGTATTGTTGCTGTGCTCGCCGGTGGCGGTGACCTTGAGATCGCTGAGGTGAAAGCTACCGGTGACGCTCTCGATTTTCGAGGCGGGCACCCCGGCCTGCTCCAACCCCACCTGGTTTACCGCTTTGCCCAGATCATCGCTGAGCACCGAGGCGGCGACGGCGACGGTGTTGCGTGCATGAAATTGCGCGGTGCGGCTGGTGAGCACGCCGGCTGGAATGATCACGTAGCCGTCGATTTTTTTGGCCAGCACCTGCGCGCGCAACTGCTGTTCCACGGAAGGCAAGGTTGCCGGGGTCACGGCAACGGGCTCGATCTCGACGTGCGAGTCTTTGCGGTTGGCGCGTGCGACCACGCCTTGCAGGGTGGGCAAGACCTGCTGCGACAAATCGACGACAGCCACCTTGCTGGCCACTTGCTGGGTGGCGGAGAAAATGCTGTATTCAAAAAAGCCGAAGCCTGCAATCAGCAAGGGCAGGCCAAAGGTAATGATCAGGAAGCCTTTGGTGCGCACGCGGGTGAGTAGTTCGCGCTGAATGACGGTAAGAAGTTTCATGTTAGTTGCTCACCGCCAACGATTGCGCCGGCGTTGTAGCGGCGACGGTGTCGAGAAAAATTTGGTTCAGGGAAGGCTCCAACTGCTCGAAGCGGGTGATCGCCAGCCGGGGAGCAAGAAAGCGCAACAGGAGGGAGACGTTCTCGGGCGATTGCGCCTCGGGCGCCAGTTTGAGTTCGGCGTAATTGCCGAAATATTCGGAGCGCGTCACCCCGGGCGCGGCGCGCAGTACCGCGGCGTCGCCGGTGTAGTCGACGCGCACCGTGGATTTGCCGGCCCGGCCGCGAATATCGGTGAGGCGCCCGTCGAGCACTTTGCGCCCCTTGTTGATGAGGCAGACGTGATCGCAGAGGCGCTCGGCTTCTTCCATGCGGTGAGTCGACAGCAGGATGGTTTTGCCTTTGGCGCGCTCCTCCAGCAGGATTTCGTTGAGCAGGTTGGCATTGACCGGATCCAGGCCGCTCGAAAACTCATCGAGAATCAAAATCGGCGGATCGGAAATCACGGCGACGATGAACTGAATCTTCTGCTGCATGCCCTTGGAGAGGTCATTGACTTTTTTCTCGGCCCACTCGGCCAGCCCGACCCGCTCCAGCCAATGCTTGACGCGCGCCCGCGCCTGGGCGGCGCGCAGGCCCTGAAGCTGGGCAAAAAACTCGAGCTGCTCGCGAATCTTCATCTTCTGGTAGAGGCCGCGCTCCTCAGGCAAATAGCCGATGCTGTCTTTTGCCTTGTGGCCGGCAGGCTGGCCGAGCACCTGCACCTGCCCGGCATCGGGAAACAGAATGCCGACCATCATTCGGATGCTGGTGGTCTTGCCCGAACCGTTCGGACCCAGAATGCCGTACACGGAGCCTTGCGGCACGGTCAGGCTGAGCGGCTGCACGGCACGCACCGGGCCAAACGATTTTTCAATGAGTTCGCAGACTATGGCTGGGGCGGGGGCGGGGGAAGCATTCGTCATTGGATCGCGTAATGATAACGACGGAACTTGCTTTATTGCAACAACCTGAATTTATTTTTGTAGCCGGTCAGCTCCAGGTACCCCTCGCCGCCACCCGAGACCCGCACCGCACCCTCCCAATACCGTACGCCGATGTCGGGGGCGCGAATCTCCTGGTCCTTCACCAGGGGGGTAACCGTAAAGGCGAGGCGGAACCGTGGCACTCGCACTCGCCATGTTATTGGATACGATTGCCACCAGGCAATCGGCGTCATGATGAAATCAGCCGCCGTCAGGTGCTCGGGCTTGCCGCCGTGGGGCCGCCAGGTTCCGGCCGAATGCGGATCGCGCCGGTTGCCCTTAAGCCGGAGGTTGTAGAGCATGAGGTCGCCCCCGGGCAAGTGCAGGCCCATCCAGTCCCAGCCTTGCTGATCCGGCGCCAACTGATCGGTGGCGAACTCATGATCCATCCAGGCCAGTCCCGTGACCGCGGTGTCATCGACGGTTCCGTACACCTGTAAATGCGGAAAGGAATAATAGTAAGACGCTTCCCCGCGCCCGGACCCCTTCTGGCTCCAGCCGCCGATGCCATTGAGCATGCGCTGGCTGGACTTCACGTCCAGATCGAGCTTCATGCCGTCCCAAGCGGCGTGTACATGGTCCGGGCCTGCGGCATTAAAGTCGGCGTACCAGTTTTCGTTCCACACGCGGAAGTGGCCCGCCCTAGACCGCGCGCCTGCCTGCGCCCAGTTACCCCGCCGTGCGCGAGTATGAAAGGCAAAGCGGTGGTGGCTCGCATCGGTGATCGAAAAATGGGTGAAGTACAACTGCTGGGTGAGTTGCAGGCCGGGCTTGGGTGCAATGCGGAAAAAGGTGAGCTCAAAGCCGTACTCCTTGCCCTGCGCGGAGTGGAGGTTGCCGGTGAAATACCACCATTCGCTGGCAAAGTTGGGGTGTGCTGCGTCGTCGCGGGGGAAATGCCACGCGTATCCGGGCACCGCAATGTGGTACTGATTGAGTGGCGCGGGACCCCGCATGACTGCGCCACGCGACCCGCTTACGCCAAGCCGGGCTGGGGGCCCGGAGCCCCAGCCCGGCCCCCGCGCCGGGGCGGCGGCGAACAGCAGCAGGCCGAATAGCACTGTAAGCCAACGCATCACATCGTCTCCAATGCCGCCGGTGCGGCGCGGCGCTGCGCCGCGCGCGCCGGGAACCAGCCCGCCGCCACCGTCGCCAGCCAGACCACCACCGAGGCGATCACCAGAAACGCATAGGGCGGATGAAACTGAATCGACCAGCCAAACGACTGCACGTTGATCACCCGCGCCAGAATCAGCGACAACACAATCCCCATGCCCCACCCCAGCGCCAAGGCAAACGATGCGATGAGCGCCGACTCGGCCAGCAGAAGGCGCCGGATCTGCGCGCGCGTGGCCCCCAGAAAGCGCAGCAGGGCGAATTCAGGCGCGCGCTCGAGCACCACCGCCAGCAGCGTATTGGCCACGCCCAGAATCGCCACCAGAAGCGTAATCACCTCCAACGCATACGTGATGCGGAAGGTCTGGTCAAAGACCGCCATCGCCTGCTGCCGGATGGAGGCATTGTCGGCCACCACCACCGCCGCGCCCGCCGGCATCGCGCGCTGCACGCGGCGTTGTAAGAGCGCCGAGGAAAGCCCCGGCGCGGCATCCAGCCCGATGACGGTCGCCGCGGGTTCGCCGAACAGGCGCGCAAACGCGGCGCGTGGCAGCACAATCAATCCACGGTCGCTCGAATAGTCGTAAAAGACTCCGGCCACGCGCAGGGTCGCGCTCGCCCTGGTGCCGCGCAGCGACAGCGGCGCGCCCGTCCACACATGAAACCGCCGCGCAAACGGCTCGGACACCAACACTTGGTCTGGCATAGAGATGGCGCTGCCGGAGAGGAAATGCCGCACCGGCAGGGCGGCAGCGCCGTACACGCGCCAGCGGGTTTCGACGGTCACCGGCTGGCCGCGGAACTGCCACGGCTGGGCGTGCCCGGCGCCCACCGCGCTCACGCCCGGTGTCGCCAGCGCGGCGGCGATCACCGCGGCCGGCAAAGCCACGGGGCGGTTGCGGTCCCAGTCCGCCGCTTGCACAAAGACATCGTTTTGCAACTGCTGCCCGATCCAGGTCTGGACGGTAGCGCGAAAGCTGCCGACCATGATCGCCACGCCCAGCATAATGCCGATGGCCACGGCCACCGCAACCGTCAGAATCGAGGTGCGCCGCAGGGCACCGCCGAGCGAGGCAGCCGCCAAGCCGCCGAGGCCGAGCCCGTGCCGCAGCCGCGGCAACAGCCACGCCAGCAGCAGCGGCGTCAGCGCCGCCCAAGCCAGCACCGCTGCCAACGCGCTGGCGAACCCACCCCAGGCGATATGGCCTGCCGCCGGTACGTGCGCCAGGGCGACGGCGAGGACGGCCAGTAGCGCTGCGGCCGCGCCCAGGGCGGGCAAGTGCCGCCGCACCGCGCTCTCGGCGCTTCCCGGGCGCAGCGCCTGTGCGGGAGCAATCGCGGCCGCCTGCCGCGCCGGGGCCCAGGCGGCGAGCAACCCCGCGGCGAGAGCCAAACTCAAGCCCCATACCCAATCCGCCCCGACCAGATGTGCCGCTTCCCCAGGCTGCGCGGCGCTTGCTGTGTACAGGCTTTGGACGGTCTGCTGCACCAGGGCCAGCGCCCGCCCGGCGATGAGCCAGCCGGCGAGCACGCCGAGCGCGCCGCCGGCAAGCGCCAGCACCGCGCCCTCGGCCAGAAACATGCGCACAATCTGTCCCCGCGCCGCCCCCAGTGCGCGCAAGGTTGCAATCGCGCCGCGGCGCCGCACCACCGATATCGAGACCGTGTTGTAGATCAAAAACAGCCCGATCAGGAGGGCGATGAAGGAAAGCGCGGTCAGATTTGCCCGGAACGCCGCCAGCATTTTGGCCTGATTGCGCACCTGTGCCGCGGGCGGAGCGACGGTGTCGGCGGCTGGGATCAGCGCCCTCAGGCGCTGAGCCACGGCGCGGCGCGATGCTCCCGGAGCCAGCACCACGCGCAGTCCATCCGCTGTCGGCGGCCCCTGCGGCTCGAACGCCGCCAGTGCGCCGGGCAGATCGAGAAGAGCCAGATCGCCACTCGGGGCCACGCCGACTCGAAACGCGCGCTCACGCCCGCCCATCGCCAGCGTAATGCGCGCGCCCGGCTGCAGATGAAATTGCGATGCGTAGGACTGGGGCAGCAGAATCAGCGGCAACTGTGCGTTGGCCGCCCTCGTTGGCCGGTTGCCGCGCAGGGAAATGCCCCGTGCGCTGGCCTCGGCAATCAGATCGAGCCCGAGCACCTCGAGCGCCTGCTGGTGGATCGGGTCCCAGGCGCGCCGCTCGATATACGGCAGAATCTCGGCTTCGGCATTCAGCGGAAACAGACTGGGCAAAATGCTGAGCGGAATCGGTGCGGGCCCGGTGACGAGCAAATCGGCTTGCGCTGCCAGCGACTGCGTGGTGCTTTGAAACGAGGCGACGGCGGCGCGATTGGCTACCCGGATGGCAATCACGACGGCAACGCCGAGCGCAATCGCGAGCAGGCTGAGCAGCGTCCGGCCCCAGTCCTGCCGCAGCGGGCGCAAGATGAGAGCGCGCCAGAACATTCAGGTGGCCACGACGATTGCGCCATCGCGCATTTGCAAAACGCGACCCGCATGCGCGGCCGCGTCCGCGGCATGGGTAGCCATGATCACCGCCGCTCCCTGCTCGCGGCTGAGCTGCGCGAGCAGCGTCATCACCACCGCCGCGGCCTGGGTATCGAGGTTCCCGGTAGGCTCATCGGCTACCAGCAGCGCGGGGCGGTGAATCAGCGCGCGGGCCAGCGCCGTGCGCTGTGCTTCCCCTCCGGAGATCTCATGCGGATAGGCGCCGAGGCGGGCCGCAATACCGAGCCGCTCGGCCAGCTCGCCCACCCGCTCCCCGGCAGCGACTCCCGCCAGGCGCAGGGGCACGGTGATGTTTTCCTCAACCGTGAGCGTGGGCAGCAGATGAAATGCCTGGAAAACAAACCCCACCGAGCGCCGCCGCAGCGCCGTCAGCGCATCGTCATGGAGCGCTGCGGTGGCCTGCCCGGCAAGCCACACCTCGCCGCTGGAGGGCAAATCCATACCTGCGAGCAGATTCAGCAGGGTTGTCTTGCCGCACCCGCTGCGCCCCATGAGCGCCACGAATTCACCCGGCATTACGCTCAGCGAGACATCACGAACGGCAAGCGTAACCGCAGCGCCTTGCCCATAGAGTTTGCTCACGCCATCGGCCCGCACCACTGCGGCGCGAAGGCCAGCCCTGGGCTCGACTGCGACCATACTCCAATGTTGGCACAGCGAGTGGCTCAAATCGCCCAGCGGATGAGCTGGGCGCCGGCGGTGTAGCCGGCCCCCACCGCGGCCAGCAGCACTAAAGCACCAGGATGCAGCAGGCCCTGTTCCTGGGCATCGTGCATTCCGAGCGGAATCGTCGCCGCTGTGGTGTTGCCGAACTTGCCGATATTCACCAGCACCTTGGCCGGATCAAGACCCAGCCGCTCACCGGTTGACTTGATGATGCGCAAATTCGCCTGATGGGGGATAAAACAGTCCAGATCGCCGGCCTTGAAGCCATTGCGATCCAGTACCGCGCTGCAGATTTCATACATTTTCAGCACGGCATACTTGAAAACGGCCTGCCCCTCCTGATGCACGAAATGCTCGCGCGCCTGCACCGTCTCGATGGTGGAGGGGCGCTTGCTGCCTCCGGCCGGCATACAGAGGTTGGGGCCGCCGACGCCCTCAATCTGGTGGACGTAATCGAGCAGGCCGCAATCCTCGCCGGGCGCGGCGGCCTCCAGCAGCACCGCCCCGGCACCATCGCCAAACAGGATGCAGGTGGCACGGTCGGTGTAGTCAATAATGCTACTCATGGTATCGGCGCCGATCACCAGCACACGCTTGTGAGTACCGGCGCTGATGAGGCTGGCGCCGGAGGCCAGCGCGTACAGAAAGCCGCTGCAGGCGGCCACGACGTCGAAGCCCCAGCAGCGTGCGCCCAGCTTGTCTTGCACCAGGCAAGCGGTGGAAGGAAACAGCATGTCGGGCGTTACCGTCGCCACCAGGATTGCTTCCACGCTGGACGGATCCGCCTGCCCGGCCGCATCCACCAGCCCGCGCCGTCGCAGGCAGTCGCGTGCGGCCTCGGTCGCCATGTCGCTGGTGGCCATCACGCCGGGTTCGACGACATGGCGCTCGGAAATTCCGGTGCGGGTGAGAATCCACTCGTCCGAGGTATTGACCATCCGCTCCAGGTCAGCGTTGGTAAGCAGCCGGGGCGGCACGTAGGTACCCACGGCAGTGATCTTGGCTCTGACGGAATTAGACATAGGCACTTGCATTAGGGCAGAACCTCGATTGTACAGGCACAGCCTGTCTTTGCCGGGGGTCTGCCCCGACGCCTCCCGTTGGCCGGCTCCCCCTCGGCCGCTCCGGGCACGGCCGTTGCCGCCGGAGGCCGCGATATAATGAGTGGTCAAGCTTCGGGCCGCCGTCTGCGCCGCAAGGCGGGGGCGGCACGCGCGCAAGCTCCGCCTGCGAACCCCGCCAGGTCCGGAAGGAAGCAACGGTAACGGGACTGGACTGTGCAGCGCGATGCCCCGAAGCTTGGCAACTTACGCGCATCGACATTTGCCCATGCCCCCAGTCATCGCCAGGCGCTACCGGCCCCAGAGTTTTGCCGAAGTCATCGGACAGGAGCCTATCGTGCGCACGCTGCGCAACGCCATTACCAGTGGGCGCGTGGCGCACGGCTACATTTTTTCCGGCCACCGCGGCATCGGCAAGACCACGGTGGCGCGCGTTCTGGCCAAGGCCATGAACTGCCAGGCCAGCGCAGGTCCCACACCCGAGCCCTGCCAGCAGTGCATAAGCTGCACCGAAATCCGCGAGGGAAGCGCTGTCGATGTCATCGAAATTGACGCGGCCAGCAATCGCGGTATCGATGAGATCCGGGCGCTGCGCGAGCGCGTGCGCTATCGCCCGGCACGCGACCGCTTCAAGTTCTTCATCCTCGATGAGGCCCACCAGCTCACCGGCGACGCCTTCAACGCACTGCTCAAGACGCTGGAAGAACCGCCGGAATGGGCCATCTTCGTGCTGGCCACAACCGAGCCGGAAGCGCTGCCCGCCACCATCCGCAGCCGGTGCCAGCAGTTCTCATTCCGCGCCATCAGCTTCGCCGTGCTGCGCAGCCGCCTGCAGGAAATTTGCGGCACGGAAAACGTGGCCGCCGAAGCGGAAGCTCTCGACCTCATCGCCGAAGCCGGGGACGGTTCGGTGCGCGATGCCCTCTCGCTGCTCGATCAGGCCATCACCCACGCCAACGCCGGCAGCGAGCAAGGCCTCACGGCTGAGTCGGTGCGCAGTTTACTGGGCCGGGTCGCCGGCGCCGGAATTCGCGGCCTGCTCGAAGCCGTGCGGGATGCCAGCGCCCGCCAACTGCTGGAAGGCGCCGATGCCCTGCTCGCCACCGGCGTTTCGCCGGCCCAACTCTGCAGCCAGATGACGCAGAGCGTGCGCAACGCTTTGGTCGCGCAGGCTGCGCCCGGCGAAACCGATTTGATAGCGGCCGGGGAAGCCGAGCGCGCCCTCGCCGCCGAGCTCGGCACGTGGTTCCCGGAAGAAACGCTGACGCGCTTTCTCCAGATTCTGCTGCGCGCCGCCGCTGATTTCCGCCACGGCCAGCAACAGCGGCTGCATTTCGAGCTCGCGCTCATGAAAATGCTGGAAGCGCGCAAGCTCAGCAGCCTGGAAGAAGTCCTTGCCGCACTCGGTGGCAGCGAGGTTGCCGAGGCGAGGGCAGCGCCCGCGCCCGCGCCGCCGGCGCCTGCGGCGGCAGTGCCAGCGCCGGCGGCGGCAGCGGGGCCAGCAGTCAGCGATCCTACGGCAGCGGTGCGCGCCGTGCTGGAGCAGCAGGGCAAAACTTCGCTGTTGACGATCGTGGACGCGGCCGCCTGGAACTGGAGCAATGAAGGCGGCAAGCATGCGCTGCGGCTCGCCTTTGCCGCCGGCGATGGCCGAGCCGCGCTGGCGCAGCAGGCTTCGACGCGCAAAACCATCACCGCTGCCTGTGTCACCGCGCTCGGCTATGCCCCCGAGATCGCCGTCTCGACTGAGGCCGGTGGCACTCCCGCGGCACCGGCTGGCGCTGCGCCCGAGGCTGCGGCGCGGCCCGGCGGCTCGACCGACAGCCCGGAAGCGCGCGCCGAGCAGCACCCGTTGCTGCGCAAACTGAAAGAGCAGGTTCCGATGCAAGTGCTGCGCACCCGCATGCTGCCCGCCAACGAAGGCAAAGGGAAACTCCAATGAACTTCGACATGAACCAGATGCAGTCCCTGCTCGGCGAGGCCAAAAAGCAATACGATGAGATGCGCCGCAAAATGGCCCAGATCACCGTCGAGGGAGACGCCGGCGCCGGCATGGTCACGATCAAAATGAACGGCGACAAGCAGGTACTCGAGGTCAGACTCGACCCCGAAGTGGTCAAAAGCGACCCCGACATGCTGCCGGATCTCATCCGCGCCGCCGTCAACGATGCCGGCCGCCGCATTGATGAAGCGACGAAATCCCAAATGGGCGGACTCATGGGCAACCTGCCGCTGCCGGGCCTGGATTAGCCACCCTCACCATGGAACTCGCGCCGCCGCTCACCCGCTTGATTGATGCCCTGCACCGCCTCCCGGGCGTGGGCCGGAAGTCGGCGCAGCGCATCGCCTTTCACCTGCTGAACGCGCCGCCGGAAGAAACCAGCGAGCTGGCCGATGCGGTCGCAACCCTGCGCGACCAATTGCACTTCTGCTCGGTCTGCAACAACATCACCGACTGCGATCCCTGCGCCTACTGCGCCGATCCCCAGCGCGATATGACGATCGTGTGCGTGGTCGAAGAACCGCACAACATTGTCGCCGTTGAAAAATCGGGGCAGTTCCGCGGGCAATATCACGTTCTCGGCGGAGCGATTGCTCCGCTTGCCGGCATCGGCCCGGAGCAGTTGAAGATTCCATCGCTCATCGCGCGACTGCGCACCGCGACCGCAAACGGCGAGCCCGTGATCCACGAAATCATTCTGGCCACTGACCCCAACGCCGAGGGTGAAGCCACCGCGCTGTATCTCGCCCGGCTGCTCAAGCCGCTCGGCGTGCGCGTCAGCCGCATCGGCATGGGCATTCCCGTGGGCAGCGAAATCGAACATGCCGACGCGGTGACCATGACCAAGGCGCTGGAAGGACGCCAGATACTGTGATTGAAGAGAAGACGGTAGGCTTCGTGAGTTTGGGCTGCCCCAAGAACCTCGTCGACTCCGAGGTGATGATGGGCATGCTGCAACAGCAGGGGTGGAAGGTTACCGCCGCGGCGGCGGAAGCCGACGTGGTGGTGGTGAACACGTGCAGCTTCATTGAACCGGCGCAGCGCGAAAGCATCGACACGATCATCGAGATGGCCAAGCTCAAGCAAGACGGGCGGGCGCAGCGCCTGGTCGTGACCGGATGCATGGTCGAGCGCTTCCGCGATCAGCTGCGGAAGGAAATGCCCGAAGTCGATGCGCTGGTGGGCACCAACGAGCTCGAAAGCATTGTCTCGGCCTGCTCCGGCATCGCGCCTAACCCGCTGCTGCCGGTACTGCCCAACGATTTTTTTGACGCGCGGCCCACCGCGCCCTATCTTTACGACGACCTCACTCCGCGGCTGCGCGCCACCCCGCGCCACTCGGCCTATATCAAGATCGCCGAGGGCTGCGACCACCCGTGCAGTTTTTGCGTGATCCCGAAGTATCGCGGGGCGTTCCGCAGCCGGCGCTTCGAGTCCGTGGTCAGCGAAGCGCGCCGGCTGGCCTCGGAAGGAGCGCGCGAGCTGGTGCTGATTGGGCAGGACACGACCTGCTACGGCGAAGATCTCGGGCTCAAGCACGGCCTCGCCGACCTGCTCGGGCGCCTGGCGGCGGTGGCTGCGGAAGCGGAGACGCTGCGCTGGATCCGCACGCTGTATTTTTATCCGAACAAGGTCAAGCAGCCGCTGCTCGACACCATCGCCGCCCATCCGCAATTGTGCAAGTACGTGGATATGCCGCTGCAGCACGCCTCGGCCACCGTGCTGAAGCGCATGAAGCGGGGCGGCTCGGGCGACATCTTTCTCAAGCTGCTGGAACGCATCCGCGCCACCATTCCCGGCGTGTCGCTGCGGACGTCGTTCATCGTCGGCTTTCCCGGCGAGACCGAGGCCGACTTCGACGAGCTCTGCGATTTCATCCGCGCCGTCGAGTTCGACTGGATGGGCGTGTTCGCCTACTCCGACGAGGCCATCAATCAAGCCGTCCATCTCGACGGCAAGGTGCCGCAGCCCATCATCGAGCGCCGCCGCAAAAAGCTGATGCAGATTCAGCGTGGAATATCCCACCGCCGGCGCAAAGCCAGCGTCGGCCAGGTGCTGCCGGTGCTAATCGAAGGCCCGAGCAGCGAGACCGACCTGCTGTGGGAAGGCCGCCTGGAAGGGCAAGCGCCGGAAATTGACGGCAAGGTGCTGATCAACGACTGCGCCGACGGCATCACGCTGCGCGCGGGCGAATTCGCCCCAGTCGCCATCACCGCCGCCCAGGATTACGATCTACTCGGCCAAGTGCAACAATAGACCCATGCCGCAAGCGCTGCCCTGCCCCATATGCCGCACGCCGGTGGTCGCAGACGATCCCGAATTCCCCTTCTGCAGCCGCCGCTGCCGCGTAATCGATCTCGGCAACTGGGCGAGCGGCGTGTACCGCGTTCCGGTGCCCGCGGATGCGGCTGACCCGGCCGCTCCGGATGAAGAAACCTAGCCCGCGCCCGCCTCGTTCCCACGCACGCAGGCAGCGTGCTCCCCCCAGGAGCACGATACCGCTCAGCAGTAACCAGACGGGCTCGGGCATGGCCGCGCTTCTCCCACTTGTTCCGCCTGCACGTGCGCGGCCACACCGCCATCGCAAGCGCCAGCAACGTTCAGGCTGTGCATCCCACCGGCCGGTGCACGCCGCGGCTGCTCAGTTTGAGCACGCCAGGTCTGCAATCCGGTACGTGCGCCGCCGCCACAGCAACCAGGCCAGGCCCAACAGACCTGTGGCCAGCAAGAGCAAACTCCCTGGCTCCGGCACCGGCGTGAGCGTGCCAATGCCGATTTCCTGGGAGAGCAAGCCGCCGACCTTGTTCCCGCTGCTATCGGTGAACTCCGCCTTCAGGCTCGCCGTATCCGGCAGGCTGGGCATCATCACCGTCCAGTTGAAGGTCATGATTCCATTGCCCGGCCCTGCAGCATTGCTCGTGCTCTGCATCGCCGTGGTCGAACAGAAGAATCCGTTCGGGCTGCTCGACTGGCATCCGTTGGCGTTGAGGCCGCCCAGGTAGGTTGTCCAGTTGCCCGCCCCGCCGGGCGCGTCATCGAGCACCACGCCCGTCATGCCGGCCAGCTTTGGTGCCACCGCGGTCAGGAATGCGGGCAGGCCCTGGTCAAACCCGCTGGCATCCACCAGGAGTTGGATTGAGAAGGCACCGGGGCCACTCTGGGCCCCCGACATCGTGTAGGTCACGCCCTGAAAAGTAATCGGACCGGCATGCGCCCGCTGCGGCACCAGCAGCACGAGCGCAAACGCCATCCCGATCGCGGCGCACATGCAGCTTCGTTTTCGGTCTGCGAAACTAAGTCCCGGCATAAATATCCTCCAGGCTTTACTGGCACTTGTCTTGCCACGGCGCGGCTCCGCAAAATCAAGGCCTTGGCCCGGCCCGCCCCTGCAATCGACTGCGCAGCGGCGGCCATTGCGGATCACTGCCCGACATCGGCAAACCGTGTCTGCATCCCTGCGGCGCCCCCCGGAAGCCCGGTGATTGACAGCGCCCGGCCCTTGACATAGAGTGTCTATGTCA
>JBOGKK010000239.1:0-6422 GCA_050745425.1 Terriglobales bacterium
GCCTGCTTCCACGATGGAGCCGCCATCGACCACTAGAATGCGGCCGGCGTTGCGCACCGTCGACCGGCGGTGGGCGATGACGATGTCGGTCCGATGGTGCATCAGGTTGGACAGGGCGCGCTGCACCAGCATTTCGCTTTCGTTGTCGAGGGCGCTGGTGGCTTCGTCGAGGATGAGGATGGGGGCGTTTTTCAGAATGGCGCGGGCGATGGCGACGCGCTGGCGCTGTCCGCCGGAGAGGCGGAGGCCGCGCTCACCAAGCATGGTGTTGTAGCCCTGGGGCATGGCGGCGATGTAGTCATCGGCCAAGGCGGCCTGGGCGGCGGCGCGGATGGCGGAGGGGGCGGCGCCGGGGCTGCCATAGGCGATGTTGTTGGCGACGGTGTCGTTGAACAGGATGGTGTCCTGGGTGACATAGCCGATTTGGGTGCGGAGCGAGCGCAGGGTGCAATCGCGGACGTCGACGCCATCGAGGAGCACGGCGCCGGCGGTCACATCGAAAAAGCGCGGGATGAGATTGATCAGCGTGGTCTTGCCGGCGCCGCTCGAGCCCACCAGCGCCACCACTTCCCCGCGCCGGACTTCGAAGTTGAGGCCGTGGAGGAGGGGTTCGCCGGGCTGATAGGAAAACTCCGCGGCGGCGAAGCGGATGGCGGAGCGGAACGGCGGCAGGGGGCGCGCGCCCGCACGCTCGTGGATTTCCTCGTGCAGATCCATGAACTCGAACACGCGCTGGGCGCAGCCGGCGGCGGTCTGGAAATTGTTGTAAATGCCGGCCATGCGGCGCAGCGGTTCGTAGAGCTTAAAGAGCGCGTAGATGAAGGCGATGACCATGCCGGTCGACATGATGCCGCGCCCGACCGCGCCGCGGGCATAGAGCAGAAACAGAATGATGGTCACCGCGCCGAGGATTTCCATCAGGGGGGAGGCGATGCTTTGCTGCAGGATGTAGCGGAGGTTGGAGCGCAACAGGCGCTGGGTGGCGGTGCGGAAGCGCGAGATTTCGCGTCCTTCCATGCTGAAGGCTTTGACGATACGGTTGCCGGTGACCGTCTCGTGGAGGATGTGCTGCACGTCGGCCATTTCGTCCTGGCCGCGGCGGGCGGTGCGGCGCACGTGCTTGCCGAGCCAGGCGGTGGGCAGAATCACCGCCGGGGTGAGAATCGCGGCGTAGAGGGTAAGCTTCCAGTTGAGAAACAGCAGCACGGCGCCAAAGAAGATGAAGGTGAAGGTCTGCTGGACGCCGTCGGCGAGGGAATTGGATGCGGCCACCTGGATGCGTTCGAGGTCGTTCACCACGGTGGACATGATCTTCCCGGTGGCCTGGCGGGAGAAAAAGGCGGCCGATTGGCGGATCAGCCTGGCAAACACGGCATTGCGCAGATCGGTGATGGCGCCGTAGCCGACCCAGTTGATGAGGTAGGTGCCGCAGTATTCGCCGATGGCTTTGCCGGCGACGAGCACGATCAGCGCCAGAACCACAATCGAGGCCGGGTTGTGCGAGAACCCATGCGGGATAAAGCTGTTGAGATAAAGGTTGTGGTCGAGAAACGGCGGCCGGGCCTTGAGCAGCAGGATCGGCCCGCCACCACTGGAGGGTTTGAGCAGCTTGTCGACCACGGGCGCGAGCACCAGCGCCACCGATGCGTCCAGGGCGCTGGCGAGCGCCATGAGCACCAGGGCCAGCACAAACTGGATCCAATAGCGGACGACGAAGCGCAGCAGGCGGTAAAAAGGGCGCATGAGCGGGTTCTCAGAGCCGCAGATCGCGATGCGCGAGCGTGGCCACGTAGCCCAGCTTGCGCAGCGCGCGCTGCAGCGCCTCGGCAATATAGACGGAGCGATGGCGCCCGCCGGTACACCCCACGGCAATATTCAGATAGCTCTTGCCCTCCTGCATGTAGTGGGGGATGAGGTAAGCCAGCAGCGCCGTGATGCGGCTGAGGAACTCGCCGGTCTGCGGGAACGAGCGGATGTAGCCGGCAACCTTGCGGTCGCGCCCGTCATGCGCCTGCAGGGCGGGAATGTAGTTGGGGTTGGGCAGAAAGCGGACGTCGAAGACCAGGTCGGCATCGCTGGGCAAGCCGCTGCGGAACCCGAAGCTGGTGACCGCAATCTGCAGGGTGGGGGCGAGGCCAGCCTCGATGACGTGCTCGCGCAGATAGGAGCGCAGCTCATGGACGTTGAAGCGCGAGGTATCAACGACGAGGTCGGCGGCGGCGCGGATTCTGGCCATGGCCTTGCGTTCGGCCTGAATGCCGAGGCGCAGCTCGGAGTCGGCCTTGCGAGGGGTGGAGCGGGAAGAGGCGCGGCGCTCGGCCAGGGGATGGGGGCGGCGGGTTTCACTGAAGCGGCGCAGAATGACTTCGTCGCTGGCCTCGAGAAACAGCAAGGTGAGCCGGAGCGGTCCGTCGCGCAGCGACTGCAGCAGCGCCGGCAACTCCTCGAGGCGCTGGCCTTCGCGGATATCCACCACGGCGGCGACCCGCTGCACCTCGCCCGGGCCACACACGGAGGTTTGGCGCACCAGATCGACAAACGGGCCGAGCAGGCCCACCGGAAGGTTGTCAACGCAGTAGTAGCCGGAATCTTCGAAGACTTTTTCGGCCGAGCCCTTGCCGCTGCCGCTCAGGCCGGTAATGATGACGACGTGGAGCTCCGCTGCGCCGGGGGCAGTCCGGCCGGGCTTCGCGCGGCCGCCCACTCGCTGCGCCCGCGTGGCCGTTGTGCGCGCCTTCATCGAACCCGCCGCTGGTGGGTGGAAGGGATATGTAAGTCTTCGCGATATTTGGCTACCGTACGGCGGGTGACGTCGATGCCTTGCTGCTTGAGAATCGCCGCGACCTGATCATCGGTGAGCGGGTGCTTGGCGTCTTCGTCCTCGATCAACTTCTTGACGCGGCGCTTGAGGATGAGCAGCGAGGTTTCGCCGCCGCGCACGCCCTGCACGGCTTCGGTGAAGAAAAAGCGGAGCTCGAGCACGCCCTGGCTGGAATGCACGTATTTATTGGCCACGGCACGGCTCACCGTCGAAGGATGGACGCCGATCTCCTCGGCAACTTCCTTGATCATCATGGGCTTGCGGAAGTCCATGCCGAAATCCAGAAAATCCACCTGGCGCTCGACGATGGCATGGCAAACGCGGGCGATGGTCATCTTGCGCTGTTCGAGATTGCGCAGGAACTGGATGGCGCTGGCGTAGCGTTCCTTAATGTAGCGGCCGGTGTCGCGCTGCTCGCGGCCGAACTTCATGTCGCGGTATTGGTAGTTGAGGCGGAGATTGGGCAGGCCATCGTCGTTCATGATGATCTGGTACTGATTGCGGCAGCTCTCGGAACCGCAAATGGGGCAGCGCGCGGTGCGGCCCTTGACAAAGGCGACGTCGGGCTCGATGAGGCGCGTGTTGGCGGGGTTGTAGCGGCGGCCGGGAAAGGGATCAAGCTTGCGGATTTCCGCCAGGGCGCCGGCGATCTCCTCCTCGCTGACATTGAGGTTGCGGGCCAGATCCTGGCGGCGCGGGTTCTGCAGCTCGGGCAAGTGCTCGCTGACGAGGGCGATGGCGAGAATCTGGACGCTGGGCAACTGAAAGAGCTGGATCAGCAGGCATTCGCGCAGATCGCGGGCGCCCACACCAGGGGGATCGAAACGCTGGACGAGGTTGAGCGCCTCGCGGACCCGATCCTCGGGGATGGCTTCGCTGGCCACAATTTCTTCCACCCGCAGCGGGCGGCGGCCCTTTTCGTCTTCGGCGGTGAGATAGCCATCTTCATCGAGGTTGCCGATGATGACCTCCGCGGCGCTGCGCAGCTCGGCTTCAATGGGTTCGACGCTGAGCTGCCAGCGCAGATGGTCGGTGAGGGTGGTGGGCGCGCTCAGGAAGTTGTCGAAGGAGGGGCGGTCGATTTCCTCGCGTTCATGGGGCTGAAAGCCAGGATCGAGATAGTCCTTGAAGAAATCGCCATAGTCGATTTCCTCGAAGGCGTCGGTGGCCGGCGATTCGGCGGCGGCCTCGGCGGCGGCGTCGGTGGCGGCGGCCTCGGCGGCGGTCGCGATGGCGGTCGCGGCCGCTTCTCCGGCTCCGGCGGCAGGCGCGACGGCGGCGGTTTCGGCGGCGCGCTCCATTTCGGTGTGCTGCTGCAGGTCCTGCTCGAGACGAGCCAGTTCCTCGAGGCCAGGACCGCCGTCCTCCTGGCTTTCGTCGAGCATGGGATTTTCCAGCAGCTCGTGGTTGATCGCCTCCTGCAGCTCAAGCTTGTTCATGGCCAGGATATTGACCATTTGCACGAGGCCGGGCGTGAGCGTCTGCTTCAACGCGGGTTTGGCAATCAGCTTGGGGCCAAGGTTCATAGGCGATTCATACGAGGCTGAAACTTTCGCCGAGATAGACGCGGCGGACGTCGGCATCCTCGCCCAGCTCGGCGGGCGTTCCTTCGCGGAATATGCGGCCGTCGTGAATGATGTAGGCGCGATCGGTGACGCTGAGCGTCTCGCGCACGTTGTGGTCAGTGATCAGCACACCTATATGATCCGCCCGCAGGCGGGTAATAATTTGCTGCAAATCGAGCACCGCCAGCGGATCAATGCCGCTGAAGGGCTCGTCGAGCAGCATAAAGGCCGGTTCGAGCACCATGCCGCGGGCGATTTCGACCCGGCGGCGCTCGCCGCCGGAGAGCGATTCAGCCAGGGTGCGCCGCACTTTGGCGAGGCCAAGCAGCTCGATCAGCTTTTCCAGGCGCTCGTGGCGCTGGCCGGGCGACAGGGGGAGGGTTTCCAGAATCGCCATCAGGTTCTGCTCGACGGTGAGCTTGCGGAACACCGACGGCTCCTGGGGCAGATAGCTGATGCCCAACTGCGCGCGCTGGTACATGGGCAGGCTGGTAATGTCGTGCTCGTCGAGCAGGATGCGGCCCATGTCGGGTGCGATCTGGCCCACGATCATGTGAAAGGTTGTGGTCTTGCCGGCGCCGTTGGGGCCGAGCAAGCCGACCACCTCGCCGCGCGCAATGGTGAGGCTGACGCCGTTGACCACAGCCCGGCCTTTAAACAGTTTGCAAATCTGGTCTGCGGCGAGGCGCTCCATAATCTGGGCCGAAGGTAGCGGGCAAGAAGGGTCGGGGATCAGCAGACAAGATGTAAGTCAGTGAAAAGCAGTCAGTTATGCCCCTTGGTTTTTCCCAAAACGCGGGTTCCCGGCTTGCCACCCACCTGAATTTCATCACTCGACAGAGAAAAAGTCAAGGGATCGCCGGTGATTTTGCCCTGTTCGGCATCCAAAATGCTGGGGGGTCCGCCATCGAGCCGAATCTGGTCTTTGGCGAAGTCAAAGCTGAGGCGGTCAGCATGAGCGCGGCGTCCGGGCTGGCGCACCCGGACACCGCCGCTGGCTTGGGCGCGTTCCAGGGCCGGGGCGCGGGCGGAAGCGCTCAAATAAAGGTCGAGCTGAGGCGCCGTCAGCACAGCATTGTCGAGCGTCAGGCTGACACCGCCGGTGTAGCGGGCCTGGCGACTGGCTACTGAGTAGTGCAAATGCGCGGCTTGCACCTGGACGTCTCGAGGTTTTTCCTGAGATTTTGAGGCGCTCGAGTAAGCCGTTTTGGCAAGACCGGCAACCGCCGTACCCGCAGCTACAAAATCGGTGTGTACATGTCCGGAGGCCACCAGACCGGAGGGCGCGCCGCGAGCGCCGCTGATCAGCGTGAGTTGATCGGCACGCAACAGATTGGGTGCCTGCAGCAGCCGGACGGAGCCGGTAAACACCGCCGTGCCGCGGAAGCCAAGGGCTGGCGCGGCGGCATGGGACAGTGACGGACGCGGGGCCGCGGGGCCCGGCGCGGGGGGCTGACTCCAATGGAGGCTGGAGGCGGTCACAACGACGGGACGATTGGCGGTCAGCATGGGGCCGAAATCGGGCGTGCGTCCGCTGAGGCTGAGTTCGATGTGGCGGCTGGGCGCGGCGTGCGCGATGAGGGTGGCACTGCCATCGGGACGGCTGATCCAGGTCGCCGCCTGCGCTGCAAACGAGGCCTGCGGGGAGGAGCCGCGCACGCCGCCAGTAAGCACGGCCTTGCCATCTCCGGGGGTGTAAACGAGCCGTTGCGCCGAAAGCTGGCGCTGGCCGATTCGCAACTGCACCCCGCCGCTCTCGATCACCTGCCGGGGTTGGGGGGAGCGGTGCAGTGCGGTCGCAAATTCAATTTGCAAGCGCTGGGCCTGGGAATCGCGCTCAACACCATGGAGCGTCTGCCGGAGGCGCACGTTACCGGTTGCGATGGCGAGCCGTGGCTGTTGATTGGCGGCCAGGGTGAGCTCGAGGTGGTCGGATGCGGCGCGCAGCGGTCCGCGCACGAGGTGCGTGCGTCCGCGGCTGGATACGGTCGCCAATTGAGGTAGCCGCGCTGCCGGGCCATGGCGGGGCGCGGGCC
>JBOGKK010000240.1:0-7669 GCA_050745425.1 Terriglobales bacterium
ATTGCCGGGCTCGCCGGTGTCGTACAATGCCGATGGCGAACTTTTGCAGGACGAAGCACACACCTACATTTGGGACGCCTCCGGGCATTTGGTGAAGGTAGACGCGATCGGGATGACCGTAGACGCGCTCGGACGCATGGTCGAGGCCGGCTTCAGTTGGGGCGATCAGGAAATGGTGTACGGCCCTGATGGCCGCAAGGTGGCCGTGATGAACGGCCAGAGCGTGGACCACGCCTACTTGCCTCTACCGGGCGGCACCGTGGTCACCCTCAACGCCACCGGCGTGACCAGCTACCGTATAGGCGACTGGCTGGGCAGCGCGCGGCTGGGGACAAACACCAGCGGTGCGGCGATACAGGCTACGGCCTATGCCCCTTACGGCGAGCCCTACGCGCAATGGGGCGCAGGCCTGTCGTTCACCGGCAAGGATGAAGACAGTGTGTGGAGCGGCGCCGGCGGCCTGTACGACTTTCCCGCCCGCCGCTACGCCCCCACGCAAGGCCGCTGGATCTCGCCCGACCCGGCCGGCCTCGCCGCCGTGAACCCCGCCGATCCCCAGTCCTGGAACCGCTACGCTTACGTGGGCAACACGCCCCTGTCGGCCACTGATCCATCGGGACTATACAAGTACACCTGTTCCGCGGCGGAAGACGGCGACGGTGACTATTGCCGCTGGCTGCCCAGCCCCGGCTTCGGCTTCCACCAGCCGGCCGTGCCAGGCCGCGGGAACCCAACCGGCGGTGGCGCTTCGCCAACCACGGCCGGTCCTCATGGTCCGGTTTGCGTCAGCGCCTCCAGCATCAACGCCCTCCTTGCCGATACGCCAATGCACGGTGAGGGTCAGGATTTTTACGGCGCCGGGGAAAAGTACGACGTAAATCCCGCGTTAGTTGTAGCCATCGCGGGCGCCGAATCCAGCTTCGGCAGAAACACCAACAACACTTGGGGAAAATTCAACGCCTGGGGCTGGGGCAACTCCCCGGCGCTGCATGCCATCGCGCGCGGCTGGACCACCTGGGTGCAAGGCATCCAGCAGGTGACGTACCAGCTGTCGGACCACCTTTACCTCGGTGCCAGGCCGCCATTGGGCACAACCGCAGCAATTTACGGTGAATGGTGTGCCTCCGGTGACTGTGCAGCAGGACTCGCAACCATCAACCGCGTTCTCGGGCAACTCGGCGTCAGTCCGGACTCGCTGCGCTTCGCTGCCTGCACGGAGGGAAGACAATGATTATTCGCATAGCGTTTGCCCTCGCGCTCGTCAGCGGCCTCGTCGCTGCGCGACCCTTCTACGGCTGGACGCAGTTCTTCAGCGCAAAATACAAGTACGCTGCCTATTATCCGCCGGGCTGGCACTTACTGCAGCCGACCGGGGACAGCCTCACGGCAATCAATTTCCCGGACTCGCAGCGAGTCACAGGGGCCGTGATTCCCGAACAGGGCGCATACATCGATGCCGGACCTGTCAGCGCTTCCATCACGACGGTTAATGACGCCGTGATGCAGGCGCTCGCGCATGCCGATGGCGCACCAATACTTGAACAAACGCTGCTCACGAGCGATCCCGGCACGAACGGATGCCCTACGCTGCACCAACTCGAGTATTACGAGAACTTCGGCAGCTCCACCAAGCCTGTTCTGGAGCATTGGACCTCATACTTCTGCAGCGTCCATGGTCGGATTTTCGCCGTCGACCTTGGCTACTGGCGGGGCAATAAAGATGCCGCCCTGCTGGAGGGCCTCGCCCGCACGGTCGCGAATACTCTGCAGATTTATCCGCTGAAGGTAAGCAGCGGCGGACAGCCCGCCCCGCCGAAGGCTCGTGCGAGAACCAGGCCGAGGTGAGGTCCAGGACGGCGCTGTCGCTGGCCAGCGCGGCGGTGTTCACGTATGATCCGGGCACGGGGCAGATGAAGCAGTACACCTTCACGGTAGGGCAGGGCGCCAATGCCAAAATCGATGTCGGCCAACTCTGGTGGAACCCCGACGGCACTCTGAGCGAGCTCAGCATCACCGATGCCGTCTCGAACACGACGGATTCCGAAACCTGCAACTTCACGGAAGACCAACTCGGCCGCTTCGCCTCGGCCTCCTGCAGCCACGGCAGCACGAATCTCTGGGACAGAATTTCTCCCTCGATCCGTTCGGCAATCTGAGCAAGAGCGTGCCCAGCGGCGCCACCGGCATCGCCTTCCAGCCCGCCTACAATGTCAATAACCAGTTCGGCGAATTGCCGGGCTCGCCGGTGTCGTACAATGCCGATGGCGAACTTTTGCAGGACGAAGCACACACCTACATTTGGGACGCCTCCGGGCATTTGGTGAAGGTAGACGCGATCGGGATGACGGTAGACGCTTTGGGGCGCATGGTCGAGGCCGGCTTCAGTTGGGGCGACCAGGAAATGGTGTACGGCCCTGAAGGCCGTAAGGTGGCCTAATCAAACCCCCGATGGCATCGTCATGACCTCGCTCGACAAAGCCATCAACTGGGTGCGCAAAAACTCCATTTGGCCCATGACCTTCGGCCTCGCCTGCTGCGCGATCGAAATGATGTCCATGTCGGCCTCGCGCTTCGACATTGCCCGCTTCGGCGCCGAGGTCTTCCGCCCCTCGCCCCCCAATCCGACCTTATGATCATTGCCGGCCGCGTCTCGCGCAAAATGGCTCCGGTCGCGGGGGGCGCGCCGCTTTGCACTGCGGGCAAAATCGGCGCGAAAGGCCGCGAAATTCCGAAGGGCGGCCCGCCCCCGGGGAGCGATGCAGGCGCGGCCCCAGCGTAGCGCAGCGCCTGGTTGGGGCCATGGGCCCCCAACCCGGCGCGAGCATAAGCGGGACGCGCGGCGAAGCCGCGCTGGGGCCCGCGCCAACAATTGATCAAGCACCTTTACGAGCAGATGCCCGAGCCCAAGTACGTCATCAGCATGGGCGCCTGCGCCACTTCCGGCGGCGTATTCAACAATTACGCGCTGATTCAGGGCGTCAACCAGGTGATCCCGGTCGATGTTTACGTTCCCGGCTGCCCGCCCCGTCCCGAGCAGCTCATCTACGCCATCATGATGTTGCAGCGCAAAATCGAAAACGAACGCGGCAGCTTCAAAGAAGCCCTCAACCTGACCGCTTGATCCCATGCCCGGCCTCGACCGTGCTGCGGCCCTTGCGCTATTGCACGAATACACAAAGTCGGAAAGTCTGCGCAAGCACGCGCTGGCCGTCGAGGCTTGCTGCCGCGCCTATGCACCCGAAGCCGAGCGTGACCTCTGGGGCCTCACCGGCCTGCTCCATGATTTTGACTACGAGCGCTGGCCCAACCTCCCCGACCACCCCCTGCAGGGTAATAGGATCCTGACCGGACTCGGCTACCCGGAGCCCCTGCGCCACGCCATTCTGGCCCACTGCGAGCAAACCGGCGCCCGGCGCGAATCCGCACTCGACAAAACCCTGTTCGCCTGCGATGAGCTCTCGGGCTTTCTCACCGCCTGCGCCCTGGTCAAACCCTCCAAAGCGATCGCCGATGTCGAACCCGCCGGGGTCCGCAAAAAACTCTAGGACAAAGCCTTTGCCCGTTCCGTCAGCCGTGACGACATCACCCGCGGCGCCGAAGAACTCGCGCTTCCGCTCGAAACCCACATCGCCAACTGCCTCGCCGCCCTGCGCTCCATCGCCCCCGCCCTCGGGTTGTAATCTCAGGGCTGCACCTCCAGCACGTACCCCACGCCGTAAATCGTGTTGATGATGCCATCGCCGAGCTTGTTGCGCAACCCCAGCATGATGCGGCCAATGGCGCGTTCACTGCCGAGCCTGGCGGTCTGTTGCAACACTTCGCGATTGGCCACATGGCCCGGCTGACACAGCAAGGTTTTGAGCGCCGCAGTTTCGTTGCCGCTCAGGCGGATGTTCCGGTTGTTGATGTCCACCGTGTTGCCGTCAGGATTGAGGGTCAGCATGCCAGCCAGCGTGTGGACTGACAGCGCCGCGCTGGGTTTGCCCAGCATGAGCCCGGCCACGTCCAATCCCGCCTCCGCGGCCGTCAGCAGCAATATCGAAATCACCGGCCGCCGCAGCAACACCATGGCGCCGGGCGCCAGCCGCAACTCGGCGCCCGCCCGCAGCGTGCCGCCGCCGTGATCGCCCAATTCATTGCCATCCACGTAGGTACGGCCTTGCAGCGCCAGCACGGTGCTCGTCACCGGTCCCGGCCATCGCAGTTCAAACATGCGTATGGCCTGCAGCGAATACTGCACCGGCCCTTGCCAGCAGCGATCCAGCCGGTGCAGCACCCCGTTCGTGGCCGCCAGCGCCGGCTCATCCGATTCCGGCACGGCAAACTGCAGCATCTGTTGTGCGCTGCATCCCAGTGCGCCGCTGAAGGCATCCGCAGCCGCTCGGACGGCCGCGGCGCACAGAATCTGCATCTGTTGCCGTATCGAACCTTCACTCAACCGCGGCGCCTCGCGATGGAGCGCCGCAATTTCGTCGCGCATCTCTGCGCTCCCGGTGCTCAGCAGCGCTGCCAAATGCAATAAGCCTGCCGGCCAGTTGTGCGGCATGCCGCTTTCGATTTTTTGCATCACAACCGTTGCCATCGCTTGCCTCCCATAGTGATGTTGAGATGTTGAAAAGTGTAGCAAGCCTGTGTAAAGGCTGTGCATCGAACTTCCGCTATTCCCCCCATCGGGGTGGGCCACCATTCCCCAGTTCATTCGCACTGCACGCACTACCACCAACACCGCCGCTGGCAGCGAGCCCGGCAGCCGCGCTGGGGCTCGCGCCAACAATGGGGCCCGCCGGCCATGGTATTCCGCATTGGGGTTAGAATGGGCCACATGCGGCGCCGTGGAACCGTTCGCACCGGAATGAATGAAGCTGACCTCGCCGTCAACGCCAAAGCTCTGCTGCCGCTGCTCAATGGTCTCTCGGTTGCAATCGCGGTGTTGGATGCCAGCGGCGCCGTTGTCGTGCACAACCAGGTCGCCGCCGAGGTCTTTGGCGGTTTCGGTCTGCCTTTGCTCCACACCCATCCGGCGCTGCGTCAGGCGCTCTCCTGCCGCCAACCCATGGAGATGTTTCTCACCCACCCTTCGCGCCGCACGCGCTCGCGGGTGCGTTTGGCGCCCATCGCTTCCTGGCTGCTGATCGAATCCGTCGCCCTCAGCAGCGAATGGCAGCTCGAACAACAATTGCAAGCCTCACAGGCTTCGCGCGAAATCGATGCATGCGCGCGCGAGGAGCTGATGTGTGCCTACGAAGTGCAACTCACCAGTCTGGAAGAGGCGAACGCAAAAATGGAAGAGCAGAAAAATCTCATTGAACAATTGTTTGCCGCCAATGCCGAGCTCCTGTGCCGGCATCTGGTTGGAAAAGAAGAAGGCGAGATGAGCGCCCGCGCGCGCACCCTGCCGGGAACTGCAGCCCGCACTGCCAGCGGCCAACCGGAGCGGTCAACGCAAACCATGGCGAGCCGCCGCGGGCGTTTGCCCGAAAGGCATTTGTGACCCGCTCTCGTTCCACGCCCGCCCGCAGCCGCGCAGCCACCAGGTCGAAACCGCAGACCCGTCCACGCTCCAGCTCCGCGCTCCCCATCATCGTCGCCGTCGGCGCCTCCGCCGGGGGGCTGGAAGCCTTTTCCGCGCTCCTCCCCGCCTTCCCTCCCGATACCGTCACGCTGAACATGGCCTTGGTTTTCCTTCAGCATCTCCAGCCCAGCCATCCCAGCATTTTGGCTGAGTTGCTGCAAAAAACCACGTCCCTGCCGGTCAATGATGCCACCGACGGTGTGCTCCCCCAGGCGGGTCACGTCTATGTTCTTCCTGCCGGCCAGGAAATGGTGCTCAAGGCCGGCAAGCTGCGCCTGAACCCGCGCCCGGCACACGAAATTTCGCAGCCCATCGACCTTTTCATGCGTTCGCTGGCCGCGGAACGTAAAAGTGCCGCCATTGGCGTGGTGCTTGCCGGCACCGCCAGCGACGGCACCCTGGGGCTCGAGGCGATCAAAGCCCAGGGCGGCATTTGCTTTGCCCAAAGCGAAGACACCACCCAATTCAGTGGCATGATCCGCAGTGCTCTGTCCAGCGGCTGCGTGGATTACGTCCTGCCGCCCGCAGACATTGCGCGCGAGCTCAGCCGTGTTGTCCGTCACCTCCATCTTCCTTCCGCTGCGGATGCGAAAAAAGACGCCAGCGTTGATCCTTCTGCCATCGCCCAGCGCACCTATGCCGGTATTCTCGATCTCATCCGCCGCGACGCCAACATCGATTTTTCTGAATATCGCTCCTCCACCATTGGCCGCCGCATCGCCCGCCGCATGGCCCTCCACACTCTCGAACGCCCCGAGGATTACCTCCGCTACCTGCGCGCGCATCCGCCTGAGGTGGCGCAGCTCAGCGCAGACATCCTGATCCCCGCCACGCGCTTTTTCCGCGATGCCGAAGTGTTTGCACTCCTCAAGTCGAAAGTCCTCGGCCCCCTGGTCCGCCAGCACCAGTCTGCCGGCGCACCCATCCGCCTCTGGTCCGTCGGTGGTTCCACCGGCGAGGAAGCCTATTCGCTGGCCATGATCGCGCTCGAATGCCTTGGGGGCCAGGGCGGCGGCGGCGCCACGGTCCAGGTCTTCGGCACTGACCTCAACGAATCCGTCGTGCGCCGCGCCCGCGCCGGCCACTACGGAGCTGAGATTGCCGCCGACGTTTCCCCCGAGCGCCTGAGCCGCTTCTTCAGCAAAACCGAAGGCGGTTATCAGGTCGCGCGCGCGCTGCGCGAAACTTGCATTTTCGCCCGTCACAACGTCATGCGCGAAGCCCCATTCTCGCGCCTCGACCTCATCTGCTGCCGCAACGTCATGATCTACATGGAGCCCACGCTCCAGGCCCGCTTGCTGCCCATCCTCCATTACGCCCTCAATCCCGGCGGCACGCTCGTGCTCGGGTCCGCCGAAAGCGTTGGCAGCGCTCCACGCCTGTTCAAGTCTTTCGCCCGTACCAACCGCAGACTCAAGATTTACACCAAGCTCGGCGCCAGCGCACCGGTTCACTTCCCGGTGCACGAGCAGCCCGTTGCGCTGCAAGCCAGGCCAGCTCCGGCACGCCTCCGCGCCGACGGCCCCGAGGACGCTCATCAGCATGCCAATCGCATCCTTTTAGACCAGTTCGCCCCCCCCGGCGTCATTGTCGACAACAATCTCGACGTCATCGAGTTCCGCGGCCGCACGGCTGAGTTTCTCGAACCCGCCCCCGGCGCCGCCAGCCTGAATCTGTTCAAAATGGCTCGCGGCAATTTGGGCGCCTACGTCCGCAGCGCCGTGCTCCAGGCCCGCAAGCAACAGGCGCCCATTCGCGTGGAAGGGATCAAAAGCGACCACGGCCTTGGCGAAATTGCATTGCAGGTTGTGCCTTTGGCGTCCCCTGGCCATGACCAACCCCAATTTTTGGTGCTCTTTCTTGCCGGCGCCGCCAACCCCTCGCCCAACGCTGCATCCACTTCGCCCGGCAAATCCAGGCCAGCCCCCTCCGGCCGCCGCAGCAACCCGGAATTGGATCGCTTGCGCCGCAGCCTGGCCTCCAGCCAGCAACTGATCACCACCCTCTCGGACGAATTCCAGGCCGCCAAACAGGAGTATCAGGCCGCCAACGAGGAAATCGCCTCTGCCAACGAAGAGCTGCAATCCACCAACGAAG
>JBOGKK010000241.1:0-4780 GCA_050745425.1 Terriglobales bacterium
GCGTCGGTGTAGCAAGCTTCGGGCGATTGCGTGCGGCTTTTCCTGGGGTCAAAGCCGCAGGCGGTACGGTCGGCGATGCTACAGCAGAGCTGTTTTTGCTCTAGCGCTTGCCGGTGGCCTGGAACTGCTTCAGTTCGGCATCGACGTCCGGATGCTTGCGCTGGAATCCGGCTTTTTCCTGGTAGGCCCGCGCCAGCAGACAGAGTTTTTCTTCCCCGCACAACTTTCCCAGAAAAGTGATGCTCGTCGGCGTGCCGTCGCTGGCGCGGAATCCATTGGGCACGATGCAAGCCGGATGCCCGGTCATGTTCGTAATCGCCAGTTGCGGTCCGTTGGTGGGAACGACCAGTACGTCATGATCGCGCATCATCGCATCCATTTTTTCCATGAGCTCCAGCCGGATGCGATCGGCATTGATGTAGTCCACCGCCGGGTAGAAGTGCGCCACCCGGAACGTGCCCGGCCAGCTCGACGGATTTTTGACCGGCGGTTCCATGAGCTTGATGTCGCCGCTGCGCACCAGGTGATCAAACGCCGCTCCGGCCTCGCAATTGACCGCCGGGCCGTAGCCGGCAAACGGCGGCGCTTCCGGCAGGGCAACTTCCTGCAGCGTCACGCCCATGCCGCGCAGCACATCGAGCACCGCGTGGTCAAATTTCGACTGCTCGGCGCGGCGCGCGGCAAAGCCGGCGCGTTGCTCCGGCGTCATGCGCCGGAAGTAGCCGCCGCCTGCACCGGCATGCGCCGGCTGTGCCTCGCTGTCAAACGCCGCTTTCACGTATCCGACGCGCAGCGATGACAGCGGCATTTGCGCATCCCAGTTGAGCGGCACGTCCAGCACCGTGCGATCGGCTTTGGGGTTGTCATGGTCCGGGCCGTAGATGGCGTGCAGCACCAGCATGGCATCTTCCACCGTCCGGCACAGCGGGCCGAGTTTGTCCTGCGACCACGACAGTGTCATCGCGCCCGAGCGGTCGACGCGCCCAAACGTCGGCCGCAGGCCGGTGACCCCGCAGCGGGTCGAAGGACTCGAGATCGAGCCTTCGGTTTCCGAGCCCACGGCAAAACCCACGCAGCCGGCCGAGGTGGCCGACGCCGGCCCTGCCGAAGAGCCGCTCGATCCCTCGCTCGGCTTCCAGGGATTGCGCGTCTGCCCGCCGAACCAGACGTCGTCCTGCGCCAGCGCGCCCAGCGACAGCTTGGCGATGAGCACCGCGCCGGCGGCATCCAGGCGCTTCACCACCGTGGCGTCCTCATCGATCATCTGGTGCTCGTAGGGTTGCGCGCCCCAGGTGGTCGGGTAGCCTTTGACTGCGAGCAGATCCTTGGCCCCCCAGGGAATGCCGTGCAGCGGGCCCCGATAATGCCCGGCTGCCAGGTCCCGGTCGGCTTCGCGCGCCTGCGCCAGGGCGCGCTCTTCGGTGTAGGTAATCACGAACAGCAGCAGCGGATCGTAGCGTTTCAGGCGGCGCAGGTACATTTCCGTCAGATTGACGGAGCTGACGCGGCGGTTGCGGATCAGCTCGCCCAATTGCCGCACGCTGTAAAAGGCGGCCTCCTCAAGTTCCCTGGGCGCGTGCGGCGCCGCGATGGGCGCCAGCCGCGTCGCGCGCTTCGCCATCTCAAACTTCATGCCCGGCAGCAGCGGCGTGAAGATTTGCGCCGGCGGGTCCCAGTTGCGCAGCGGCAGCTTGCGCACTTCTTCGAGGCTGTGCAGTTGCTCACGGAAGGTCCGCGCCATGCGGTGCCGCTCCGCGTCGGTGATGGTCAGGCCGGCGAGTTTGGCTTCTCCATCGATGAGCTCGGGGGTGACTGCGACGGCAGCGGCTTTGGGATCCTGCTCGAGCATCTTGCCCCACAGCAGGCCCGGTAGCAGGGTGGCGGAAATGCCGAGCGTCGAGCAGGCGGCAAGAAAACGGCGGCGGTTGCTGACCAATGCGTCCATATGAAGTTCGCTCCCAGGGAATTCAGCTTGCAATATGACATAAAACCGGCGCCGCCGAACACGGATCCTTCGCTCAAGGTAATATGCAAGGCGTGGAAGCGCGGCGCCCGTTGTGGACGTGGATGGATCTCATCTGGCTGGTCTTTCTCGCCGGTCTCGCCGTCCTGCCGCCCATCCACGAAATTCACAAGCAGTTGATTCTGCTTGGGTTTGCTGTCTTCCAAATCCTGGAAGGACGGCTGCTGGCGCGCGCGCCGCGGCGCGGACCCGCCCTTGCCGTGCTCGTCAAGATCGCGCTCGCCACGCTCCTCCTGGGCCACACCGGCGTGATCGCCATCAACAGCCGCTACTACCCGATTTACTACGTGCCTGTGGTCACCGCGGCGATGCTGTTCGGGCCCTGGGGCACGCTGGCCTGGACTTCGCTCAGTTCCGCTGCCTACGTCGCCTATCTCTGGCCGGCGCTGCAATACTATCGCCTCACCGCCGGGGCGCGCGATGAACTGGCGCTGCGCGTGTTCTTCTTCTATTTCGTGGCCCTCATCGTCAATCGCTTTGTGATGGAAACCCGCCGTCAGCGCGATCTCTACCGCCAAACCGCCGAATCGCTGGCCCAGGCCCAGGCCGAGGCCCGCACCGCCGAGCGCCTGGCCGCACTCGGCCAGCTTTCGGCCGGCCTCGCCCACGAGATTCGCAATCCACTGCAGGTGATCAAGGGTTCGGCGGAAATGCTGCAGAAGGAACTCCACGGCGCCTCGCCGGTTGCGCTTGAGCTTGCCCGCTATATCTCCGAAGAGGTCAACCGCACCAATTTGCTGGTGACACGCTTTTTGGATTTTGCCAAGCCGCTGCAGCTCCAGCGCCAGCCGGTGGATGTGGCCGCGCTTCTCGACAGCGCCCTGGCAAGCCTGCCGCCGCATCCCGGCGTCACCGTCGAGCGTATGGTGGAAGCGCCCCTGCCGCCCTTGCCGCTGGATGCCACGTTGTGTGAGCGCGCCTTTGCCAACCTCGCGCAAAATGCCTTTGAGGCCATGTCCACCGGAACCCTTGCCGTCATCGCCGCGCCGGTTGCGGGCGGCATCCGCATTGTCTTTCGCGACACCGGCCCCGGCGTCGCCGACGGCTTGCGCGAGCAGATCTTCAATCCATTCTTCACCACCAAAGCGGCCGGCGTGGGCCTCGGCCTCGCCATTGTCGCCAAAATCATGGATCAACACGGCGGCTGGATACGCCTGGGGCACAACCCGTCAGGCGCGGAGTTCCAACTATTCTTGCCCGCCGTGGAGGGAGGCACGCATGCCGACGCTGCTCATCGTGGATGACGAAGTCAAAATGCTGCGTTTGCTCGAGCTGCAGCTGGGCGCCGACGGACATCACGTGCTCACCGCTGCCACCGCCGAGGAGGCCCTGGCGCGCCTGCGCGAAGAATCGGCCGATCTCGTCATCACCGACCTGCGCCTGCCCGGCATGGATGGGCTCGCCTTCCTGCAGGCCATCAAGCGCGACAATGCCGAGCTGCCGGTGATCGTGATGACGGCGCACGGAACCGTCGAGACGGCGGTCGAGGCCATGAAGGCGGGCGCGGCCGATTACGTGCTCAAGCCTTTTCCTCTCGAAGAGCTGCGCCTCGTGGTGAACAAGGAGTTGGGCGCATCGAGCCTGCGCCGCGAAAACGCTTCTCTGCGCGAGGCGCTGGGGGAACGCTACAGCTTCCCCAATCTCATCGGCTCCAGCCCGCGCATGCAGGAAGTGCTGGCGCTGGTGGCGCGCGTGGCGCCCTCGCAATCGACGGTGCTGCTGGGCGGAGAAAGCGGCGTCGGCAAAGACCGCGTCGCCCGCGCCCTGCACGAACATTCCCGGCGCGCTTCCGGACCGTTCATCAAGATCAACTGCGCGGCCATTCCCGAAAATCTGCTCGAGAGTGAGCTGTTCGGCTTCGAAAAAGGCGCCTTCACCGGCGCCGTGCGCATGAAGCCGGGCAAGTTCGAGCTCGCCGACGGCGGCACGCTGTTCCTCGATGAGATTGGCGATGTTCCCCTCGCCATCCAGGTCAAACTGCTGCGCGTGCTCCAGGAGCGCGAGTTTGAACGCCTCGGCGGTACGCGTACGCTGCAGGTCGATGTCCGCCTGATCGCGGCCACCAACCGCAACCTGCGCGCCGCACTCGAGGAAGGCAGCTTCCGCCAGGACTTGTACTACCGCCTCAACGTGGTGCCCATCGAGTTGCCGCCGCTGCGCGAACACAAGCAGGATATTCCGGAGCTGGCAGCGCACTTCCTCCGCCGTTTTGCGGCCCAGGCGGCCAAGCAAATCTCCGGCTTTACTCCGGCGGCGCTGGCCAAACTCATGGCGGCGGAGTGGCCGGGCAACATCCGCGAGCTCGAAAATATCATCGAGCGTGCCGTCGCGCTGGGCGATGGCGCAACCCTCGATGCCGCCGACATCCGGCTCGAGCTCTCTCCGCCCGCGCCGCCCTCCGTCGGCGGTGCGCTGCTGCCCAGTGGCTGGACGCTCGAGCAGTGGGAGCAGGAGGTGATCCGCGATGCCCTGCGCCGCGCCAACGGCAACAAGAGCCAGGCCGCCCGCCTGCTCGGCCTCTCGCGCAACGCCCTGCGCTACCGCCTCTCCACCATGGGCGAGACCGATGATGAGCCCCACGGCTAGGCTCGCCGTGCCGTCTGGCGGTATATACTGAGCCTGCCGTTGCGACTGAGCACACCGTATGGAGTGTCTCACCATAAACAACGTCGGACCGATCCGGCGCGCTCAGATCGATTTTGCGGATCTGACCGTACTGGTCGGTCCACAGGCTGCGGGCAAAAGCATTGCCCTGCA
>JBOGKK010000242.1:0-11806 GCA_050745425.1 Terriglobales bacterium
GCCCCACCATGCCTGCACCCAGCGGAAGTTGCCGGACGAGCTGCCGGGCGGCAACGCCAAGCTCGAGTGAATTCACGTCCTCGGCATAAGCGAGAATGTTGGTGTCGAGAGCAATCCTCACTCGTACATCTCATCGCGGCTTATATGCGGGAGATTCAGCGGCGTCTGCGACTCGAGACGTCTGAGCAGCAATTCCCGCGCACGGCGCTTGCGCGCCAGGTCTTCCTCGCTCAGTGCAGGCGTAATCCTGCGGAGTTCTGCAAGACGCTCACCGTGGCTGGTGATCACGTAGCGTTTTCCCTGGCGCACACCGCGCAGCATTTCTGAAAACTTGCGGTTTGCTTCCGTCGCGGTGATGGTAATTTCCATACAGACATCCAAAGTAGTTATTTCACTACTTTAGCACGCGGCATGCAGCTACAATGGGCAGCATGGCAACCAGTGCTGAAGCCGCACAGGCGGCGCGGGAGCGGATACACGGCATGGCAATCCGGACGCCGCTGGTCCGGCTGGGGCGGGAGGAAGCTCCGGAAGTCTGGCTGAAGCTCGAGAACCTGCAGCCGATTGGGTCGTTCAAAATTCGCGGCGCGGCGAACGCCATGCTGCAGATGCCGCGCGAGCGGCTGGCCGGAGGCGTGCTCACGGCCTCAGCGGGCAACATGGCGCAGGGCGTGGCGTTTTGCGCCCGGCGGCTCGGCATCCCCGCAACCGTGGTGGCGCCCGATACGGCGCCGCGGGCGAAACTTGACGCGATTACGCGGCTGGGCGCGCGCATCATCCAGGCGCCGTTTGCGCAATGGTGGCAGTGCTTTGCCGACCGTAGCTGGCCGGGGGTGGAGGCGGCGTTCATTCACGCCTTCGATGATCCTGCCGTGCGCGCCGGCAACGGCACCATCGCGCTGGAGTTGCTCGAAGACCTGCCGTCCCTCAACGCCGTGGTTGTGCCCTGGGGCGGCGGCGGACTGGCATGCGGCATTGCCGCGGTGCTGCGCGAGCTGGCGCCCGGGGTGAAGGTCTACGCCGCCGAGGTCGAAACCGCGGCGCCGCTCGCCGCCTCTCTCGCCGCGGGCAAACCGGTCGAGGTGAACTACCAGCCTTCGTTTGTCGACGGTATCGGCAGTAAATCAGTGTTCCCCGGCATGTTCGCGCTGGCGCGGAAGCTGCTGGACGGCTCGCTCGTCGTCACGCTCGCCGAAGCCGCGGCTGCTATGAAGCTTGCCGCCGAACGCAACCGCGTCATTCTTGAAGGCGCCGCCGCCTGCGCCCTCGCCGCCGCTCTCAGCGGCCGCGCCGGACACGGCCCCATCGCGGCCATCGCGAGCGGCGGCAACATTGATCTCGCCAAATTCGCTGAATTGGCGCGATGACGGGACGATCAGGGCCGAAATATGCAGATGCGGCGGCGCGGGCTGCCGGAGGCCACCGTGGCGCGAGTGCTTGCGGCGCCGGGACAGCGGTGGGCTCTCCGCCCCGGACGGGGGGTGCTGCAAGCGCGAATCGCACTCGGCGATCCCGCCCGGATGTGGCTGGTGCGCGTGATCGTCGAGACCAGCCGCAAGCCACCGGTCGCGGTTACCGCCTACCAAACGAGTAGGCTGGAAAAGCATTGGAGGCACGAGCCATGAAAGTTGCTTATGATGCTGCCACCGACTCGCTCACGGTCGTGTTACGGGAACGGGCGCAGGTGGCCGAAAGCGACGAAGACAAACCTGGCGTCATCCTCGACTACGATGCCGAAGGCAACCTGATATCCCTGGAGATTCTGGATGCGTCCCGCCGCGTAACCGATGCGCGGCGCGTGGAGTTCGCCGAATCCCGAATTAGAGAATCGGTGCGTCCCAGCCCTCGAGGCGGTCGCGCAGGAAAGCCATGGCCTGCTCGGCAGTGGCGCCGTCGATGATGCGGTGGTCGAAGCTCAGCGTCAGGTAGACGATGGAGCGGATGGCAATGGCGTCATTGATCACGACCGGGGTTTTGTGAATGCCACCGATACCGAGGATGGCCGCCTGCGGCTGGTTAATGATGGGCGTACCCATCAAACCACCGTAAATGCCGTAGTTGCTGATCGAGAACGTCCCGTCCTGCACCTCATCGGGCGAGAGCTTCTTGGTGCGGGCGCGACTCGATAGATCATTGACCGCACGCTGCAAGCCGAGGAAGTTTTTCTCCTCGGCGTGCTTGATGACGGGCACGATCAGGCCCCAGTCGAGCGAGACGGCAATGCCGAGATTGATGTCGTTTTTGTAGACGATCGATTCCTCCTGCATGGAGGAGTTGATGGCCGGGAACTGGCGCGCCATGGCAATCGCGGCCTGACAGAAAAACGGCATGAAGGTCAGCTTCTGGCCGGTGGTCTGCTCGAAGCGGGCCTTTTCGCTGTCGCGGATCTGGGTGATCTTCGTCGCATCCACCGCAAAAATCGTGTAGACGTGCGGCGAGGTGCGCTTGCTCATCACCATGTGCTCGGCGATCAGTTTGCGCATTTTGGTCAGAGGCTCGATGCGCACCGAACCGGGCGCATAGTGCACCGGCGGCGGCGTGTAGCTGGGCGCAGGGGCCGCAGGCGGTGCGGACGGAGAGGGTGCGGCTGCGCGCTCTGCGCTACGCGGGGCGCCGCTTTGCGGCGCGCCGGACTCGATGTAGTTCATCAGGTCGCGCTTGGAGACGCGGCCGCCATCGCCGGTCGCAGGCACCTGCGACAGGTCGAGGTGGTGTTCCTCCGCCAAGCGGCGGACCAGCGGCGAGGAGCGGACTTCAGCTTGCGTGGCCGGTGCGGCCGGAGCGGCCGGCAAGGGCGCAGCAGCAGGCGAAGCCGGAGGAGCGGCCGCCTGCGGCGCCGATGCAGCCGGAGCGGGGGCGGGTGGGGCCGCGGCCGGAGCGGAGGCAGCAACGGCGCCATCGCCGCTAGCGTCGAGCACAGCGACGACGGTGTTGATCTCGACCGTCTGCCCGGCCTGGACGCGGATCTCCTTGAGCACGCCGGTGGCGGGCGAGGGGATTTCGGCATCGACCTTATCGGTGGAAATTTCAAACAGCGGTTCGTCCTGCCGTACCGCGTCCCCGGGCTTCCGCAGCCACTTGGTCACCGTACCCTCAACCACCGATTCGCCCATTTGGGGCATCACGACTTCAACAGCCATGCCTTCAATCCTCTTCTGACAAAAATTTATGCAACTCTTTATCGTCCCACAATTTGGGAGCTGTGACCAAGGTCCGCGCAAAAACTTCAAGAAATTGGGTTTCGAGCAGCGTTTCCACCTCTGCCATCTCCCAACCCCGGCCCGTCTCCTGCGCCAGCGAGGTCACGCCATGATCGCGAATGCCGCACGGAATGATAAAACCGAACCCGCTCAAATCATTGTTCACGTTCAGCGCAAAGCCATGGCTGGTGACGCCGCGCGCAACATGCACGCCGATGGCGGCCAGTTTGGTTGAGGACCCGGTGGCGGTCCATACGCCGGTCATGCCAGCCATGCGGCGGCAAGCCACGCCGGCGGCAGCCGCGACGCGGATCAGCACTTCTTCGAGCGCGCGGACGTAGTCGACCGGCCCCAGCTCGAGGCGTCCGCTGCGCGGGGGCAGGAAGGCCGGCCGCTGGCATGCCCGCAAATCGAAGATCGGATACCCGACCATCTGCCCGGGCCCGTGGAAAGTGACATCGCCGCCGCGATCGCATTCGGCGACGGCGATGCCGCGCGCGGCGAGCGCGTCTTTGCTGTGCAGCACGTTTTCCGCATGTGCATTCCGCCCCAGCGTGATCACCGGCGGGTGCTCCAACAGCAGCAGCGTGTCGGGGATCTCGCCCGCCTGCCGTTTACGTACCAGTGCCTTCTGCAAACCCTCGGCCGCGGCATATCCCACGCGCCCCAGATGGACCACGCGGAGGCCATGCTCGACCGAACGCTGAGAACTGAGGACTGACAACTTCTTTTTTACGCGTTGATGGTCAAGCCGTAAACGCTGTTCGCCGCATCGAGGATCGCCTCGTACACGGTCGGGTGCGCGTGAATGGTCTCCATCAACTCGTCGGCGGTGGCGTTCATCTGCAGTGCCAGGGTGGCTTCGCTGATCAGCTCAGTGACCACCGGGCCGATCATGTGCACGCCCAGCAGGGTGCCATCCTTAGCGTCGGCGACCATCTTGATAAAGCCTTCGTGCATGCCCAGAATGGTGGCTTTGGAGTTGCCAACGAAGGGGAACTTGCCCACCCTGACGGTGATGCCTGCCGCGCGCGCGGCGGCTTCGGTGAGGCCGACACTCGATACCTGCGGTTCGCAATAGGTGCAGTTGGGCACGCGTGTGTAGTCCATGGCGCGGAACTTCTTGCCGGCGATGTGCGCGATAGCGACCATGCCTTCCATCGAGCCCACGTGAGCAAGTTGCGGGGAGCCCGCGACCACGTCCCCAATGGCATAGACGTTGGGTTCGGCGGTACGCATATAGTTGTCGGTCTTGAGGAAGCCACGCTCGGTCTGGATTTTGGTCTTTTCCAGATGCAGGCCATCGGTGACCGGCGCGCGTCCGACCGCAACCAGCAGCTTGTCGGCCTCAATCACCTGCGGCTTGCCCTCGGCGTTGGAGTAGGTCACCTTGACGCCGGAGGCGGTCTTGTCGACTTTCTCGAACCGGGCGCGAGTCTCGATGACAATGCCCTGCTTCTTGAGGGCTTTTTCAAGTTCTTTCGAGATTTCCTCATCCTCGATCGGCACGATGCGGGGCAGCATTTCGAGAATCGTCACCTCGGTACCGAAGCGGCGGTAGATCGAGGCAAACTCCACGCCCACCGCGCCGGCGCCGATGATGACCAGCTTCTTGGGGATGTCGGGCAGCGACAGGATCTCGACGTTGGTCAGAATGCGGTCGTCGGCGGTAAGGCCGGGCAGCATGCGGGCGGTCGAGCCGGTGGCGATGATGATGTTTCTCGCTTGAATGCTGACCTTGGCGCCGTCGGGCTTATGGACGTGCAACTTGCCCGGCCCCTCGAAGCCCGCCGTACCCTGCATCCATTCCACCTTGTTCTTTTTATAAAGGAACTCGATGCCCTTGGCGTGCTTGGCGACGATTTTGTTCTTGCGCGCCTGCATCTGCGTCCAGTTCACCGCCACCGGACCAATGTCGAAGCCGAGTTCCTTGGCGTTGCGGAACGTATCCATCACGTCGGCGCTGTACAGCAGCGCCTTGGTCGGGATGCAGCCCACGTGCAGGCAAGTGCCGCCGAGCTTGGGGTCCTTCTCGATGCACAGCGTCTTCAGCCCATACTCGCCGGCGCGGATGGCCGCCCAGTAGCCGCCGGGGCCGCTGCCGATGACGACGAGGTCGTAGATGGTTACAGATTGCGAATTGGGGGCGGGCGTGGGCATGCCAAGCATCCTTTCGTGGGGCAACTTTCAAGGATACCGCAGCCGCATGCCCGCGCCTTGCTACTAGAGGCCGCCGCCGGGGATGCTGCCGAAATTGGTGGTGTTTGGAACGCGATTCCAGGAGCCGACTGGCGGGATCACCGGGCCACCGGGAGTGGAGCCATTCGTGAAGGTTCCGAATTGCGAGAACGTGATCGGGGTGGCGATGAACAGAGCGCTGGCGTTGGACAAAACTTTGGTTCCATCCACGTTGCAGGTGAGGTGGGCATTGTCGGTGGAATCCGCAGGAACCGTGAGAACGCCGGTCAGCGATTCGCTGCTAACCGCCGTAAGGGCCACGGACACAGGGCCGGAGAAATACTGCACCACCTTCATTTTGCCGGATGTCCCCATGCCATCACTGGAGAGGGAGCAAGTGAGCACCCCACGGGCGGTGGCGCTGATCTCCGCGTGCAGCATGTAGATGCCGGGCGTCAGCGGCAGGTCGATGATGTCGGTACTGACAAACGGCAAGGGACCGGAATAGGTCGCACCGATGCTCGCGGCCGGCGTGCCGGCGGGGCCTTGCGGACCGGCCTGACCCTGCGCGCCCTGCAAACCGGTAAGGCCGATGGGACCCTGCGTGCCCTGCAATCCTTGCGGGCCTTGCGGACCCTGAGGGCCGTTGGCGCCCAGCGACAAATCGAAGGACGCACGCTTATGGCCCCAATCCACGACCAGAGTGAAGCTGCCGACCGGAACCGGCGAAGGCAGCGAGACTTCAATCAGTCCTGTGCGTGGGTCGCTGTGCTGGCTGTGATGCTTCACAGAGGCCGGATGCAGAGGCGAGGTGCTGAATTGCAGCACGGTCAACGGACTGCCATCCAGCAGCACCGAGGGCGCCGCCGGATTGGCGGTGAAGCGCCCCGTGACCGCAAGCGTGAGCGTGCCATGGGTGTAGTCGGGTAGCGCGGAAACAACCGCCAGCCGAGACTGCGCCAGAGCCGAAAGGGCCAGGGCGAAGCTGAGCAGTGCGGCCAGGCTGCAAGAACGATAAAAATGATTTTGGGTCACGACGGTAATCTCCATGATCGAAAGTAGGGGGCGTGCGCGGGTCACAGTATATCAGTGGACTACCTAGCCGGAGCTGGACGGCTGCAACGCATGAGGCCTGGCGGTGGGAAAGTCTGGGCGTCATTATCGCCTCTCCGTAGTAGGCGGGGTGGCCTTGGGGGCCGATGGCGGTTACCATAGGGGGCACGGCGCGGAAAATTGGCCGAGCTGGCAAAGACACAAAACTCGCGCGGCAAATGGAGAAGAGATGAAAAACATTTGGTGTCTCGGGGCTGCGGCCTTGACCTGCGGTCTGCTTCCCATCGCCCTGCGGGCGCAATCGGCCACGGCGATGGCGCCGCAGGCGCCCATTTTCCATCTCCAGGAACTCAAGGCGAGGCCGCGGCCGCACGATGCCCGCATGGAGCAGATCGTGCATTCTGCCGCCTTTTCGCCCAAGCTCATCCGGCAGATGGATAACCGTCTGGTGGGCTTCGGCACGCGCGTGAGCACCTCCGACTATCACCCCGGCGGACCGAACGACCCGGGTTCGACCACCGAAAGCACGGCGACGCGCGGCGTGGTGCCGGCGCGGAAATGGATCGTGTCGCAGTTCCAGCAGATTTCGCGTGCAACGGGCGGCCGGCTGCAGGTACACGTGGACCGCTTCAAGGTCGCCAAGCAGCGGCGCGTGCCCCAGGACCAGACGATGGCCGACGTGGTCGCGATTCTGCCCGGCACCAACCCCAACGACAAGCGCATTTTCGTGATCAGCGGGCATTACGATTCCCTGCCCGCGGACTTCAAACTCGATGGGCTGGGCGCCAACGACGACGCCAGCGGCACCATCATTTCGATCGAGAGCGCACGGGCGCTGGCGCGCTATCGCTTTCCCGCGACGATTGAGTTTCTCACCGTCGAAGGCGAGGAACAGGGCCTTTTCGGCAGCCGCCACATCGCCGCCGAAGCCAAGGCCGCCGGCGAGGACATCGCGGCCATGCTGAACAACGACATGGACGGCGGCGACCAGACGCCCGGCTATAAAAATACGGATATCGTGCGCGTGTTCAGCCCAAGCATTCCGCGCAAAGTCACGCCGCAGGAGCTGCAGCAGATCGTCCGCAACTCCTGGGAAAACGATTCTCCCTCGCGCGAAGTGGCGCGCTTCGCCTCGGAAGTAGCGGCCCAGTACCTGACCAACTTTCACGTCCTGCTCGAGTACCGGCCCGACCGCTTCGAGCGCGGCGGCGATCAGGAACCGTTCCAGAACGAAGGCTATCCCGCGGTACGCTTCACCGAATATCACGAAAATGGCAACCATCAGCACAAGGCGCTCAGCGTCAACGCGCAAGGGGTGGAGATGGGCGATCGCCCGAAGTGGATCAGCCCCAGCTATATTGCCAACGAATGCCGCGTCAATGCCCTGACGCTGGCGGCGCTGGCGTCTTCGCCGCTGCCGCCCGCGCACGTCTACTTCCGCGGCGGACAGCAGATCGGCACGCCCATTCAGTGGACGCCGGTGGCGGGCGCGGCCGGCTACCGGGTTCTGCTCCGCCCCACCGCCTCGCCGCAATGGACCATCCGCATTAACGCACCGGCGGTGGCCGCCCCGCCGCTGCATCTACGGCCGGGAGTGACGGTGGACAACCCCAACCAGAAGCTGGATCAGATCACCATCCCGCAATCGCCCGACAACTACATGATTGCCGTGGTTTCGGTGGATAAAGACGGGCACGAGAGTTTGCCCACGCTGGGAACCACGCGCCCCTTCCACTTCCACTTCCGTGGCCGCCACTAGGATCCTCGAAGCGGAGGCCGTGCGTCTGGCGCGTGAACACTACGCCCTGGACGTCACGGCCGCCACGCTGCCCGGTGAGTACGACGACAACTTCCACCTGACGTCTGCCGGCGGCCGCGCGTTCGTGCTCAAAATCATGGGCGCGGACCGCGAGCCCTCATTTCTCGACATGCAGTGCCGCGCGCTGGAGCACCTGGCGCGCCGCGCGCCGGGGCTGCATCTACCGCGCGTTTGCCCGGCGCGCAGCGGAGAAGCGTTCACCCGCGCCACCCTTGGCGGCGGCGCGCCGCGCCTGATCTGGTTGCTCAGCTACCTGCCCGGCGCCGTTCTCGCGCAAGCGCGGCCGCACACGCCGGAGCTATTCGCAAGCCTGGGCTGCCTGCTCGGCGCCATGGACGCCGCGCTGCTGGATTTTGACCACGCCGGTGCGCACCGCGAGTTGCAATGGGACCTCACGCGCGCGGGCTGGATTCGCGACCATGCCGGCCTGATTGCCGATCCGCGGCGGCGCGCGCTGGTCGAGCGTTGTCTCGATCTCTACGAGCGCGAGGTAATCCCGGCGCTGCCGCAACTGCGGCGCAGCGTCATTTACGGCGATGCCAACGACTACAACGTGATCGTTGGCCCGCCGTGGCCGCAGCCGCGCACGGTGGCCGGGGTCATTGACTTTGGCGACATGCATTATGGACTGACGATCGCCGAGCCGGCCGTCGCCGCGGCCTACGCGCTGCTCGGCGAGGAGAATCCGCTGGAGGCGGCATCGGCCGTCGTGGGCGGCTACCAGGGTGCGTTTCCACTGGAGGAAGCGGAAATCGCCGCGCTGTTTCCGCTCATCGGCGCGCGCCTGGCGGTAAGCGTGGTGACCGCGGCGCGCCGCAAGCTGCTCCGGCCTGACGATCCCTACGTAACCATCAGCGAAGCGCCTGCGTGGGCGGCACTGGAACGGCTGGCCGCGATCCATCCGCGATTTGCGCATTACCACTTTCGCGCGGCCTGCGGACTCGCGCCCGCAGCGCAAAACATCGCGCAGAAGGCGTGGTCCCCGGCCTCGATCCTTGACTGTGACCTCAGGACGGAACCGTGCCAGGTGTTCGACCTGAGCGTGGGCAGCCCGTTTCTGGGCGCCAACCCACAGGCGGCGGACGCCGCCGCGATGACCGAAGCCATCTTTGGCGCCATGCGGCGCACGGGCGCCCGCGTGGGTGTGGGCCGCTACGACGAAGCGCGGCTGCTGTACCGTTCGCCGTTGTTCGCTGGCGGTGGAGACCCTGCCGGCGAGCGGCGGACGATTCATCTCGGCCTTGATTTATTCGTTCCTCCAGGAACCGTACTACACGCGCCGCTTGCAGGCGTGGTGCACGCGGTGGCGGCCAATCCTGCACCGCTCGATTACGGGCACGTCGTGATCCTGCGGCATGGGGCGGCCGGGGGAGAAGAATTTTTCACCCTGTACGGGCATCTGGCCAAGCACGTACTCGATGAGCTGCGCGTGGGGCAGGAAATCGCCGCGGGCGATGCGTTGGCGCGCGTGGGCGCAGCCGAGGAGAACGGCGGCTGGGCGCCGCACGTGCATTTCCAGATCATTGCCGACCTGCTCGGCCTGGGCACGGATTTTCCGGGTGTGTGCAAGGCCAGCGAGCGCGCCATCTGGACCAGTCTGTCGCCCGATCCCAACCTGCTGCTGCGCATTCCGGCCACGGCCTTTCCTGCCCGTGAACCGGATGCCGCCGCAACGCTGACGGCACGCCAGCCGCGTCTGGGGCCCAGCCTCAGCGTCGCCTATCGCCACCCGCTGAAGATCGTGCGCGGCTGGATGCAGTATCTGTACGACGATACCGGCCGCGCCTTTCTCGACGCCTACAACAACGTGCCGCTGGTCGGCCACAGCCATCCGCGCGTGGTTGAGGCGGTGCAGCGGCAGCTCGCCTTGCTGAACACGAATACGCGCTACCTGCACGACGGCGTGGTGCAGTACGCGGAGCGGTTGCGGCGGCTGCTGCCCGCACCGTTGCAGGTGTGCTACTTCCTGAATTCGGGCAGCGAGGCGAACGAGTTGGCGCTGCGTCTGGCGCGCACCCATACCGGGCGCGAAGATGTCATCGTTCTGGAGCATGCCTACCACGGCCATACCAGCACGCTGATTGACATCAGCCCCTACAAGTTCGACGGGCCGGGAGGCCGCGGGCGCAAGCCGTGGGTGCATGTGGCGCCGCTGGCCGACGATTACCGCGGGTTGTACCGCCGCGGCGATGCGGATGCGGGCGCGAAGTACGCAGCGCACATCGCGGAGATTCTCGAACGGCTGCGCGCGCAGGGCCGCGGCGCGGCCGCCTTCATTGCCGAAACGCTGCCCAGCGTGGCAGGCCAGATCGTGTTTCCTCCCGGTTACCTTGCCGCGGCGTATGCGCACGCGCGGGCCGCCGGGGCGGTGTGCATTGCCGACGAAGTGCAGGCCGGGTTTGGGCGCCTGGGAGAAGTATTCTGGGGTTTTGCCACCCAGGCGGCGGTTCCCGACATTGTGGTTCTGGGCAAACCCATGGGCAATGGATTTCCGCTGGCCGCGGTGGTGACGACGCCGGAGATCGCGGCATCGTTCGCCAACGGCATGGAGTTTTTCTCGACCTTCGGGGGCAATCCGGTGGCCGTGGCGGCGGGCCTGGCGGTGCTCGACGTTCTGGCCGATGAGGATCTGCAGCAAAACGCCCGGCGCGTGGGCGGCGAACTGCGGGCGCGGCTGCTGGAACTGCAGACGCGTCATGCCCTGATCGGGGATGTGCGCGGCATGGGGCTGTTTCTGGGGCTCGATTGCGTTTGCGACCGCGCCACGCGCGCCCCGGCCACCGCACAGGCGGATTACGTCGCCAATCGTCTGCGCGATCTCGGCGTGCTCACCGGCACCGACGGTCCGCACCACAACGTGCTCAAATTCCGCCCGCCGCTCTGTTTTACGAGCGCGGATGCGGCGCTGTTGATCGACGCGCTCGACACCGTGCTGGCCGAAGATCCGGCCCAGCCACCGGCGGGTGCATACTGAACGCATGCAGCCGCCAGACGAAGAGCGCGACGGCGCCTCCGCGCCCACGACCAGCGCGAGCAGAAGCGGGACGCGCGGCGCAGCCGCGCTGGGGCCCGCGCCAAACAATGGTGTGGATTGCACGCTCATTCGAGCGTTTCTCGCGCTGACGCCGGCTGAACGCCTGCAGGCGATTGAGGATCGTCAGGACGACCTGGAGCGCATCCTCCGGCACATCCGGGAGCCCGGGCGTGGAAGGTAGGCTGCTCGGCCTCTTGCGCGCGCTGCAGGATCACCAGATCGCGTTTATTCTCGTCGGCGGGCTGCAGCAGCCGCAGCAGACGGGCGATGTTGTCCGGGTCGCGGCGGTGCACGATGTCCACATCCTGCGTGTGGATCGGGGCCCCATGCAGCACGCTCAAGGAAGAGTTGGGATCGGAAAAGGATCGCGCGGTGCTGCCGGTGCTGCGCCAGACGCTGGTCGAGATGCAGCGGCGGCAGACTTCCGGTGAATGATTGCGTGTACACTGGCGGATGAGAGCATCCGAATCACGAGGAGTCATTTTATGACAAGACGTCCGATTACAGGTTGGATCATGGCGT
>JBOGKK010000243.1:0-6941 GCA_050745425.1 Terriglobales bacterium
TGTCCGAACTCGCCGCCACCACCAGCTTGAGCATCGCGTCGGGCGCTGCCGCCCCGGCCCATTCCGCGTCCGCCGTGGCTTCGATCTGGTCGCCGTTGGTGGCGATGCCAGGGTCCGTCGCCGTCGCGGCAACCACGCTTAATTGACCACTCGCGTCCGCCGGCTCAAACAGCGTTCGGAAAACAGCAAAGTCGTTCGTGTCAATATCCGAGCGCGCCACGATGGCGATGGATTCGCCCGTGCCGTTGATGTTTTCTGTCAGTAGCGAATTGACGTTATAGATGGCGTCGAGATCGCCCGGCGCCAGCGCATGTTGCGTTACGCCATTGGTGTCGCTGTAGGTAAGCTCCGGCGCTGGATGCAGCGGCGTGGCGACGTGGCCGCTCCCCTGCCCGGTAATCTGCTGCACCACCGCATGCGATTCGAAGTTGTTCAGCGATACCACCCCCGCCACCACCGGCGTCAGCGCCGCCGGTATGGCCGGGTCCGTCGCGTTCGCCCAAAAATCCGCCAACTCCCCGTCCGCCCGCCGCGCCTCATAGCGGTGCATCGCCGTGTGCAATGCCCTCTGTACGCCCGCAGCCGTACCGCTGAACGCAACCACCAGCCCACCCGGCTCGAGGCCCTCGACGCTGAATCCCTGCGCTTGCAGCCATTGCTCTACCGTGACTACGTCCGCAGGCGCAGGTCCGAATCGCTCCCCAAACTGCTGCGGCGTCAGCCATTGGTGGTACTCAGGCGAACCAGCGGTTCGCTGCGCGGCCAGCAACTGCCGCAGTGCCACTTGCTGCACCGGCGAGCGCCGCAGCAGCAACAGCATATGCTCTAACCGCAGATCAGGCGGTGCTGCCCCTTGGTCCACCGCTGCATGCGCGCGCCACACCGTGTTGCCCGGCAGGCGCACAATCTCATGTAGGTTAATGGCCTGCGTGATCCGTGCTGGCGCTTGGCCCAATGCGGTACCGGCAACGAGCACCAGCATTACAGCTAATCTGAATCGCATGGCAAGCTGAAAAAAGCGTAACAGAGTGGATGCATGTCCGCAATCAAGGGTTTGCGACATTTTCCATGCAACTGGAAAAACTTCGATCGCGTATTCGCAATAAGGAGTGAACCGATGCTACAGCCCAACGGTCCCATGCCTGCCGCAATGCCGGCCAACGAATTGCTCGAGCGCCTCACGCTTTATGCCTACGGCCTGTTTGGCTGCTACCCCCACACAGCCTCCGAGCCCGTACTGCGTGCCTCCGGCAAAGGACCTGAGGATTTAGCCATGGATGTACTCATCCGGCACCTCGATCCCGCCGATGCCCGCGTGCGCTGGGAGCCCAGCCGTGGCTCGCTCCTGAGCTACCTGAAAACGGTCCTCTGGCATGACTTTCTCGACCTGAAGCGTGGCGGCCTTTACCGCCGCACGACGGCTGATCCGGAGTCCTTGCCCGCCCTCCCCTCCCGCGAAGAGTCGCAGGAAGCGCGCCTGGTCCGCGCCCAACAGCGCACCCTCGTGCTCGAACAGCTCTCGGCCGAGCCCGATCTGCAAGCCCTCGCCGCCCAGCAGCTCGATCCCGATGGATGGCCCGGCTACACCAACCAGGAGTTGGCCGCACGTCTGCACACCACCGTGGCCGAAATTGAAAATCGTAAGAAACGCCTCTTGCGGCGCTTGCTCCGCCTCGGGCGCCAACCCGCAGTCATGGCGAAAGGCTAAAAGCGAAAGGCTCGAAAATGACTTCCAACTCCAACGATGATCTGCGCCGCGCAACGGAATCCCTGCTCCCCGAAGATGCGACTCTGAGCGCCGCCGAGGTGACCGCCCTGCTCTGCCAGGCGGGTACGGACCCGGCTGCCTTACACGCCGCCTTTGCCGCCAAAGTCCCGCTCCAGGGCTGCGCCGCCTTTCAGGCGCTACTGCCTGCCTATCGCGCTGCCACCCTCCCCGCCGCGCGCCACGCGCTCCTTGAAGATCACCTCCATCAGTGCCTCGACTGCCGCCATGCCTTGCACCCCGTACCGGCTTCCTCCTCGGCAACGGCGAGCCGTATCCGTCATGGCATCCCCGCCTGGGGCTGGGCCGCGGCAGCGGTGATCATCGCCGCGCTGCTCACCTGGGGCGCCCGCGCCGGCATGCTGCCCGGCGAGTCGCAAACCCTGGCCACCGTCGCCCGCAGCGGCGCCGCCGTCTACGCCATCACCGGCGCCCAGGTGAAACCCGTCGCCGCCGGCTACATCCTCGCCAGCGGGGCCGAGCTCCGCACCGGACCCGCCGCTGGCGCTGCCTTGCGTCTGACCGGTGGCACGCAGTTGGAAATGGGCCGCCGCACCGATGTCCTCCTCCAGCGCGGCTGGACCGGGACCACCGTCCACCTGCTGCGTGGCAACCTGATCGTCCGCGCCACCGATCATGGCTGGGCTCGCCGCCTCTATGTTGAAACCGCCGACAGCCGCACTACCGACCAGGGCACCGTCTTTTCCGTCGCCCATGGCCTCATGGGCTCGCGCGTCGCCGTCGCCCAGGGCCAGGTAGCTTTCCATTACGAACACAACGGACAAAACTACACCCAGACCGTACTGGCGGGCCATGAAGCTACCAGCAATCCTCATCTTGCCAGCGTCCCGGTGCGCGACGCCTTCGTCTGGAGCCAGAATGCCGGTCAGTACCTCGCCATGCTCGACGAACTGACCAACATGGGCAAGCAGCTCGCATCCCTGCCCGCCCCCACCCCGCGCTATCAGTCGCAGTTGCTCTCCATGGTGCCTGCCGACGCCATCGTTTATGCCGCCATCCCCAACCTCAATCAGACCCTCACCCAGGCGCACTCAATTCTCGAAGGCGATCTCGGCAAAAGTCCCGCCCTCCAGGCTTGGTGGAACAAGTCCGGCAAAAATGGCGGCCCCACCAACGGCCAGACCGTCGAGGCCGTGCTCAATCGCGTGCAGTCGGTGACTGACTATCTTGGCGATGAAATCGCCATCGCCGGTACGCGCGGTTCCGCTTCCGGGGTCGTGGTTTTGGCTTCGGTCAACAAGCCGGGTCTAAAGGATGCACTACTCAACCCCGGCAGCACTACCGCGATGCCCGCCCTCACCATCGTCAACAATCCTGCTTCCGTCGCCACCGCCAGGACCCACGGTTTGCTCGTCTGGATCGGCAATGGCAAGCTCGTCGCCACCAACAACGGCGCTTTGCTGCAGGAATGTGCTGCGCTCGCCTCCCAGTCCGCGCCCGGTCCGTTCCTTGCCACCCCGCTGTATCAAAAAATCGCTCCTCTTTATCAGGCCGGCGCCAGTTGGATTCTTGCCGCCGATTTGCACCACCTCCTCTCCCATCGCCCGCATGCCCGCGCAAACGCAACCAGCGCCGCCGGCCGCCCCGCATTCCTGGTAGCGCGCAGCCAATTGCACAGCAACGGCACGCCCTCTTACGTGCAGGTGGATTTCAGCGGCCCGCGCGCCGGCCTCGCCGCCGTGCTCGCCGCGCCTGGCCCCATGGGCGGCTTGCAATTCATCTCCCCTGACGCCACTCTGGTGGTGAGCTTCCTGACCGAAACCCCGGCTCAGCTCGTCGCCCTGCTCGGTCACCGCCACCACGCCAGTTCCACCAAGCCCGAAGCCCCAGCCCAGCAAGCGTTGAACGCCGAATTGAAAAATGTTGTCGGCTTGCTCGGGGGCGAGTTCACCTTCGCTCAGGACGGCCCGGTATTGCCAACCCCGAGTTGGAAAGCTGTGATCGAAGTCAATGATTCCACCGCCCTGCAAAGCGCCATCGCCGCTCTGGTCAACGACCGCAACGCCATTGCCAAGTCCAGGCACCGGATCGCGCTCGCACAGCAGTCCGCCGATGGCCAGACCATCTATACCGTGAGTGAGGACGGCAAGGCCGCCGCCTACACCTTTGCGGGCACCTATCTGCTCGCTGGTTCCAGCATCGCCGAAGTCGAAGATGGTTTGCAGACTTTCCACTCCGGCACTGGCCTGCCCACTTCCTCTCTATTTCAGGCTCAGCTCCCCCAGGACGGCCACACTAACTTTTCCGCCCTCTTCTATCACAACATCGGCACCAGCCTCGCGCCCCTGACGCAAAAGCTCCTGCCCTCGCTTTCTTCCACCTGGCGCCCCGAGGTCGAGGCCCTGCTGGGCAACTCCACTCCAGGCTTAACCTTTGCTTACGCGGCCCCCGCATCCATCGAGGTTGCCAGCACCCGCGGCCTCCTCGGCCTCACCCTCCAGGACGTGCTAGCGTTACAGTTACACACCGCTACGAAAGCGGGTCTTCGGAAATAATCATGGCTGTTGCCGACTGCGCCCTTCCGCAGATGGATACCGCCGCCGCGCCGATCGTCGAGATTTCCGGCCTGCGCGTCCGCTACGGCACTCATCTCGCCCTCGACGGTCTCGACGCCCGCCTCACCGGCCCCGCCGTCGGCCTGCTCGGCCCCAACGGCGCCGGTAAATCCACCCTGATCGCCACCCTCCTCGGCTTTCTCCGTCCGGCCGCAGGCTCCGCCTCTCTTCTCGGTCACCCGGCCGGGCACGCACCTGCGGACCTGCGCCGCCTGATTGGCTACATGCCCGAAAACGACGCCTTCATCGGCAACATGAGCGCCGTCGCGCTCACCCGCATGATGGCCGAGCTCAGCGGCCTTCCCCCGGCCGCCGCTCTCGAGCGCGCCCACGAAAGTCTGTTCTACGTCGGCCTCGGCGAAGCCCGCTATCGCCCCCTCAACAGCTACTCCCAGGGCATGCGCCAGATGGCCAAACTCGCCCAGGCCATCGTCCACGGCCCCCAGCTCCTGATCCTCGACGAGCCCACCAACAGCCTCGATCCGGAAGGCCGCGAGCGCATGCTCCGCCTCATTCGCCAGATGCGCGACGAAGCCGGTATGCGCATCCTTCTCTGCTCGCATCTCCTGCGCGACGTCGAGCAGACCTGCAACGAAGTGTTGATCCTCAAGCACGGCCGTGCCGTCCATCAGGCCCGCCTCGACGTCCCCACCGCCGACTCCCGCCTCCTCGAGCTCGAAACCGCCTCCGACACCGATGCCGCCGCCTCCGCCTTCGCCGCCGCTCTCGCCTCCCGCGGCTGCGACCTCGCCCGCAACGGCCGCCGCCTCAAAACCGTCCTCCCCCCCGGCATCGAGCTCCGCGACATCTACCAGCTCGCCGCCCGCAACCGCATCCAGCTCCGCCGCGTCCAATTCCGCCACGACACCCTCGAAGACATCTTCCTCCGCGCTATGGCCGACCCCCAGCCCCGGCCGCAGCCAATCGGCTGCGGAAACAGAGGCTGCTGCTAAAGAGGCTCTCGCGCGCGTCCGCAAACGCTCATCGCAGCCTGCCCCTCAACCTGCTCGCGAAGTCGCAGTTCCCCCCCGCCCTTCGGGACGCAGTCGGCCAGTTCCGGAAGCCGGCGACCTGGTAGATCCGCCTCCTCCTGCGACCCTAGACTAAGCCCACAAACCGGCGGAACAGGTCACAAATCGCCTGGCATTAGGCCGGTGGCCTTGGAAATTTTGGCGAGCATGCGAGGCCCCAACTCTTCACGGTCGTGGAATGCGAATAGGAAGCCGGGAAAACCGCGGCGAGCGAGAACGACGTGCGAGCCGGATTGACGTTTCTCGTGCCAGCCGATGCGGATGAGCGCCGCCAGTACCCGGCGGGCCTTCGCCGCCGGCCAATCGCTCATGAGGCCCGGAAAAGACGCTCGACGAATTCCGGGACCGCTTCCTGGTGGGCGATCCGGTCCGCCAATATCCGAAGCGAAAGCTCGCGGACGCGCAGTTCCGCTTCTTGCTGCGAACCGCCGTAGGCGAGTGCGCCAGGTAACCCGGCCGCCTCGGCGATCCATCGTCCATCGGCTTCGCGTTCGAAACTGATATCGAATCCGTCAAGCCTGTGCGCCTGCGCCATGGCATCAGTTTACTCCTCCGCAGCGGCGCCGGAGGCCACTCCCGGCCCGCTGAAAGCGCCACGCAAACAGGGAGCGGGCCGAGCTTTGAGACACGGAAACATCGCGCACCGATGCAGCGAGCCCTCCCGCTCCGGTCGACATCTCCATCGGCAGACAACCCAGCAACTCTGATCGGCCATCTAACTTATTAGGCCACCTAGGTGACCCCGGCAGACGTTTGGATGCTTGGCTGTTTAAATGTCTGCCGGCCCGTACGCTTGACAACCGATTCACCAATCCTTGGCGGGAACCGCCCCGGCCGCGCTTCCCGCCGCGGGAGTAAGAAATGGCGTGATGCCTGTCACTCTCCACGTCGCCTGTAATCAACAACTTACCCCAGCAAAAGTGACATTTACCCCAAAAACAAGTTCTGTGTGCACCCCAAAGCTGAGACCAGAAAATATCGCGCACTCATGCAGCCTCCTGCGAGTGTCCTACACCCCCAGGCTGCGCCGCTGACCAGCCAACCGAGGTCTGGGTCAAGGTTGGGGGCAGCACCAGCCTCTGAAGATCCAGCCCGAACAGAATCAACAACTTGCACCCAAGAACTTCCTATTTCCGAGCCCCCTGCGAGTGTTCTGCACCCCCCAGCTGCGCCGCTGACCAGCCAACCGAGGTCTGGATCAACGTTGGGGGCAGCACCAAGCCTCTGAAGACCCCGCCCGAACAGAACCAACAACTTGCACCACAAAACTTCCTATTTCCGAGCCTCCTGCGAGTGCCCTGCACCCCGAAGCTGAGTCGCTGACCAGCTGATCCGCTGACCAGCCGAGTCGCTGACCAGCTGAGCCGCTGACCAGCTGAGCCGCTGACCAGCTGATCCGCTGACCAGCTGAGCCGCTGACCAGCTGATCCGCTGACCAGCTGAGTCGCTGACCAGCTGAGTCGCTGACCAGCTGAGTCGCTGAGGAGGGGCGCAGCCCCCGGCAAAAAACAGGCCGCGCCAGTCAATTGAACCATTCGCCCGACAAATCCGTATTCAAGTTCACAATAG
>JBOGKK010000244.1:0-18707 GCA_050745425.1 Terriglobales bacterium
GGGGGACGCCCGTCACCAAAAGTCGCCGCGATCGTAATGACGATGGTTGGATCAAAGAGCCAAATTCGCGCTACAGCCCGGCCAAGTGCATCGGCTGCGATATGAAAAGCGTCATCGGCAACCCTGACCGCGAGCACGTTTCCACCAGCTACGTTGAACGCCGGAACCTCACCATGCGGATGTCCATGCGCCGGTTCACGCGGTTAACCAATGCATGTTCCAAGAAAATCGAGAACCACGCCAACGCAGTCGCGTTGCGCTTCATCCATTACAACTTTGGCCGCATCCACAAGGCGCTGCGGGTCACGCTCGCCATGGAAGCCGGGCTGAGCGACCACGTTTGGAGCCTTGAGAAAATCGCTGGGCTGCCAGATCAGATTCCATGGGCGCAGGTGACGTAATCTAACAGTGGACGATTGGAGGGTGGCATGGTCGAGCAAATCAAGAAAGCTATAAACGGGGCGAAAAAGGGCCAAAAGACCAGGATGTTTCATTACCAAGTGTTGAAAAACGCCGCCGACCTGGAAGGCTTAAACGCGAAGGCATTCTGTCACGAACTCGCAATGCTGCCTAGCTACGCAACTGAGTTCAAGAAAATGATCGCATTGGCTCAGCTCATGAGAGAGAGTGGCGACCGGATCATTTCAAACGGAGATACTACCAAAACGCCCCGTCCGCGACCCTGACTTGCCGGAGCCAGGATTCCAAACATGAGTAAACGCCCAGAATCCATCCTGCGTTTCGATTTGCGCGATTCGGGGTACTCGGCGCCAGCCAGTGGCAGCGGCGAGCCGTATTCTGCCCACGCAAGGGCATCACAAGCAGAGCTACTGGCCGCAATCTCGCGGCATCAGCTCAAGGCAGGCGAGCGGAATCGTGATGTTGGTGTAGTTACGTTCAATTCCGCTCCTGGCCACCACCCTCGATGCGCCGAGTGCGTTCGACGTTCCGAGTGCTCTGCGCGACCAACGGGCGCGACCAGAGCAAAATGGGGCGAGCCACTTTGGACGTGATTCTGGTCACGGTAACGCGCACCGAGGTTCTGCCACACTGCTGCTGTGACACCGACCAACGTGCTTGCGGTTGCTGATTTCAACGATCAGCGAATTGGCCACCGGGTTTTGCTCGAAGATCCGATCCAGCGGGCTTTGCTGGTTTCGATGCGCAAAGGACAGGCGATGTCCGATCATGCCGCCGAGGGCCTGGTCACCATCTATTGCGCTTCCGGACAGGTGGATCTCAACCACGCACCTGGCAAGTCGGCGCTGAAAGCTGGCGATCTGGTCCGCCTCGCCCCCGGCGAGCACCACAGCCTCGAGGCGCGCGAAGATGCGCGCCTGGTGGTCACGCTCGTGCATCCGGCGCCGGAGGCGCTCTGGAACGCGCTGGCTCCCAACGGTCGTGACCTCGACCTGCGTTCGGTGCCCCATCCTCAGCGCCACAGCACCGTGTTTTATGCTTTCGACAACCTGGCTCAGGGCGAGTCGTTCTTCATCGTCAATGATCACGACCCGCAGCCTCTCCGCTTCCAGATCGAGGAGGCGCGGCCAGGCGAAATGAGCTGGACCTACGAGCAGCGCGCGCCCGAGCATTTCCGCATCAAAATCGAACGCATCGCTGCCCCCGCCGCCCGCGCCTGAGTGCCCGCCACCCCCGCGCTCCACTCCGAGCGGTCAACGGGAGCGGCCAGGGCAAAGAGTGGCGAGCCACCTGTGATAAACTCGGCGGGCAAGAACTCTCGACTCGCATGGTGGATGCCCCCCGATTTTGCGGTGCTTGCGGACAAGCGGTTGAGCCCGGCGCGGCTCTCTGTTCGCATTGTGGTGCTCCGCTGTATGCTCCGCCGCTTCCGGCCGCCTTCGCCCCTGCGCCTTCTCTCGCGCCGGCCGTGCGCAACATCGGCGGAACCAACGGATTTGCGATTGCCAGCCTGATCCTCGGTATCCTCTGGCTCTACTGGCTGGGTTCGATTCTGGCGATTGTGTTTGGCCATGTCGCGCTGGTGCAAATCAAGCGTGCGGGTGACAACTCCACCGGCCGTGGCATGGCCATTGCCGGTCTGGTGCTCGGCTATTTGGGGGTGGCGATCGCCATTTTGACCATCGCGCTCGTCCTCTCGCTACCCCTGTTTCATCACGGCCATGTGCTCGGACGCGGCATTGTCGTTTAGCATCCAACCGTCGGGGAACGCCTTCCCTCGAGGATGTGTTATGGCCATGGAAACTGGAGAACGCTACAGCTGCACTGATCCGAATTGTGGCTGCGAAGTTGAGGTTACCCGCGGCGCCAGACCCGGCGGAGGCGGCGCCATGAATCCACGCTGCTGCTGCGGCCGCGAGATGAAGTCAACCAGCGCCAACGAAGCCGAAGAAGTTGCTTAAGGCAATTCCAGTCGGCGGCAAGCCCACACTCCGAGCGGCCAACGGGAGCGACCAGGGCAAAAAGTGTCGAGCCACCTTTGCCGTAACGCGGGTCGCGCCCAGTCAATAGCTTGGTGGTCCCGCTCACATGCGGATTCCACCACGGTAAACTGGATCCGTGAGTGCAAAACTGCTGGATGGAACCGCTGCCGGAGCAGCAATCAAGGGTGAAGTGGCGCAACGGGTGCGCGCGCTGGGAGGGCGGCCGCCGGGCTTGGCGGTGATTCTGGCGGGTGACAATGCTGCCTCGGCCGTTTACGTGCGCTCGAAGATCCGCGCGTGCGGGGATCTCGGAATTTTTTCCGAAGCGGTGACGTTGCCCGCTACGGTAACTACCGCCGAGTTGCTCGATCACGTGGGCCGCTTGAACGCCCGCGACGACATTGACGGCATTCTGGTGCAGCTTCCGCTGCCTGCACAGGTGGATGCGGCGGCGGTGCTGCTGACCGTGGCGCCGGAAAAAGATGTTGATGGGTTTCATCCCGTGAACCTGGGCAGGTTGGTGACCGGGCGCCCCGGACCGCGGCCCTGCACGCCCGCCGGCATTATGGAGCTGCTGCGCCGCAATCAGATTGAGGTTGCCGGCCGCGAAGCGGTCGTGGTCGGCCGCAGCGATATTGTCGGCAAACCGCTGGCGCTCCTGCTCCTGCATGCCCACGCGACCGTAACCCTGTGCCATTCGCGCACTCGTAATCTGGAGGACGTATGTCAGCGCGGCGAGTTGCTGTTTGCCGCGATTGGGCGTCCTGCCATGTTGAACGAAAGGCATATACGCCGCGGCGCGGTGGTGGTCGACGTCGGCGTGAATACGCTCACGCGTGCGGAAGATGTGGAGATGTATTTCCCCGGCAGCGCGAAACGGCACGAGGAATTCGAGCGCCGCGGCCGAACCTTGGTTGGCGATGTCGATCCGCGTGCGGCCTGTGCACTCGCTTCGTACTTTACGCCGGTGCCAGGTGGCGTGGGTCCGCTTACCATCGCTATGCTGATGAGCAACACCGTCGAACTGGCTGCCGCGCATCGCGGATTGACACTGCCGCCCGCGCCGTAAGTGCCATGCTGAAGCTGGCCATCACCGGGGGACTGTGCAGTGGCAAGTCGGCCGTTTCTGCGCTGTTGCGCGAACGCAGCTGGCCCGTGGTCGATGCCGACCGGCTCGGACATGACCTGCTGCAAACCGAGGCCAGGGCGGCAATTGTGGAGCGGTTTGGGCCTTCAATCCTCGATGGCAACGGCGCGATCGGGCACCGGCGGCTGGCCGAGGTGGTGTTTGCGCCCGGCGCCGGGGTTGCGCTTGCAGACCTCAACCGCATCCTGCATCCGTTGATCATGGCGCGGGCGTGGGAGCATTTGCGGCAATGGGAACAGCAGGGCATGGTCGTCGCAGGTGTGGAAGCGGCCCTGCTGATCGAAGCCGGGCTGCAGCACGGGTTTGACCGCGTGATTGTGGTCACCGCCGAACGGGAGCTACGCATCGAGCGCTTCCAGGCGCGAACGGGCGCCAGCCGCCAGGAAGCGGAAGCACGCATGGCGCACCAGTTGCCCGATGCCCGCAAAGTAGAGCAAGCTGATATGGTGATTGCGAACGATGACACTCTCGCCGCTCTGGCCGCACGGGTCGGCCGCATGGCAGATCGACTTCTAGCTGAGGCACGCGCATGAAATGGAAACCGGTACTGGCGCTCGCGCTGATTCTGGCCGGCGGCTTTTTCCTGTATGTCTCGACCCATGGGGGGCCGTTCTATCCTGACTTTGCCGGTTCGTTGCTGCCCCATGCCGCCGGGCATCATGTAGCCCTGGCGGAGGCGCCGCCGCAGACCAAGTTTGAACCCGGCGAACTGCGCGACGTCAATATTTACCAGCGCGTCAAGCCTTCGGTGGTCAACGTCACTTCGCAGATCATTCAGTACAGCATGCTCTGGGGTGCGGTGCCGGCTTCCGGGCAAGGGTCGGGGTTTTTCATCAACTCCAAAGGTTACATCCTGACCAACTACCACGTGATCGCGAACGCGCGCAAGCTCACGGTGACTTGGACGCCCAAGCGGGATGACTCCCAGCAGTTTCCGGCCACGGTGGTGGGTACGGCGCCGCAGCTCGACCTGGCGGTGATCAAGATCAACGCCCGGCATCCAGTGCCGGCGATCACGCTCGGCGACAGCGGAAACCTGCAGGTGGGCCAGCACGTGCTCGCGATCGGAAACCCCTACGGATTGCCGGGCACCATGACTTCGGGCATCATCAGCTCGATCCGCACCGTGCATGAGGGCCCGCAGGACAATGGCCAGCCGGGCGCAGACATTGAGAATGCGATTCAGACCGATGCGGCCATCAATCCCGGCAACAGCGGCGGACCGCTGCTGAACTCGCTGGGCGAGGTCATCGGCATGGATACCATGATCTACACCCAGACCGGCTCAAACGTCGGCATCGGTTTCGCCATTCCCATCAACAGCGTCAAGGCCGTCCTGAACCAGCTCATCACCACCGGCCACGTCCAGAACGTGTCCCTGGGGCTGCTGACCTACCCGATCTCGCCGAGCGTGGCGCAGCAGTTGGGACTCAACGTGACCCATGGCCTCCTGGTTCTAAGCGTGCGGCGTGGCAGTTTGGCGGCAAGTGCGGGTTTGAAGGCGGGCAGTGAGCCCGGCTACATCGGCAACACGCCAGTCCACTTCGGCGGCGATATTATCCTGGCGGTGAACGGCGAGCCGCTGCAGGACCAGGGCCAGTTGGGCACGATTCTGCTGCTGCAAAAACCGGGCAGCACCATCACGCTGACCCTCGAGAGGGGCGGGAAGAAGATCAAGGTGCCCATCACGCTGGGGACGGAATTGTAAGCGGTCACAGGCTACAGGTCACAGGCTACAGGCTGCGGGCGGAGCCAGTTCGCAGCGCGCCACCCGTATCTGCGGCAGAATGCAGTCGAGATCTTCGCGCCGGACGTGGGCGCATTCTTTCGTGAGGACGTTGGCGCCTCCGCAGGCCGCGGCCAGCCGCAGCATGGCTTCCGGATCGCAGCCGCGCGCCAGGGCAGATGCCAGCCCGGCGACGGTGGCATCCCCCGAACCGACCGAGTTCACGCGCGGCAGCGTGGGCATGGCGGCGTGCCAGAGTTGATCCTCAGCAAGAGCATAGAGGCCGGCGGGGCCGTCAGAAATCACCGGCATGGCGATGCCGCCGCGGGCAAGCCCGTGCAGGGCGCCGGCGATGCGGGCGGCCGTATTCAGGGTTTCGCCCAGCAGGGCTTCCGCTTCACGCCGGTTCGGTTTGATGATGGCCGGCGAGACCGGCCGCGGTGCCTCGATCATGGTGCGGAGCCACCGCCGGCTGGTATCGACAATGACCGGGCAATGGCCGCCGCAATCGCTCAGCAACTGCACGTAGATATCGTCAGGGCAACCCGGAGGCACGCTGCCGGAGAGCACCACGACGGAAGCCTGCCGCGCCGTGGCGCGCAGCTTGGCGCGCAGGGCCGCGATTTCGCCTTCGCGGACCGCACCGCCAGGTTCCACGATTTCGGTTTCGCTGCCGTCCTCTTCGACCATCACGAACGCAGTGCGCGTAGTGGCGCGGATCGTGACCGGATCGGCGTGAATGCCCTCGCGCGCTACCTCGTCGAGAATGAAGCGGCCCGTGTGCCCGCCAAAAAAGCCGATCAGTTCGACCTCTTCGCCCAGTACGCGCAGCACGCCCGCGACATTGACCGCCTTGCCTCCGGCCGAGGCCACGACTTCGTCGACTTCCAGATGCTCGCCACGTCGCAACTGGTGCAGGCGTAAATACTTGTCCACCGCGGGGTTAAGCGACACCGCACAGATCATGGCATCTATAATAATTCCAGAGCCTTGCTATGCCTACTCCTCCCCAGCCTGCGCCCACACAAGCCATTCCCGGTGTGAAACACCTCGTTGCGATTGGCAGCGGTAAGGGAGGTGTGGGAAAAACCACGGTGGCAGTGAATCTTGCCGTGGCGCTGGCTGAATTGGGCCAGATGGTCGGATTGCTCGATGCCGACGTCTACGGCCCCAACGTGCCGCTCATGATGGGCATGAGCGAGATGCCCCAGGTGATCGAGGGCAACTTCATTCAGCCGCTGTCCAAATACGGTGTGAAGTTCATGTCCATGGGCTTGCTCAACCCTGGCGACAAGCCCGTGATCTGGCGCGGGCCGATGCTGCACAGCGCCATGCAGCAGTTTCTGCGCCAGGTGCAGTGGGGCGATCTGGACTATCTGCTCATCGATTTGCCGCCCGGCACCGGCGACATCGTGCTGAGTTTGGCGCAGAGCGTGCCGCTGAGCGGAGCGATTGTGGTGACCACGCCTTCGGATGTATCGCTGCAGGATGGGCGCAAGGCGCTGAACATGTTCCAGCAATTGCGCATTCAGGTGCTGGGCGTGATCGAAAACATGAGCTATTTCAACTGCCCGCACTGCCATAAGGGCGTCGATATCTTCAGCCATGGCGGCGGCGAAGCGACGGCGGAAAAATTCGGTGTGCCCTTCCTCGGCGCACTGCCGCTGCTGCCGGATGTGCGCCTGGGTGGGGATCATGGCTGCCCGGTGACGACGCTGGGCGAGCCCAATGAAGCGGCGCGGCCGTTTTATGAGGTGGCGCGGCGCACGCGGGCGGCCGTGGAAGAGATGAGGTTGAGCGCAGACGTACTGCACGTGCGCGCCTGAGAATCAGCCCCCGGGAATCAGTCATGGAAGAGCGAGACTTTTACAACGAAACCAACGAAGCGAAGAAAGCGCGCCTCACCTGCCCGCATTGCCGCACCGAGGCCGAATTTGCGGTGACTTGGGTGGTGCGCCGCAAAAAGCCGCAGCCGCCGCCGCGCGCCGATTCGGTCGATCGCGCGAAATTCGCCAAGCTCACCAGCTACATGGTGCGGCGCGATGACAAACTCGCCTGCGCGCGCTGCCGCAAGACATTCGAAATCACCGGCCTGCAAAGCATCGTGTCGCTGTGATCAATGCAGCAGCCCGGCGGCCAGCCGCCCTCCCGCCCAGATCAGCACGAAGCCGAAGAAGACGTTGACGGCGAAGTTGCCGGCGGCGAGCAGAACTTGGCCGCCCCTTGCCATGTGGAAGGTCTCAAACTCCCAGGTCGAGAAAGTGGTCAGGGCGCCGATAAAGCCCACGGCGATGACCGTGCGCAGCTCGCCGCTCATCCAGCGCGAGTGAGCGCCGATCTGCATCACCACGCCCAGCAGAAAGCAGCCGACCAGGTTGGCAGCAAGCGTCCCGTAGGGAAAATGGCCGCCGCCGAACTGTTCCAACCATTGCCCCAGGCCCCAGCGGCTGAGCGCGCCGAGAGCGCCCGCGACGGCGATGCCCAGCGCAAGCGTATAGCCGGAGAGGGCTTCACGCACCACTTTCATGGATCGGTCGGTTGCGGCGGCTAGAGATACGGAAACCGGATCGGTCATGACGGCTCCTCACCAAAGTACTTGGTAGGAGTCATCTGCTCCGGTGGGAGCGGTTTGGGTGAGGCGAACTCCAACGCCCTACGACGCCTCCATCTTACCGCGCCGCTGGTGGTAGTATCAATTGCAAAAAAATGGCGAACCACGTGAACATCACCGGACGTGCAGGCTGGCTCAACCGCGATGTGATCGGCATGTCGCTGGCCAGCTTTTTGTCCGATGCCGGGCACGAGCTGGTGACGGTCATGCTGCCGGGCTTCCTGCATGCGCTGGGCCTGGCAGCCGGCGATCTGGGCTGGATCGAGGGTACGGCCGATGCCGCTTCGAGCTTCGTCAAACTCGGCGCCGGCTGGCTCTCCGATCGCGCCGGACAGCGCAAGAACCTGGTAGCGAGCGGCTATGCGCTCACCGCGCTGGCGCTCGGCGTCCTCGCGGCAGCAGTCAGTTGGCCGCTGCTGCTCGCCGGACGCGTGCTGGCGTGGATGGCGCGTGGGGCCAAGGGCCCGGCCCGCGATGCACTGCTGGCGGAAGCGGCCCCCGCGGCGGTGCGCGGCAAAGTGTTTGGCCTGCACCGCACCGCCGATACGCTCGGCGCCGTGGTCGGACCTCTGGCCGGTATTTGGCTCTTGGCGCACTTGCCGCACACGAGTGCGGCCGCCCCGTTCCGGACGATATTCCTTCTGGCTCTCATTCCGGGGCTGGGCGCGGCCGCCGCCTTCTGGCTGCTGGTGCGCGAGCGGGCACACGCGGCGCAGCGCGGTTTGGCGCTGCATCAGGCGCTGCGCGCCCTGCCCCGGGAATTTTTCCAGTTTGTGCGCGGCGCCGGGGTGTTCGGTCTGGGAGATTTTTCCCACACCCTCTACATCCTTGCGGCAACACAACTGCTGACACCGGCACACGGACTGATCCGTGCGGCGCAGTTGGCGGCGCTGCTCTATGTGCTGCATAACGTGGTGTACGCGCTGGCGTCATTTCCTGCGGGTGCGCTCGCCGACCGCATGGCAAAGACGAAGCTGCTGGCCTGCGGCTACGTTCTGGCGGCCGCAACCGTGGCCGGATTGGCGTGGTTGATGGCGGCGCGGGTGCCGGCATTGGCATGGCTGGCGCTGGTGTTTGCCGCCGCAGGCGTCTACGTTGCCATCCAGGATGCACTCGAAGGCACTATCGCCGCCGACCGGCTGCCGCCGCCGGCGCGAGCCACCGGCTACGGGGCACTCGGTGCGGTCAACGGCGTGGGTGACTTCGCCGCCAGCGCGCTGGTGGGCGGGCTGTGGGCGGTATCGGCGGCGACCGCGTTTTTCGCGGCGGCGGCGCTGATGCTCAGTGGTGCGGTCCTGGTTTGGCGGCTGCCGCCCTCCGGGCGGGCGCAGTAATGGCGTAGGGATAGCCGCCTGCGAAATACTTGCTGCTCGCCGCCACCATGGCAGGCATGGCGAGCAACGACTCGGAGTAATGGTTGCCGGCGTTCCAGAGCATGAAGCCACCACCACCGCCAGCGCGCTCGGTGGCGACCTGCTGGCGGACGTATTCCGGACTGAAGGATGGGGTCCGCCAGGCAAATGCCTGCAGCCAGGGGCGGATGACCACGCCCTCGCCGCGAGTGAGACGTTCAAAGCGGCGCATTCCTTCCGCGATGAAATGCACCGGATGAGCCGAAGGATCCGCAAAACCGTCAAAATGGTTGAAAAAATGCGAAGGGTAAATCATCGGGCAGATGACGCTGCAGTAGTGGGCAAGCGTGGCGACGTCCTGTCCAGTGGCCTTGAGATCGGCCTTTTGCGTCCAACCCATCACCCCGTAGACGTCGATGGAGATGCGCACGCCGGTCGGCTTGAGCGCCTGCTGGGCGTGCTTGAGAAAGTTGCTGATGAATTCGGCGCGCGGCTCGTCGGGGTGGGTCGCTTGATACGCGAAGCGTGCATCCCGCTGATTGCCCTCCACCGGAAAGCGGATCGCGTCAAACTGGATTTCGTCGATGCCGGCCTCGGCAGCAGCTTTGGCGAGTGCGATGTTGTAGTTCTGTGCCACGGGCTGGGAGGGATCGATCCAATAACGGTTGCCGTGCTCCTCCCAGACGCCGCCAGTCGAGCGGGAGTGAACGGCCAGTTCCGGGTGCTCCCTGGCCAGCCTTCCATCCTGGAATACCGTCATGCGCGCAATCGCATAGAGGCCGTGTTCGTGCAGCCAGTTCACCCATTCGGCCAGATTGGGAATGTAAGGATGGTGGACATGACTGGCCAGTGGGATGGAGGCATTGAAGCTCACCGGGCCTGAGTTGTCTTTGATATCGAACACGACGGCGTTGCCACCGGCCGCACGCCAGCTCAGGGCAAGATTTTTCCCCCGCTCGAGTCCTGCGGTCGCCCCGGTGAGGTAAACGGCCCGGATTTCGGCCTTGGCGGCAACGCCATGGCGGGTCGTGGCTGGGGGCGACTGCGCGCCGGCGGCCGCCGCAAGGACACAGATTCCTACAACCACGGGAAAAGGCCCCGTGGAAAAAAAACTGGAAAATTTCATAGAGATGGCGCCTGATGGAACTACCCTGAATGTAGCATGTACACTGTTCATAGGAGTTGACTGCGCGGGTGCGCAACGTGGTGACTGGGACAACCCCATTCGCTGGCGGCCCCATCCTATCGTGGTGGGATTAGAACCACCACGGCAAAGGACAGGGACAAGATAGAGGAGGTTGGAATGGCGTTCGTTCGAAAAAAGGGCAAATCATATTACCTGGTACACAATGTGCGCGAGGACGGGCACGTGCGGCAGGTCCATCTTGCCTGTCTCGGCAATCGTCCGCGTGTAAGCGACGAGGTTTTGGACCAGGTGCGGGCGTCGCATCCGCAACTGCAAATTGACTGGGCGGCAGTGCGTGCCCGGGCTGCGGAGACGTTTGTCTCTCCCTTTGCCGATTTGGAAGGCGTGGATTTGTTGCTGCGCTCGATGCGCACGCTCGTGCAGGATCTGGCCGAGTTGGACTTTGATCTGCTCCGGCGCCGATTGCAGGAGCGCGACCAGGTGGCCGAAGGCGAGCCGCGGGTACGCGACCTGGTACGCGAAATGGCTGAGCTGCGGGCGCAACTGGATTCCAAACTGAAGGTTCAGCCCGGCGCCTCCGCGGGCATGGGTGGAACCGAGCGGCAAAACACCGGCGACTGATCTCGCTCCAGACTAACCTCCAGCATCCCGGTCCCGGGGGCACGCCCTTGTGCCCCCTCGCAAAAGGTGGCCGTGCCACTTTTTGCGCTGACCGGGCCCAGCCCGGCGCATAAGCCATTACGGGTCCGGCCCCAAGCATGCGCGCCGGCTCAGCGAAACCCCTGAGCGAGCGTGCCGCATCCCATCAGGCTAGGGTGATATGAAAACGGGATGCCAGGAAGTGTTGGATCCGAAGCTGCGATGCGACGAAGTGTGCCAGTTTGAATCGGCATTACGGCGGAAAATCGTCGGGCAAGATCAGGCTGTGAACTGTGTGGTGGACTTGTACCAGACCTTTCTGGCCGGACTGCATCCGCCCGGCCGCCCCATTGCCAATCTGCTGTTGCTGGGCCCGACCGGCTCCGGCAAAACGCGCGTCGTCGAGGCGGTTGCCGAAACCCTGTTTGGCGATAGTCGGGCAGTGATCAAGGTCGATTGTGCGGAGTTTCAGCACAGCCATGAGATTGCCAAGCTGATCGGATCGCCGCCGGGCTATTTGGGGCACCGTGAGACCCATCCGCTGCTCACGCAAGAGGCGTTGGGGCAGTGGCACACCGACCACCTGCGCTTGTCCCTATTGCTGTTCGACGAGATCGAAAAGGCATCGGATGCGTTGTGGCAATTGCTGCTGGGCATCCTCGACAAGGCGACGCTGACGCTGGGAGATAATCGCCGGGTGGATTTCACCCAGACCATCATTTTCATGACCCGTAATTTGGGTGCGGCCGAAATGGATACGCTGACTTTGGGAGGTACCGGCTTCATGCCACCGCAACTCGGCGGCGACGCACGCTGGGATGCCCGCCTCGATGCCCAGGTCGACCGCGTCGCGGTGGCGGCGGCGCGGCATAAGTTCTCCCCCGAGTTCATGAACCGCATTGATCGCACCGTCGTCTTTCACACCCTCCGCCCGGAGGAACTCGGCTCAATTCTCGATATCGAGTTGGGCATGGTCCAGCAGCGCATCCTGGCATCCAGCGGCAATCATCCCTTCCTGTTTAACTGCACCCAGGCCGCAAAAGCCTGGTTGTTGGCGGAAGGCTACAATCCCCGTTACGGTGCCCGCCATCTCAAGCGGGCGATTGAGCGGCACGTGGTCTTTCCTTTAGCGAAGTTGATCGCCACCGGCCAGGTGCGGCTGGGCGATGTGATCCGCGTCGATTACTCGAGCGAACAGACGGCCATGACGTTTGTACGCGAAGCCGAAGGCATGACCCCGATGTATCGACCCAGCCCGGCCGTGCCCATGGCAGCCTCCATGGCGCGCGGTGCGGCACGCGGCGCGCGCCGGTTCGAGTTCCCCATGGCAATCGACGGCAAGTAAAATCCCGGCCTGGAACCGCTACACCGAACTGGCCAGTTGGAAAGACTCAGGCGCTTCCCAGCAGAAGACGATCACTTCATTGACCCCTCGCCGCAGCCAGCACCCCGGAACGTAGAGCGACTGCTGCGGGCCGCGATTCCAGAAACGACCCAGAGCGTTCCCGTTGACCCAGACGCAGCCCTTGCCCCACCTGCTCAGATCGAAGAACGTGTCGCCGGCATGGGCAAGCGTGAACGCAGCGCGATGGAAGCCCGGGCCGGCGTTTACTTTGGCGTCGAATCGCAGCGACGACAGGTCGTCAAGCGGCAATGAGTAAATTTCCCAATCGCTGAGTTCAATGGAGTCGATCAGGACGCGTTGCGTAATGCCCTGACGGTTCTCTTGTAATTTGGCGCCGAAGTTGATGCGGCCCATGTTTTCGACCAGAATGTCGAGCACGTCGCCGGCCGCCAGTTGTACCGGGAGCGTGACTTGCTTGCGGCTGCGAACGAGTTCTCCGAGTTCACCTCCGTTGCGGTACACGCGGGCGTAATCCCGCAATGCCAGCGGGCGCAATGTGCCCGCGATGGCGCTCGTGATGCGCGTACGGTAGCAAACGAGCCCATAATTCTGGCCCAGCGCTTCCATGGGCAGAGGATGCGCCGACTTGTGTGGAGAGTGCAGAAGCTGCCCGAGCGCGGCATGCTCGGCGAGCGGAAATGCTGGAATCGAGATCCCCGGCAGCGGCGCAGGCAGCTCCGGCAATTGCTCTCCCGGATGCAGGTGCTTGGCGATGACCGCGCGCAGAGCGTGGAATTTCGCGGTGGGGCGGCCCGCTTCGTCGATGGGAGCGTCGTAGTCGTAGCTGGTGGTGTCGGGTTCGTAGCTGTGGCCGTAGTTGGCGCCTGCCATAAATCCAAATGAAGTCCCGCCGTGGGCCATGTAGAGATTACAGGAGATGCCGTGAGCGAGCATCCAGTCCAGGCCGCGGGCAGAATCTGCAGGCGGGGTGGTGTGGTGGTGTTCGCCCCAGTGATCGAACCAGCCCACCCAATACTCGCCGCACATGCGCGGGCCGTGCGCGCGGAATTTCGCCAGCTCGGCAAAGGCCTGGGCGGGGTCGTCGGTATCACCGAAGTTGATGACGCTGGTGAGGCCGGGCAGCGATCCGTTGCGCAGCATTTCCTGGCCGGGGCCGTTGGAGGTGTACAGAGGCGTGCGGAAACCGGCGCGCCGGATCAGATCACGAATGGCCGCAAGATAGCGAAGATCTTTGCCAAACGAACCATATTCGTTTTCAACCTGTACCATGAGGATCGGTCCGCCATGTGCAGCGTCCATGTGCGCAACACGGGCGCCGACTTCACCCAGATAGCGCCCGGCAGCATGGAGGAAGGCAGCGTCGGAGGTGCGCACGCGCATGCCGGGCGGCGCCAGCAGCCAGGCGGGAAAACCGCCAAAGTCCCATTCCGTGCAGATGTATGGGCCGGGCCGCAGCAGCACCCAAAGGCCTTCCTCGTGCGCCGTCTTCAGATAGGCGGCGAGGTCATTTTGGCCGCTGAAATCAAACTCGCCCGGCCGCGGCTCGTGCAGGTTCCAGAAAACATAGGTGCAGAGTGTGTTCAAGCCCAGAGCGCGCAGCTTGCGCATGCGATCGCGCCAGTACGGACGTGGTACCCGCGCATAGTGCATGGAACCGGAGCGGATCACGAAAGGCTTCCCGTCAAGCAGAAAGCCCGTGGCTCCGGGCTCGAACCGGTGGCCGCCGCGCGCCCAGGCGAACGGTGAGGCGAGCAAGGCCGCCGCTGCGGCTGCGCCCGTCTGCAAAAAGCGGCGGCGCTGCATCGATTAGCGGCCACCTCCTCCGCCGTGTGGGATTGGCGGCACGGCGGGGTGGTAGTTCTGGTAGGCAGGGTTCACGTACTTCGGCTGCGGATGCGCGGCGAGCTGCTTCATCGCCACCGCCACCGCTGCATCGATCTGCGGATCACGGCCCTGACGGACCTTGGCTGGATCCTGCCAGACGGTGATGTCAGGAGCGATGCCATGATCTTCAACGATCCAATGGCCGTGCAGCCCGGCAATCGCCCAGCGCGGAGCGGTCACAGTGCCGCCATCCATGAGGACCGGGTAGCCGCCGATGCCGACCAGGCCGCCCCAGGTGCGTTCCCCGACCATCGTCCCCACCTTGGCCTCGCGGAAGTACCAGGGCAGGGCATCGCCTCCGGAGCCGGAGAATTGGTTGATGATCATCACCTTCGGGCCAAAGATAGCCTCCTGCGGGTCGATGGTGCGGTGCCCGTGCTTGGTGATGTCCAAGCTCATGGGCATGCGCCGCAAGTAATCAATGATGTAGTCGCTGAGATCGCCGCCGCTGTTGAATCGTTCGTCGATAATGGCGCCCTTCTTGCCCACCTGGGAGAAGTAGTAGCGGTTGAAGTTGCTAAAACCGCCGCCGCCGGTGTTCGGCAGGTACACGTAGGCGAGTTCGCCGTGGCTGAGTTTGTCGACCTCGCGGCGGTTGCCCTCGACCCAGTCCATATTGCGCAGGCCGCGCTCGCTGGCGATGGGCGTAACCACGACCTCGCGGGCGTCGGAACCGTCCGGGTTGGGGCCGACCTTGAGGGTGACTTGCTTGCCGGCGGTCTGCTGAAAATATTCGTAGATATTGTCGCGCGCAGTGAGCGGGCGTCCGTTCACCGCCAGCAGGTACTCGCCTGCGTGTACGTTGACGCCGGGCTCAGTAAGCGGGGCGTGCAGGCGCGGGTTCCAGTTTTCACCGCTGTAAATTTTGGCGAACTGGTAGCGGCCGTTGGCGATGCGGTAATCGGCGCCCAGCAGGCCAGTGTGTTCGGGCGTTCCGGTGGGCGGCTGGGTGCCTCCACGAATGAACATATGGCCTACGGACAGGTAGCTGAGCATCTCCTGAAACAGAAACGTGAGATCGTTGCGGCTGGCGATGCCGGGCAGGTAATTTGCAAACTCAGCTTCCGCCTGTTGGACGTTGAGGCCGTGGAAGTTGGGGTCGTAGTAGTAGCCGCGCTCGATGCGCCAGACGTCGTGGTACATTTCGGTCCATTCTTCGTGCGGGAAAACGTGGACCTGGAGTTCGCTGGTCTTGATTTTGCCGCTATTGGGCGGCGGCGCTTTGGTGGCGTCGGTGATGTACCATGCGCCGCTGCGGTCGAGCAGCATCTTTTTGCCGTTGTAGGCAATGACGACGTTGGCAAGGCCCCGGGCGAGCGGCTTGGCTTTGCGCTCTTTGAGCGTGAAGCGGGTAAGGGAAATTCGCGGCGGGCCATAGCCGCCGCCTGCAACGGGCGTTGCCATGAGGAACAGTGTTCCCCCCGGACGTGCGGCCAGGCCGACGTAGTTGGCAGGTGGAACCGGCAGCACCAGCGTGCGCTGCAGAATGCCCGCGAAGTCGATACGCACCGCTGGGTCCGAGTTGGCGGGCTTGGCTTTGGGCGCCTCGCTCTGCTTCGGCAGCGATTCGTCGCTCGTTTGCGGAGGCAGCGGCGAGGGCAGATCCTTGCGCAGCACGGCGACGTAAACGCTGCGCGTCACCGGATGAGCGATGCTGGTCATGTCGAGCCAGCCGGGCGTGAGGCCGGTGTTGGTGCTCGCCGTGAAGTAGAGGTATTTGCCGCTCCGGTCGAACTGCGGGTAGAGGCAGTCGCTCATGCCGTCGGTGACCTGATGAATGCTGTGATCGGCCAGCGAATAAATGAAAACTGCGTGCAAGTGGCTGGGCAGCTCGCGCGTGTAAGCGATCCATTTGCTGTCGGGCGCCCACGCAGGGTCGAACTGATGGGTGGGGTTTTCGTACAGATCGGTGTCGATTTTTACGGGCGTGCTGCCATCGCTTGCGTCCACCACCCATAAGTTCAGCGCCTGATCGCTATAAACAAGCGATTCGCTGTTGGGCGACCATTGCAGATCGCCGTAGAAAGCATTGGGCTGGCCCAGATGGATGCTGCGTGCCGGCTTGAGCCCTTTCTGGTCGACGATCCGCAGGTCGTACTCGCCTGAGCGGTCGGAGAAATAGGCGATCCATTCACCATTCGGCGACCAGGCGGGGTCGCGATCCATCACGCCCGGCGAGTTGGTCAGATTGCGGGTGCTGCCGTGCTCGGCCGGTACGGTGAGAATTTCACCGTGGGCGGCAAAAAGGGCGCGCTCACCCGTAGGCGAAATCGCGGCGGTTTGGATTTGCTTGGCGGCGTTTTCCCAATGCGGCCGGACCTGGGGCATGTCACCCGCGAGGGCAATGTGGACCACGCGCTGGCGGCGTTTGGCGATGCTGTAAATGTGAATTTGGCCGAATTGCGAGTAGATGACCGCATCGGGGCCGGCGCCGGCCGCTGTGATGTCGAAATGTCCGTCAGTGTTCACAAGCTGGTGCACGTTGTGCGTAGTTGTGTTGTAGGCGTACAAGCCGAAGGGGCCATCGCGGTCGGAAAGAAAGTAAACATCGTTGCCGATCCACATCGGGTCACGGTCGCTGGCATCGCGGCAGAGCGCGTTGGCGCCCGCCGGGCTGGCGCCGGGATTGGCTTGTATGCAGAGGGCCGAGTCGGCGTTGGGCTGCGAGGCGCGCGGAATCTTGACGACGCTCGAGTCCGACAGGCGGGCGATCCAGATCGGAGTGGTCGATCCGCCACGGTAGCGCTGCCAGAAGGGTTCCCAGGTGGAGCTGGGAATGTAGGCGATGTGGGAGCCGTCTGGCGAGAACGAACCGGTTTCGGCCATGGAGAGCGGCAATTCGGTGGGCAAGCCGCCCGCGACCGGCACCGTGAACAGCTCGCGCGGGGCGGAAAAGCTGGCGCGGCGGGAGGCAAACAGAACCTTCTTGCCGTCCGGCGACCAGCCAACCGCCTGATCCGGCGCGGGGTGATAGGTCAGCCGCCGTGGGACGCCGCCGCCGGCGGGCACCACGTACACGTCAACGTTGCCGTCATATTCGCCGGTGAATGCAACTGCGGAGCCGTCGGGCGAAAAGATGGGGCCGCTCTCGGTGTCGAAGCCGGTGACGAGCCGGTGGGCAGTGCCGCCTTGGCGTGACACAATCCAGATGTCGCCGCCATAGGCGAAGGCGATTTGCGTGCGGCTGAGGGTCGGCGTTTGCAGTAACAGCGGGGCGGATGATGAAGACTGGGCCGCGGAATACAACCCCAAAGTGGCAACCGCGGTGAGGACGACAGCGAGACGTAGCGTCAGGCGCATGAAAAATTCCTCCGGCCCGGCCATTCTAGACCAAAGCTGATAAAATAGGGTGATCCAAAGGGCAAGCATCGCCGGTGGATCACAATCCACAGGAAAGGACGGGCGATGGAAGCTCTACTGGCACTAGAAGATGGCAGGACATTCCGGGGCTGCGGCCATGGCGCGATCGCCTCTACACGGGCCGGAGCGGGCGAAGTGGTGTTCAACACCTCGATGACCGGCTATCAGGAAATTTGCACGGATCCGTCCTACGCGGGCCAAATTGTGTGCCTGACGGCGCCACAGATCGGCAATTACGGCACCACGGCCGAGGACGATGAGGCGCACCATCCCTTCGTCGAAGGTCTGATCGTCCGCGAATTTTCCTCGATCACCAGCAACTGGCGCAGCCAGCAGAATTGCCAGGACTACCTGGAGCGCCACGGCGTTCCGGTTCTGTCGGATATCGACACGCGCGCCCTGGTGCGGCATTTGCGCCAGCGCGGCGTGCTGCGTGGCGTGATTGCCCCCTCCGTTGGCGCCAGCGTAGACGAACTGGTGGCGCGGGCACGGGCTATTCCGCAGATGGTGGGTACGGACCTGGCGCAGGTGGTGAGCACGAAGGCAGCCTACGATGGGCCCTTGCCTGAGGCGGCTGAGCGCGCGCCGCTGGTGGTGGCCTTTGACTATGGCATCAAGCGGAACATCGCGCGCCAGCTTGCTGAGCATGGCTGCCGGGTGCGGGTGGTTCCGGCGAAGACCTCAGCGGAAGATGTGCTGGCGCTGCGGCCCGACGGGGTCTTTCTGTCGAACGGGCCGGGCGATCCGGAACCGTGCCGCTATGCCGTGGAAACCATCCGCGGGTTGATGGGCAGGGTCCCGATTTTCGGCATTTGCCTCGGCCATCAACTGATTGGTTTGGCGCTGGGCGGCAAGACCTACAAGCTGAAGTTCGGACACCACGGCGGGAATCATCCGGTGAAACGGATGGACTCGGGCAAGGTGGAGATCACGGCGCACAACCATAATTTCGCGGTTGATCCGGATTCGATGAAGCTGAGCGAAGTGGAACTGACGCATATCGACCTGAACGACAACACGCTGGAAGGGATGCGGCACCGGACGATGCCGATCTTCAGCGTGCAGTATCATCC
>JBOGKK010000245.1:0-6482 GCA_050745425.1 Terriglobales bacterium
CGCCTCGACTTCACCTACAAAGCCGCCCGCCTCGGCCTCCGCCTGTTGTTTAAACTCGCCGGCGTGCGCATCGAGGTGCAGGGCAGGGAATCGCTGCCCCCCGGCGCGGTCATCTACATGGCCAACCACCAGAGCAACCTCGATCCCCCTCTCCTGGTCGCGGCTCTGCCCGGCAACATCGCCTTCCTGGCCAAAAAGCAGCTCTTTTCCGTCCCCATTCTCGGCACCCTGCTCAAGGTTGGGGGCCTGATTCCGGTCGAGCGCGCGGGCGATCGCGAGGCCGCCCGCGCCACAGTCTCGCGCGCCGCCGCAGACGTTCGCGCCGGCCGCCCCTTCATGATTTTTCCCGAAGGCACCCGCTCCCGTGATGGCTCCCTGCTGCCGTTCAAAAAGGGCCCCTTCTACCTCGCCGAGCAGGCGCAGGTGCCGGTCGTCGCCGTCCGCCTCGACGGTAGCCGTCAGCTCATGCCCAAAGGCAGCGCCCGCATTCGCCCCGGCGTGGTCACCCTCCGCATTGCCCCGCCCGTTCTGCCCGCCACCTGGAGCGATTCCTCCGATCCCAAAGCCGCTCTGGCCGCCTCGGTTCGCACCCACCTGAACCCCGGCTCCTGATGCCTGCGCGGCGTAACCGCGCTGGAGCCCGCGCCAACACGTGCCTCTCCTTGCACTTCTATATAAGCCTGTGGTATCGTCCTATCGAAGCACAAGGAGAATAGAGAAGCGATGTCCGGCCTCGACCTGCCGCAAGGCACACTCGATCTTCTGATTTTGAAAGCCGTCGCGCTTGAGCCCCGCCACGGATGCGCCATTGCCGATCGCATCGCCCAGATCTCGCGCGGCGCGGTCGAGGTCCGCCCCGGTTCCCTCTATCCCGCTCTGCATCGCCTCGAGCGCCGCGGTCTGCTGCGCCCGCGCTGGGGCTCTTCCGACAACAACCGCCGCGCCAAATTCTACGAGCTGACCGCCGTCGGCCGCAAACGCCTCGACGCCGAAACCGCCGCCTGGCGCCAGCTCACCCTCGCCGTCAACGACATTTTGGCGTCCGCATGACCTTCTATCGCCTGCGTGCCCTGTTCCGCCGCTCCCGCCTGGAGCGCGATCTCCATGACGAGCTCTCCTTTCACGCTGCTACTCGGGGGCAGGCGGTCGAGCTCGAAGCCACCGCAGAAGCCTGTCGCGACGCCCATGGCGTAGCACCCTTCGAGAACACGCTGCGCGATATCCGCCATGCCGCCCGCAGCCTGCGCCACACCCCCGGCTTCACCATCCCGGTGCTGCTCACGCTCGCGCTCGGCCTCGGCGCCGCCATCGCGATCTTTTCGGTCGCCAATGCCGTGCTGCTGCAGCCGCTGGCCTATCCCGCCTCCAGTCAATTGGTTGAGCTGCGCGAAAGCATTCCACTCGCCGGCAAAGCGCCCATCCCCTTCTCCGCTCCCGACATCGCGCAGGTGCGCACTGCCGGTTCTGTCTTCGCCTCGGTCGGCAGCTTCGAAGAAAACGAGCGCGACCTCGCCACCGGCTCCGGCCCGGCGCGGCGCGTATACACCGCTCGTGTTTCCGCCAACCTGTTTCCCATGCTCGCAGCGGCGCCGCTGCTGGGCCATAACTTCACGCCCAGGCAGGACACGCCCGGTCATAATGTTGCCCTCCTCAGCTACGCCCTCTGGCGCAGCCAGCTTGGCGGTAATCCCGGCATTATCGGCCGCACCGTTCACCTCGATGGCGCGCTTTATACCGTCGCCGGCGTGATGCCGCCCCAGTTCGAGTTCCCGCCCCGCGGCCTGACCAATGCCCGTCCCGCTGACATCTTCGTTCCCATGGCTTTCACCTCCGCCGAGCTAACCGACTTGGCCGACAATTTCGATATCGGTGTGCTCGCGCGTCTGCGCCCCGGCGCGACACTGTCTCAAGCCCGCGCCCAGATGGCCGTCGCTTCGCAGCACATCCTCCAGACCTGGAAATCGCATCTGGGCGCCGTGCCCGGCCTCACCCTCCGCGTCACCGTCGATTCCCTCCGTTCCCTCGTCATCGGCCCCGCGCGCGTGCTCATGGATTTGCTGCTCGGCGCTGCCGCTCTGCTCCTGCTGCTCAGTTGCGCCAATACCGCCAACTTGTTCCTGGTGCGCGCCAGCACCCGCCAGCGCGAGTGGTCGCTGCGTGCCGCCTTGGGCGCCAGCGGCGGACGCCTTATCCGCCAGGCACTCACCGAATCGACACTGCTCAGCCTCGCCGCCGCCGCCGCCGGCCTCCTGCTCGCCTGGTGCGCGCTGCATTTGCTCACCGCCGCCGCACCCACCACCTTGCCCCAGGTGCGCGCCATCGGCCTCGACGGCTCGGCATTTGCTTTCGCGCTGATCGTCGCCTTGATTATCGGCCCGCTCTGCGGCTTGCTTCCCGCCCTCAGCGCCGCCCACAGCGATCTGGAACGCAGCCTGCGTGAGGATGCCCCCTCCCTCGCCGGCGCCCGCTCCGGCGTCCGCACCCGCCAGGCGCTCGTCGTCGCCCAGGTGGCGATCGCCTTCGTGCTGGTCTGTGGCGCCGGCCTGCTCATTCGCAGCTTCCTGCATGCCGAAAGCGGCAGCGGTGGCGTCGATGCGCAAGGCGTCACCACCGCCTCGTTGCTGCTGCCCAAAGCGCAGTATTCACGTGCCGGCGCCGCCTTCGCCTTCTGGCGCAGCGCCAATCGCCAGCTTTCTTCGCGGCCAGGCGTCGTGGCCGTGTCCGCCTCGACCGCCCTGCCCACCGCTCCTGATTGGTGGCACTTGTTCAGCGTCGAGGGACAACCGCGCCCCGCCGGCGCGCCCATCCCCGGCGCCCAGCACACGCTGGTACTGGGCCGCTACTTCCGCACCCTCGGCATCCCCCTCCTCGCCGGACGCGGTTTTTCCCCGCAGGAGACACTCGGCGCCGCCAACGTCGTGATCGTCAGTGCCAGCCTCGCCCGCCGTTTCTGGCCTCACCGCAGCGCCATCGGACATCGCATCTGCTGGGGCGTTCCCGGCCCCCATGCCACCTGGCTGACGATTGTCGGCGTCGCCGCCAACGTTAAGCAGACCGGCCTCGACCAACCCTCCGGCCTCGAAACCTACGCCCCCTATGCCCAGGGCTGCGCCGCGCGCCCCGGCGACAGTACTTGCCGCAACTTATATCTCGCCGTGCGCTCGCAAGCTGCGGCTGTCCCGCCCCTGCGCCGTCTCATCGCAACTGTCGACCCCGCCGTCCCGGTCACCAAAATCCGCAGCTTGCGCGCCGTGCTCAGCGCCTCGATCATCCCCCGGCGCTTCAACACCCTCCTGCTCGCCACCTTCGGCCTCGCCGCCCTCCTGCTCGCCGCTATCGGCCTCTATGGCGTGCTCGCCTTCGCCGTCACCGGACGCCGCCGCGAGCTGGCCGTCCGCATGGCTTTGGGCGCTGCCCCCAATTCCGTTGCCCGCATGGTGATCGGCGCCGGCAGCCGCCTCGCCCTCCTCGGCCTCGCCGCCGGAGCCCTCGCCACCTGGCTCCTCGCCCGCCTGCTGCGCGCCCGCCTTGGCGATCTCCTCTATCGCACCGCCGCTTTCGACCCTCTCACCTGGATCACCGTTGCCGCCATCCTCCTCGCCGTCACCCTCGCCGCCGCTTACATCCCCGCCCGCCGCGCCAGCCGCATCCCGCCCCTGCGCACCCTCCGCGAGGATTAGAGCGAAAACAGCTTTGCTCTAGCCCTGCGCACTGTGCCGCATGTGGCTTTTCACTACGAAAAGCCGCACGCCCGCTCCCCGAAGCGGGCTACACCGACGCTGTTTTTGCTCTAGTCCGCAGGAGCCGCAAGCAGCGTAATTCGGGCCTTCGTGCCGGGCGCCTGTGCCAGGCGCCGGTCGCAGGTAATCAGTTCAGCATCCAGCAATTCTGCGAGTGCTGCATACACCGCGTCATAGAGGGTTAGGTTTTGCCGCAGCTCCCAAACTCGGTCGAGCAGCGGGAGGTGAGGATAGCGGCGGAGCCGCAGCCCGCGATAACGCTCCAGCGCCTGCCAGGCAGCCTCGGCGCCTGAGACCGTGCGCGCCGCGCTGCGCAGCGCGCTCGTAACTTCCAGATCGGCAAGATAGGGTACGTGCAGGCTGGTGCTGCCGCTGCGGATCCGTTCGCCCACAAGGATTCCAAGCGGCGAACGCCAAGCCCATTCGGTCAGCGCCGAAGCGTCCAACACCACCAATTATTGCCCCCGCAGCTTGCGAATGGTAGTTGCTGCACTGGGCCTGAGTTCACGCACGGGTGCCCTTTCCCAGCTCGCGAACCATGCTGCGCGCGACGGCACCGCCAGTGACTCGCGAATTTCACGCAGGACGAAGTCGGACATGGAGATGCCCTCCTCGGCGGCGCGGGCCTTCAGGCGCCGGTGCAACTCGCAGGGTACATTGCGGATTTGAATCATGGTGGCGCCGCTCATGCGATCAGTATACTCACATCGCGTTTTCATGTGGCGGCGGCTTGGACAATCCCGGAGCGCCAGCGGGCCGACCCTGCAGGGATTCATGGGCGAGCCACGCGATCGCGCCCCTACCCTGGCGGCCAGCTCATCGGCCTTCCGCCCAGCAGGTGCAGATGGAGATGAAACACGCTCTGGCCCGCATCCGGCCCCACGTTGAGCACCGTGCGGTAACCCCCGGTCAGCCCGCGCCCGCGCGCCAGCGCCGCCGCCCGCAGTTGCAGCTCCCCCAGCAGCGCAGCATCCTCCGCGCCGGCCTCACCCAACCCGGCCAGATGTCGCTTCGGTACCAGCAATATGTGCGTCGGCGCCCCCGGTTTTACGTCCGCGAAAGCGAAAATGTGCTCGTCCTCGTACACCTTCCGCGACGGAATCTCCCCCGCAATGATTTTGCAAAACAGGCAATCAAGCATCGGCAATCCTCCTGAGCATCGGCCATGCCTCCACGAGCTCATCAACCCGCTCGCCAAGCGCATAGCGAATCCAGGTTTCGACGTGGCGCTTGGGAACGAGAATCAATACCTGATCAGCTGGCTCCTCCTCTCCCGCCCAAAGCTGCCTGCGGCGCGCGGCCGTGGTACGCATGTCGGCGTCGATCATGACAATAAGCCACGTTCCCGTTTTCACCGCCTGACGTGCCAGCTCCGGAAAACGCTCGCGTACATATTGTTCGCCCGCGCCGCGGCCAGCGGGAAGCGGTACGAAGGATATCTGGTGCAACCGGTGGCCGGATTTTTCCAGCAGCCGCCGTATCAAGTTCTGCTGCACCACGTCTTCGGCTATTACCGTGCCCCGGATTCGGCCCCTACTCACCCTCCCAGCCTCGCGCAACCAATTCGGCCGGAGTGAGCGTGGAATCGCCGCCCTTGAATGGCCGAATGTGCGTAGATCCCCCATCATCTCGCGTGAGCACGACAGCACCCGTTGCAAGCTGATTCAGAAGCTCAGGGTGATGCGAAGCGATAATCATTTGCGCATCGGCATCCTCAACCGCCGTCATCGCCGCCATCAGCCACGGCTGAATCTCGCGGAGACTGACGAAATTGTCCGGTTCATCGAACAACAGCAGGTCCCCGCTGTGTAGATTTCCGATAAGCAGGTAGAGTGCAATCATGACGCGCTGGCCTTCGGAGAGCTCGTCAAGGCCCACTTGGAATAGCCCTCCGTCGCGGTCACGGAAGCTCGCCTGCACCGCGCGCACTCCCGTGTTCGGTGGCGTGATGCTGATATCTTCCAGGCCGGGGATCACCTCCCGGATTGCAGCCAGCAACTGTTTCCTCGCGGCACGAGTCGCATCGCTCTCCAGCAGGTATCTGTACCAGCCCGCCAGGTTCGAAAAATCGTATTTCGGATTTGTGGCAGGGTTCTGGGCGTTGCTGCTCACTGCCCACGGGTTCACCCGCGCTGTCTTTATACCGCTTAGCCAATTCCAAAACCATTGTATTGGTTCTTGTCCGTGCCCCGTCGGCAATGCCGATTGGAGTGTGCCGGCGGATCCCCTGAGCACCAGCTTTCCATTGAAAAGGAGATGCTCCTCGCGTACAGCAGAGCCTGTATCGCCGAACCGGTCAGCGGCAATGGTGTATACGTACGTCCCTCCGTTGCCAGCCACTTCGATCTCGAATCGCTGTTCCGGATCCGATAACCAGCGCGTTCGCGTCGAGTTTCCCGGCGGCAGCGCTTGGTTTTCAACCGCAAAACCCCGCAACATTTCCAGCACGTCCAGAATCGTACTCTTCCCGCTTCCGTTCGCACCGGTGACGAGTTGCACCTGCTGCGGCCGGAACTCGAAGTTCACCAGGCACTTGTAGTTGTGTACGTACAGCCGCGTCAGCATGGCTCTATTTTAGGCCCAACGCGAGCGAGCCCCCGCCATCAGTTCCCGCCGCTCGCCGCCGCGCTCGTCCCCGTCTTGTACGGCGCCTTCATGTACCCGCGCGCGATCTGTTGCGCTCCGTTGGTGTCGTCGTGGGTGGCGATGGCAAGCTGGTATTCGTTCAGCGCCCGGTTGCGC
>JBOGKK010000246.1:0-16219 GCA_050745425.1 Terriglobales bacterium
AAAATGACCTTGGAGGCGATCGAAGCAACCATGAACACTGTTGGCGCGCGCGCGGCCCTGACCGAAGGCGGTCCCGAAATCTTCCATCTCAACGTTCTCGAACAAACCGGCGTGGGTCCCGTCTCCCGGCTCCCCTACGCCATGAAAATCCTCCTCGAGAACCTCCTCCGCCACGAGGACGGCCGCTTCGTCACCGCCGACGACATCACCCGCCTCGCCAATTGGGACCCCCGCCGCAACGGCCAGCGCGAAATCGCCTTCACCCCCGCCCGCGTGCTTTTGCAGGATTTTACCGGCGTCCCCGCCGTCGCCGACCTCGCCGCCATGCGTGATGCCTTCCGCCTCCGCGGCGGCGATCCCACCCTCATCGGCCCCCAGCAGCCCGTCGAGCTCGTCATTGACCACTCCGTCCAGGTCGACCGCTTTGCCTCCTCCAGCGCCTTTGCCTACAATGCCGAGCGCGAGCTTGCCCGCAACCGCGAGCGCTACCTGTTCCTGCGCTGGGGACAAAAAGCCCTCCAGAACTTCCGCGTTGTCCCTCCCGATACCGGCATCGTCCATCAGGTCAATCTCGAATACCTGGCGCGTGTCATTGTCCGCTGCAAAGTCAACGGCGCCGTCGTGGCCTTCCCCGATACGCTCGTCGGCACCGACTCCCACACCCCCATGGTCAACGGCCTCGGCGTCATGGGATGGGGCGTCGGCGGCATCGAAGCCGAGGCCGCCATGCTCGGCCAGCCCATCTCCATGCTCCTGCCCGATGTGTTGGGCGTGCGTCTGCTCAATAAAATGCGGCCCGGAACCACCGCCACCGACCTCGTGCTCAGCATTGCCGAAGCCCTGCGCAAAAAAGGCGTGGTCGGCAAATTCGTCGAGTTCTTTGGGGAGGGCGTCCGCCATCTCACCATCCCCGACCGCGCCACCCTCGGCAATATGTCACCCGAGTACGGCGCCACCATCGCCATTTCGCCCATCGACGACGCCACCCTGCACTATCTCCGCTTCACCCATCGCGATGAGCAGCGCGTACAGTTGGTCGAGCGCTATGCCAAAGAGCAGGGCCTGTTTGGATCGGATACTCCCGCCGCCAGCTACACCGATGTGCTCGATTTTGATCTCGCCCAGGTCGAGCCCTCCCTCGCCGGCCCCAAGCGCCCGCAGGATCGCGTCCCGCTCAGCCGCAGCAAATCCGCCTTCGCCGCCGCCCTCCCCAAGCTGCTGCCCGACGGCGCTTCCACCCAGGCCGCGGCATCGAACGGCCACCAGCTCCATCATGGCTCCGTCGTGATTGCCGCCATTACCAGTTGCACCAACACCAGCAACCCCACCGTCCTCATGGCTGCCGGCCTGCTCGCCAAAAAAGCCGTCGAGCGCGGTCTCAAATCCCAGCCCTGGGTGAAAACCAGCCTCGCACCCGGCTCCAAAGTCGTCACCGAGTACCTCAATAAGGCTGGCCTCACGCCCTATTTGAACCAGTTGGGCTTCGATCTCGTCGGCTACGGATGCACCACCTGCATCGGCAACAGCGGCCCCCTGCCGGAAAAGGTCGCCGCCGAGGTGCAGGACCGCAATCTCGTCGCCGTTTCCGTCCTCAGCGGCAACCGCAACTTCGAGGGACGCATTCATCCCCAGGTCCGCGCCAACTATCTCGCCTCCCCGCCGCTCGTCGTCGCCTATGCCCTGGTCGGCGACCTGAATCGCGACCTGACGACCGAGCCCCTCGGCCAGGGCAGTGACGGCAAGCCCGTCTATCTGCGCGACATCTGGCCCACCAATGAAGAAGTGGCTGCCACCGTGGAAAGCTGCATCTCCCCCGACATGTTCGCGCGCGAGTATGCCAACGTCTTCGATGGCGACGAGCATTGGCAGCGGCTCCAGGTTGCCGGCGGCGACCTTTATCGCTGGGATGAAGCCTCAACCTACATCAAAAAGCCGCCCTTTTTTGAAGGCGTCCCCGAAGCTCCCGAAGCCATCCGCGACGCGCGCGTGCTCGCCTATCTCGGCGATAGCGTCACCACCGATCACATCTCTCCGGCCGGCAGCATTGCCGCCAAAAGCCCCGCCGGCGAATACCTGATCGCCCACCACGTCCAGCCCGCCGACTTCAATTCCTACGGCTCGCGCCGCGGCAATCACGAAGTCATGGTGCGCGGTACCTTCGCCAACGTCCGCCTCCGCAACCGCCTCGCTCCCGGCACCGAAGGCGGCTTCACGCGCCACCTCCCCGATGCTCCGGGCGGGGCGCATGACATAACGAGCATCTTTGCCGCCAGCCAGATCTACGAAGCCGAAGGCGTGCCCTGCATCATCCTGGCCGGCGCCGAGTACGGTTCCGGCTCCAGCCGCGACTGGGCTGCCAAGGGCCCCCGTCTCCTCGGCGTGCAAGCGGTGCTCGCGGTCAGCTTCGAGCGCATTCACCGCAGCAATCTCATCGGCATGGGTATTCTGCCCCTGCAGTTTGCCACCGGTCAGTCGGCCGACAGCCTCGGCCTCACCGGCGAAGAAACCTACGACATCCCCGCCGGAAAGGCGCTCCAGCCCGGCGGCACGGTCGAGGTCACCGCCACCGCACCCGCCTCCGCGTCTACTGCCTCCGCGCGCCGCTTCACCATGACCGTGCGCCTCGATACCCCCATGGAGCTGGCCTATTACCGTGACGGCGGCATTCTCCCCTACGTCCTCAACCAGCTCGCCGCCCACGGCAGCGCCTCCGCGGCCGTGTCCATGCAAGAGTGCTAGCTGCGCGCCAGCGGCGCCTGCGCCTGCGCCCAGCGTTCCGGCGTGCCGATGTCGTACAGCGGCCCGGGGTGTACGTAGCCGTGGAATCCCTTGCCGATCCACGCTGGCATCCAGTCGCGCTCGAGCGATGACGGCCCCGGTTGCATCTGCCTCAGCAAATCCTGGCTGATGACCGCCACGCCCGCATTCTCATACGCTGCCCCTGGCGCTGCGCTTTTCTCGGCGAAGGCTCGAACGCGGCCGCCCTCATCGAGCTGCACCGCTCCGGTATCGCTGCGCGTGCGCGCCACCGTCACCATCGTCCCCGCCGCGTGGCTCTCCGCGTAGGCGCGCAGCACCGCGGCAAAATCGAGCCCGGGCACAATGCTGTCGCCATTGACCACGCACACCGGATCGCTGGTGAGCAGCGGCCGCGCCAGCGCCAGCGCGCCCCCGGTGCCCAGCGGCGCCGGCTCTTCAGAAAACGCAATCTCCGTGCCCCACGCTCGCGAAGCGCAATACTCGCGCACCGCCTCACCTCCCGTTTGCGCGCCAATGCACAGCACAATCCGGCGGCAGCCAGCTCCCGTGAGTTGCTCCAGCACCTTCGCCAGAAACGGCTGCCCGCCCACCGGCGCCAGGCACTTGGGAATCCCCGGCAACGCCGCGCGCAGCCGCGTGCCCAGCCCGCCGCACAACACCGCTGCATCCATGGCCACGCTAGGCGATCGTCCCCAGCGCGGCATCGAAGCGCCGGATGAACTCATCCACGTCGCCAGTGCCAATGTTCATCGGCGGAGAAATGCGGATGACGTTGCCGTAGAGCCCCCCCTTGCCGATCAACAACCGCTGGTCGCGGCAGCGCGCCAGCAGCGTGTTGGTTTCCGAGGCGGCCGGTTCTTTCGTCTGCCGGTTGCGCACCAACTCTACCCCCAGCAGCAGCCCCATGCCGCGCACCTCGCCGATCAGCGCGTATTTTTCCTGCAACCCCTCAAGCTGCGCCTTCAGGTAAGCGCCCACTTTCTCTGTGTTCTCCAGCAGCTTCTGCTGCTCGATGAACTCCAGCACCGCGTTGCCCGCCGCCGTCGCCACCGGGTTGCCGCCAAAGGTCGAGATGGTCAGCCCCTTCATGGCGTCCGCCACATCGGCCCGCGCCACCGTCACCCCGATCGGCATGCCGTTCGCCAGCCCCTTGGCCGAGGTGATGATGTCGGGTGTCACGCCCCAGTGCTCGATGCCAAACCACTTCGTTCCCGTCCGTCCCCACGCCGTCTGCACCTCGTCGCTGATGAACAACCCGCCGTGCTTGCGCACGATCTCTGCCACGATGGGGAAATACTCCTGGGGCGGGGTGATGAAGCCGCCCACGCCCTGAATCGGCTCGGCGATCATCGCCGCGATGTGGCCCGAGGTCGAGGTCTTGATCAGCTCTTCCAGGTCCGTCGCGCAGCGCACGCCGCATTCCGGATACTTCAGCCCGAACGGGCACCGGTAGCAGTAGGCGTTGTGCGCGTGTACGATTCCCGGCTGGGTTAGCGGCCCCAGCCGCCAGGATGCGTGTCCGGTCAGCGCCATCGCCAGCGCCGAGCGCCCATGATAGCCGTGTCGCAGCGCGATGATCTCGGTCGAGCCCGTGTACAACCGCGCCGCCAGCACCGCCGTCTCATCCGCTTCCGTCCCGCTATTGGTGAAAAACGTCTTCGCCGGCTTGCCTTCGACCTTGGCCAGCGGGGCAATCTGCGCCAGCTTCTGCGCCAGCGCCACCATGGGCTCGGTGGCAAAGCAGTTGGAGACGTGTACCAGCTTGTCCATCTGTTTGCGCATGGCCTGTTGCACCGCCGCATTGCCGTGCCCGACCGAAACCGTCACGATCCCGCCAAAAAAATCCAGGTACTCGTTGCCGTCGGCGTCGTAGCAGAACTGGTCCTTGGCGTGGTCCAGCACCAGCGCCTCGTCGAAATAGTGAAACGTGGCCGGAAACAGGTAGGTCTTGTGCGCCAGAATCAGTTCGTCGCGGGTCATATCGCTAGCATACAATGACGGCTATGAAGAAGCTGCTGCACGCGGCGATCCGCGCCCGTCAATCACTGTTGTGCGCCGTTGTGCTTACGGCCATTGGGGCGCTGCCCGCTGCCGCCCAGACGCGCATTGCCATCACCTATCCGGCGTCCCTCTCGGCCAAACCGCTCAACGGCCGCGTGTTTTTCTATGTCGCCGGTCCCGAGCCGCCGGGCACGCGCGTGCGCCGCTTCCGCCGCGGTCCGCGCGAGCCGCGTTTCGAGATCGGCGATCAGGTCGGCTCCCAGCAGTTTTTCGGCAAAGACGTCCTCGCCTGGAAGCCCGGCCAGCCCGCCCTCATCGACAGCTCAATCTACGGCTATCCCGTCACCAGCCTGGCCATGCTCCCGGCCGGCGACTACACCGTGCAGGCGCTGTTCAACCGCTACACCACCTTCCATCGCGCCGGCGGCCATACGCTCTTGCTGCCGCAGGATGACGGCGAAGGCCAGCAGATGACGAGCAAGCCCGGCAACTTCTATAGCGTCCCCATGAAGGTGCATCTCGACCCCCGCCATCCCGGCACGCTGCGCCTCGAGCTCACCAAAGTCATTCCGCCCATTCCGCCGCCGCCCGACACCAAGTGGATCAAGCACGTCCGCATCCAGAGCCCGTTGCTGACCAAATTCTGGGGACAGCCCATGTACGTCGAGGCCGCCGTCGTGCTGCCCGAGGGCTTCTACACCCATCCCCATGCCCACTACCCGCTCATGCTCGAGCAGGGCCATTTCCGCTATGACCTCAAGGGCGGCTTCGACCGCATCAAAACCGAATGGCTGGCTGGCAAGCTCCCCAAGTTCCTCTGGGTTTACATCGATACCGCCAACCCCTACTACGACGACAGCTACGCGGTGAACTCAGCCAACCTCGGCCCCTACGGCGACGCCATCACGCAGGAGCTGATCCCCGCCGTCGAAAGGAAATTCCGCGGCATCGGCCAGGGCTGGGCCCGCGTCGACTATGGCTGCTCGACCGGCGGCTGGGAAGCGCTCGCGGACCAGATCTTCTATCCCGATTACTTCAACGGCGCCTGGGGTTCCTCGCCCGATCCGGTCGACTTCCGCTATTTCCAGATCGTCAACATCTATAAAGATGCCAATGCCTACTGGCTCCGAGGCCCCTGGTCGCCGGTCCCGCGCCCCGACCAGCGTAACCCCGACGGCAGCATTGTGCAGACCATGGCCCGCGCCAACCACCGCGAGCTGGTGCTCGGCACGCACGGCCGCAGCGGTGATCAGTGGGATATCTGGCAGGCCGTCTTCGGTCCGGCCGGCCCCAACGGCTATCCCGCCGACATTTGGAACCCGCTCACCGGCAAAATCAATCACCAGGTCGCGCAGTACTGGCACGATCATTTCGATCTCGACGTCTACCTCAACACCCACTGGTCGACGCTCGCCCCCAAACTCGACGGCAAGCTCCATGTCTACGTCGGCGATATGGATTCCTACTATTTAAACGACGCCGTCTACCTCATGCAGAAGACGATCGCCGCTCACCGGGACCCCGCGATCACCGCCTCGTTCACTTTCGGCCGCCTCCAGCCCCACTGCTTCGACGGCACGTACCACAAAATGTCCGAAGAGCAGCTCTACATGCCGCAGATGAAGGCCCGCATCCTGGCAACGGCCCCGCACGGCGCCGACCTGAGCTGGAACTACAACCATTAACGGAAGGGATCGACGACCCGCACCGAATCGAACTGCTGCCCGTGCTGAAAATCCTCGCTATAAAGAATCCGGCAGTGCGCTTCTTGCGCCGCTGCCACAATCAGCGCATCGTACCAACTCAGCCGAAATCGCTCATGCAGCCGCAGGCCGCCAAGCAGCAATTTCACAGACGATTCAACCCGCACCATTGGCTCGATATCGCTATCAAGGAATCGTGCAACATCTGCCGGTCGTATCGGGCTTGGACGGCCGCGAAGGGCTACATTGCAGAACTCCTGGGCTACCTGATAGCTGGTAACTCCCCGGCCGGTGTCCAACGCCACGGTGATGAGTTCCTCAGCGCGTTGCGCCTTGGCTGGCGCCTCCGTGTGAAATCGGTACACGAAGATATTCGTGTCCAGGAAATATTCAGCGCGGATGGCGCTCATTCATTTCTTCCCGTGTAAACTTCCGCCCGCTCAAATCCACGTAGCTAAGCTCTTTCATCAGCTCCTTGTGACGCTTTACCAGGGTCGTACGTCCCGTGTAATCCTCCAGCCACTTCCGGAACTCCGCGTTGAGCGTCGTCCGGCGCTCGCGGGCAGCCTTCCGCGCAGCTTCAATCAAGTGCTCTTCCGCGCTCAGCGTTACATTCTTCATGTTCTTCCTTTTGCAGTGTACACGACAATAGTGTACACCGAGCAACGCCCACCCGCTTGTGGGAATTGACCCGCTCGCCTCGCCGGAGTTGTAGTCAAAGCACGGCCCTCATGCTCTTCCGCACCCTCAGCGCCGCCGTCATCGGCATCGAATCCCGCCTCGTCGAAGTTGAAGTCGACTCCTCTCCCGCGCCGGGCGGCGATCCGCATTACGCCACCGTCGGTCTGCCCGATGCCGCGGTGCGCGAAAGCCGTGAGCGGTTGCGCGCCGCCATGCGCAACTGCGGCTTCGACCCTCCCGTCGCCCACGTCCTTATTAATCTCGCCCCGGCGGACGTGCGCAAGGAAGGCTCGGGTTTCGACCTGCCCATGGCCCTGGCCCTGCTCGGGTGCTGGGGGGCGCTGCCCAACGGTAATGGCCACCACGGCATCAGGGATCACCTGTTCGCCGGCGAGCTCGCCCTCGACGGCTCGCTGCGCCCCATCCGCGGCAGCCTGCCCATCGCAATCATGGCCCGCGCCCTGGGGATTCCGCGCTTGATTGTTCCTGCCGCCAATGCCGCCGAAGCCGCCGTCGTGCAGGGCCTTGACGTCTTTGGCGCGCACGATCTGCCCGAGGTCATGGGCTGGATGCGCGACCGCTCGACCGCCCATCCGGTGCGCATCGATACCACGGCCATGCTCGAACGCGAGCGCTCCGCAGGCGAAGACTTTGCCGACGTCAAAGGCCAGCAAACGGCCAAGCGCGCGCTCGAGGTCGCCTGCGCCGGCGCTCACAACATTCTCATGATCGGCCCGCCGGGCTCGGGTAAAACCATGCTCGCGCGCCGCATGCCCTCGATTCTGCCCGATCTCACCTTTGAGGAAGCCCTCGAGGCCACCCAGATCCACAGCGTCAACGGCACCCTGGCGCGTGATGGCGGACAGACGGCGCTGCTGACGCGGCGCCCGTTCCGCGCCCCCCACCACACCATTTCCGATGCCGGCCTGATTGGCGGCGGCCCGGGGCCGCGGCCGGGCGAAGTCAGCCTCGCCCATCGCGGCGTCTTGTTCCTCGACGAGCTGCCCGAGTTCCCGCGCTCCGTGCTGGAGGTGATGCGCCAGCCCCTGGAAGATGGCAAGGTCACCATCGTCCGCGCCACCCACGCCGTCACCTACCCCTCGCGCTTCATGCTGGCGGCGGCGATGAATCCCTGTCCCTGCGGTTTCTTCAACGATCCTGCCCGCGAGTGCCACTGCACGCCGCCGCAGATCCAGCGCTATGCCGGCCGCATTTCCGGCCCCCTGCTCGACCGCATCGACATTCACCTCGACGTTCCCGCCGTCAAGTATCAGGATCTGCGTGGCGCCGCTGCCGCCGCCGAGCCCAGCGCGCGCATCCGCGACCGCGTCACCGCCGCCCGCGCGCGCCAGCTCCAGCGCTTCGGCGCCCAGGGCATCTTCGGCAATGCGCAGATGAGCACGCGCCAGGTGGCCAAATTCTGCAAGCTCTCGCCCGCCTGCGAACAGCTCCTCGAACGCGCCATGCTTCGCCTCGCCCTCAGCGCCCGCGCCCACGACCGCATTCTCAAGGTCGCTCGCACCATCGCCGATCTCGCCGCCATCGATGACATCGAACCCCAGCACCTGGCCGAAGCCATTCAGTACCGTACCCTCGACCGCACCTATTGGGCCTGAGGCGGGCGCCGGGCGCGCCTATCGGCCGCGCGCACTCAGAAATGCAAGCACGGCCCGGTTCGTATGGATCCATCGGCGGTTGCCTAAACCGCCGAACTGGCGGAACAGTTGCCCGTGGTGCCAATTGATATAGGGCCCACGCTGGTGCAATGCGGTATCGAAGGTACTGCTGCGCCAATCCTGCCCCAGGTTGATGTTGCGCCCCGGATCCTGCCGTAGCCACGGAGCGGTCGAGTAAGAATAAGTTTTTCCGCGCAGTGCGGCGTAGCCCGCTGCCTGTGCCAACATTTCGTCGTAGCAGTGCAGCATCTCCATCTCCGAGTACGGCAGGCACTGGTTGAGGCGTGTGCCCCACGCGCTCAGGTGGTGTTCCGCCAGCATGCGCACCACTTTGCCGGGTCCGAAAAACAGGTTGGCGCCGTTGCCGCCGACGTAATTGCCAGCGTTACCCACCAGGGTGGCATGACGCCCCGGTAGCGGATAGATCGAACTGTGAACGCAGGAAGGAATGCTGGGCAGGGTCGCGTCGAATCCAGTGGAACGCTCATCCCGCGCGTAGAACGCTACATAGTTGACCACGTTCGTGGGGATCGAAGTGCGACTGAGCTGGAAATTCCCGGTGCCCGGTACCGGGTCAACGGCAATCAGATTCACCGGCAGATGCCGCAGCGCCGGGTCCTGGGCCAGCGCGTGCGCAAACATGTGTGTGGTCACCGCTCCCCGGCTCCAGCCGATGGCGTTGATCTGCGTCACGGGACTGCGCTTGCGGAAGATCTTGATCTTCTGCATCTGCAGCGCCTGCTGGGTCACCGGCCGCTTCGGCATGGCGTGGGTCATGCCCATCGCATCGAGCGCCTGCGCGTCGGGAATCGGCACCCCGGCAGCCTTCAAAACCTGATAGCTGCTCTCGGTGAATGCATCCCGCTCCCATTGCGCTTTACCGTGAATCATGGCCACGGCATGGGCAACGTTTTCCTCCCATCCGCTGCCAAACGCAATGCCGCGCGCTGTCGAGTAATTGCCCGGGGTGACGAATTTCTCGTCTTCCTGATGATTGCCGCTGCCCGGACCGTCGAGAATGATCCAGTCCACAAACTCCATCCCCGCCGCGTTCCGCGCCAGCGTCGACACCAATTCGCCGCAGTGATAATCGCTGTTGGCGAAATCGAAGCTGTTGGAGCCGGTGCCGCAGAAAAACGCTGTGAAAACGGCCATGCCCGCTATTCTACGCCCGCTGTTCTACCTGCCGTCGCGCCCGCTCCATCGAGGCTGTGCCGCACGCCGTCGCCTCGCCTCCGTCAGCCGCTTCAAGCGGCTCGGCGCTGCCGTGCGCGTGTGAACACCTCGATGGCCGCCCGGCTGAACGCCGGAATATCGTCCGGCTTGCGGCTCGATACCCAGTTCCCGTCCACCACCACTTCGCGGTCCTCCCACGTCGCTCCGGCATTGCGGTAATCGTCCTGCAGTGTGGGCCAGCTCGTCAGCGTGCGCCCCTGCACCAATCCGGCGGAAATCAGCAGCCACCCGCCGTGGCAAATCACGGCGATAGGCTTTTTCTTCGCCACCAGCGCGCGCGCAAACTGCTGCGCTTCCGCCACCATCCGCAGCGCGTCGCCGTTGATGACCCCGCCGGGCAAAAACAGTGCGTCATAGTTCGCCGCATCGGCCTCCGCCAGCACCACGTTGGCGCGAAATTCATCCCCGCGCTCCCGGTGCCGCCACCCATGCAGCTCCGGGTGCCGGGAAATCAAATCCACGTGCGCCAGCGCCGCCTCCCATGCCGCTTTGGGCTTGGTGAACTCCACCTGTTCAAAGTTGTCCTCCACCAGCGCCGCCACCCGAAATCCGCTTAAATCTACTTGTGCCACTCGCCTGCCCTCCTCGCGGCTTCGATGCTAATGGCCGCCGCCGGGATCCGTTCCCAGCGTCGCCGCCGCTGTCGCCTTTGCTTTCGCGTAGCGCCGCAGCACCGGAAAAAACGGTGTCATCTGCAACGGCATCTTCTCCCGTGCCGAAAGCAACTGCACTGCCGGCGGCGATTCCAGCGTTACGCTGTCGTCCCACGGATTCACCAGCACGCGTCCGCCCAGCGGTAGCGCCGCAACCTGCGACACCTCCGCCGCATGCAGCGCCGGTCCTTTCACCGCGATCGCCGGCAGGCGGGTCAGGTAATCGTGGCTGAACCATCCATTGCCCAGGTTGGGGTTGAACAAGTGCGGCGAGAGCTTCTTCCGCTCCGCCACCTGCCGCAGGAACAGTCCTGCCTTCCCCAGCTTGTCTTTGTAGGGCGAGTGCTTGAGCAGCTTCACCGCCAGCACGTTCGCCTGGGCTTCTTCCTCTGGCGTCCGCTTCATATCGATCAGCTTCAGGCTTTCCTGATCGGCAAACAGCATGCGGTCGGCAAACGCGTAGCGGGTGTCGATGCGCTGCCCCAGTGCGATATGCGCCAGCTCGTGCGCCAGCATGGCGGCCAGCGCCGCCTCGCCGGGCAGCGCGTCAATCAAGCCGCGGCTGATCACAATCGTATTCCCGATGGTCAGCGTCTCGATGGGCGTGGTCAGCAGAATGCGGCATTGCACCGCCGGCGTGATGGTGAGCTTGTTGGTGATTTCCAGGTTCTGCACCACGGTGTCGAGCACCTCGTCGGCCGGTCCCGGCAGCGCCAGCAGCCCCGCTTTCGTCAGCCGGTCGAGCACATTCTGCGCCGCCTGCTGTTCCCACTCGCGCTCCTCAATCACCGGCGACATGGGCTTGGGCGGCGGCGCCGTCAGCGCCATCCCCGTGCCCTCGATCGACATCGTGGTCAACTCCTGCTGATGGCCGGCATTCTTGAGGTCATAGCCCCACAGCCGCGTCTGCGCCTGAAAGCGAGCGTGCCGGAACAGTCCGTAGCCGAGGCCGCTTTCCTCGCTGTAAATATAGGCCGGCAGCCACACCCGCGGCCGCACGTTCACCCGCCAGCTGTCAAAGTGTAAATCCGGGTGCCCATACCGGTCCTCCCAGAAGCTGCCGTTGAACCGCACCAGAAAATCGTGCTCATCCTCAACCCAAATCCGTCCCCAGAAGCTCCCCTTGGCGTGCACGTCCCGCGGCACCACGTTGAACACGTAGCAGCGCACCTGCCCCAGAAACACGCGCCGCAGAAACTGGAAGCGGTAGTGCTTCCGGTCGAAGTGCGCGCCGCCGGGAAACAGCATCTGCGCAAAACTGTTGCGATAGACGTCGAGATCGAGAATGTGCCGCGCCGGCGCCGTAATCGCATCATCGATCGGGCCAATCCAGCGCCGCCACGCCTGCCGCGGCTCGGGCAGAAAGCTGACGGTCACGTACTTGTCCTTGCGGAAGTGAAGGATGCCAAGATAGTAGCGATCCGCCACCGGCACCTCACCCAGCGCCGGATCGGTGCGCAGGTTCTGCATGTACGTCTCGACCCGCGGATGCATCTCCTGCATGCGCTTGTACATCTGCCGCTCGTGCGCGCTCATGCGGTCCAGAATCTGGTTCACCGTCGCCACCGGCGCCGCCGCCGCCGTTTGCGTCACCGCGACGGAAGGCATCACCAGCAGCACTGCAATTGCGAGCCAAGCTTGTGGGAAAGGGAACGCCTTCATAATGCCTCAATTGGCGAGCTGGAATTGAATGTGCAGCAGCACGGTCCAGTCCACCGCCTGCCCGTGGCGCCGCGCCGGGCGAAACTGCAACTGCCGTACTGCGTTTTTGGCGCTCTCGTCCAGGCCATAGCCCAGCCCCTGCACCAGCCGCAGCACCACTGCCTTGCCGTCGGCGCCCAGCCGTACGCGCAATACCACTTCGCCTTGCACATGATGCGCCGCAGCATCGGCTGTATAGACCGGTTTCGGCCATGACAGAATCCGCGGCAACTGCAACGCCGCCGCGGCTGGCCGCGGCCGAGGCTTCGCCGCGGTCGTGGCCGCCAGCGCTGACCCGAAGCGGTGCAGCCGCACGCCGGCTCCGTGGTTGCCCGTGCGCGTGCCTGCCGCCGCGGATCCAAACCCGCCGACGTGTACGCGCGCGCCCGCCGCCAGCTCTCCGGCGCCATCAGCGGCGCGCCGCCCATTGAATCCCGCCGTTCCTGCCTTTGCCCTCGAGGGCGGATCGGGCGGATCAGCCGCCGCCGGCACCCGTCCAAAATCACCCAGCACGGGTATCGCCATCGGCGTCGCCTTCTGCGCGGTGATCCCGTGCCGATCGCCAAACTTGCCCAACTTCACCGCCGCCGGCGGTGGTGGTGGCAGCGCTGGCGCCGCCAGTCGTGGCGCTGCTGCCAGCATGGCCACCGCCGGTGCCGGAGCTAACCGCACCGGCCTTCTTGGCCGCATGCGTGGCGGCCGCGGCTGCGGCGTTACCGGCCTCACCACCGCCGCCGGCGTACGGTAGCGGACCACCGGCGGCCGCCGTATCGCCACCGCCGGTGGCGCCATCACCGGCGCCGTGATCTCCGGCGGCGCTGCCAAGTACTGGATTTGCTCCTTTTCCTGATCCGGCGGCATCACCACTCGCGAACCGATGGGCATGCCCGCCAGCACCCCCGCACCGATCAGGATTTGCACCAGCAGGCTGACGCCCCACCCGCGCCGCCGCTGCCGCCGCTGCTCCGCCCCCAGCGGCAACGAGCCGCCTGGCAGCAGAAATGTGGCGCCGTGCCAGCCCAGCGGCTGGCGCACATCCTGCGCCTCGCCGCTACCCGCACCCTCACGCCTGCGCGTTCGAATCAGAACCGGCAAAGGCATTCGCAGCAACTCTGATTAAGGAGGATGCGTCTGCCCACAGGCGGGGTTGCGGCCCGCCCCGGCCATCTCTTGCCGCCTCTCTCAAAAAAGTGGCTGTGCCACTTCCTGCCCCGGCTGCGGTCTTTTCGTGGCGCGCTGGAAGTCCACTTTTGCGGTCCCGGCGACGGGAATGCTGCCCTCCAGCCATCCTCACGTTCCACTTCGAATTCCAACCCCTCGTGTTTCCGGAGTAGATGTCATGAAGTTCGCGCCCACCGCCTGCCTCCTCGCTGGTTTGCTTACCGCTTTGGGCTTGCTTGCCCCGCCGCCTCCCGCCGCCGCCCAGTCCATGCAGAGCTACATCCCTTGCCTTGGCTGCGCCGAGCATCACGAAATCCAAACCCGCTGGCATCGCCCCTTCCTCATCGAGCTCACCGGGGAGGGCCTGCTCCTGTTCGATCATTTCCGCCTCGAGCGTAACGCGCGCGATATGGGCCTGTGCGAAACCGATGTGCTCATCCGCAGCTCCCGCTCCGTCGACGGCTGCCATCCCTATTCGGCTACCCGCGCCTGGCTGATCGAGGCTCCCCTTGAAATCCTCGCCTTCACCAGCCCCGCCTGGGGCCTCGAACGTGACGGCCACCCACGCTGGGCCATGGCACTTGAATTGGTTCCCATCGTTTATCACGGCCTCGCCATCAAGTCCACCATCCACGCCATCCACCAATGGCAGCGTCTGAAATATCTGTACCAGTAGAGATCCTTTTATGTCGAAGTTGTCGCCTGTTTCCCGCTTCGTCGCCCCCCTTGCGGCTTTGTCGCTGCTCGCCCTGGCGAGTCTGGCCGCTTTTGGCTGCGGCGCCTCCGTGCCGGAAATTCCCATCGTCAGTATTTCTCCCACGGCGGCCACCGTCCAGGCGGGCGGAGGCGCCGAACAGTTCACCGCCGTCGTCGATAACGCCACCAATACCGCTGTCGTCTGGAAGGTCAACGGCCATATGAACGGCGATGCCGCCACCGGCACCATCACCCAGAAGGGACTCTACTCCGCTCCCGCCGCCGTCCCCACCGGCGGTATCGTCACGGTGGAAGCGATGAGCGCCGCCAACGCCAACGCCACCGCCAGCGCCGTCGTCAAGCTCACCCCGCCGGTCGCCATCACCCTCACCCCCACCAGCGCCACCGTCGCCGCCGGCGGCACCGTGCAGTTTGCCGCCCAGGTGACCAACACCACCAACGCCTCCGTGACCTGGGCCGTCGGTGGCGGCGCCGCCAACGGCACTATCTCCGGCACCGGACTCTACACCGCCCCCGCCACCTTCCCCGGTAACTCCCAGGTCACCGTCACCGCCACCAGCGTCGCCGACACCGCAATTTCCGCCACCGCCACCATCACCCTGAGCCAAACCGCCGCCGTCAGCGTCACTCCCACCGCCGCTTCCGTGCCCATCGACCGCTCCCTCACCTTCATCGCCTCGGTCACCGGCGCCAGCGACACCAGCGTCACCTGGAGCGTCAACAATATCGCCGCCGGCAGCGCCACCCTCGGCTTCATCTCCGCCGCAGGCACCTTCACCGCCCCCGCCACCGTCCCCGCGCCTGCCACCGAGACCATCACCGCCACCAGCAACGCCGACAAAACCAAATCCGCCAGCGCCCGCGTCACCATCGTCGAGCCCGTCACCGTCACCATCTCTCCCGCTACCGCCCAGGTTCCCCTCAGTGGCACCCAGGCCTTCACCGCCACCGTCACCAACGCCACTGACACCTCCGTCACCTGGTCGGTGAACAGCACCGCCGGCGGCAACGCCACCTTCGGCACCATCAGCGCGCAAGGCCTCTACACCGCCCCGTCCACGTCTCCCGGCACCCAGACCATCACCATCACCGCAACCTCGACCGCTGATCCCACCGCCGCCAACACCGCCACCGTCACCTTGCTGGTCCCCATCGCCGTCTCCGTATCCCCCACCAGCGCCACCGTCAATCTCGGCACGCCGCAGCAGTTCCAGGCCACCGTCACCGGCGGCGATGGCTCCAACACCGCGGTGGTCTGGACGGTGAAAGTGGAGGGCGCACCGGGGAATGGCATCGCCGGCGGCAGCGCCACCCTCGGCACCATCGACGCCACGGGTAAATTCATCGCCCCGCAGACCATGCCCTCCAAGCCCACCGAGACCATTACTGCTACCAGCCAGGTGGACGCCACCAAATCCGCCAGCGCCACCGTTACCCTGCAAGTTCCGCCCAACGAGTTCTCGATTTCGCCGCCCACCAGCACCCTGAGCCTCGGCAAGGCGCAATCCGCCTCCGTGCGCCTCCAGGTCAGCCTCTCCACCGGCTTTACCAACCCCGTCACCTTTACCGCCAGCGGCGAGCCTACCAACGTTACCGTCGCCGTCAACCCCGCCGCCGTTTCCGCCAGCGGCGCCGTCGAAGTGAATATCGCCACCGCCCCCATCAGCCTCGCCGTCAGCGGCGTGCCCATCACCATCACCGCCTCCTCCACCGATAGCAGCGGTCATGCCATCATCCAGACCGCCAGCGTCGTCCTCACCGTCACCGGATGGTCCGGCCAGGTCTCGACCCTCGCCGGCATCCCCGGTGGCCCCGGCTTCCAGGATGGCGGCGGCCTCAACGATGAGCTCTACCCGCTCGCCCTCGCCAGCGACGGCGGCCAGAACCTGTTCTTCACCGGCAAGAGCGGCGAAGCCCTGCGCCAGTACAA